>DATJUF010000053.1:0-18155 GCA_035502655.1 Binataceae bacterium (SeqCode)
AGGCACTCGAATCCGAGCTGGGCAGCGAATGGCGGGCGGCACGCGCTTGAATCAAATAGCGCCGCAGCAGGCCGCGCAAGCATCTGCCAACCACCATGAATCGGGCGATTGGGAGGTGGCCATCGACCGCTATCTAAAGCGGCGCAAAGTCGAAGGCGGCCTCAGCGCCAATTCGTTTGAGGCCTACAGCACCGATTTGCTCGATTTTCGTGAATTCTGCGCGCGCCTGCGGATCGAACTTAAAGTAAACCGGAACACGGCTGGCTGAATTGGATCGCGCCCCCGAATTCATTGCCCAGGTCTCGATATGGGCAGTACCGATCCTGCTCGCGATCATAATCCATGAGGTGATGCACGGTGTGGTCGCGCGGGCGCTGGGAGACGATACGGCCCTGCGCGCCGGACGCTTGACCCTCAATCCTCTGGCCCATATCGACCTCTTCGGCACGATTATCATGCCAGCGATGCTGCTTTTCTTCCATCTGCCGGTGTTCGGTTACGCCAAGCCCGTGCCGGTCAATTTCGGCCGGTTGCGGGATCCGCGCACAGGCATGATCGTGGTCGCTGCGGCTGGCCCAGTCACGAACTTCACGCTCGCGTTCCTTAGCGGTGTAGCTCTACGGGGATTGATCGGCCATCTCTACGGTCCCGCCGGTCATGCTATCGTTTATCCGCTCGCACTGATGACGCGTGCGTCCGTGATAATCAACGTCGAGCTTGCAGTCTTTAATTTGCTGCCGTTGCCGCCGCTCGACGGTGGACGCGTCGTGACCGGTCTCCTGCCCAGGCCGTTAGCCCGCCAGTTTGCCCGAATCGAACGATACGGATTTCTGATACTATTGCTGCTCTTGTACATGAACGTGGTGGACAAATTGATTGATCCGGTTATCAGCGCGATTGCGGCAGCACTGTTATGAGTGAGAGTGAGAGTCAGAACGCGCCGGCGAACCTCAATAGCGGTATGCTGCGCTTCCGTCTGCCAATCTATGAAGGCCCGCTCGACCTGCTGCTGCACCTGATCAAACGCGCCGAACTCGACCCTCACGATGTCACCGCGAGCATCATCACCGAACAGTACCTCGAACATCTCAACCTGATGGAGGAATTGAACCTCGATGTGGCCGGCGAATACCTGGTGATGGCGGCGACGCTTCTGCTGATCAAATCGTTCACCCTGCTGCCTCATCCGGCTCCTGATGACACCGACGAGGCGGAGGAACTCAAGCACGATCTGGTCGAGCGTCTGCTCGAATATCAGCGCTATCGCGAGGCGGCGCTCAAGCTGGGCGAACGCCCGCTGCTCGGACGCGACGTCTTTGCCTCGCCGGGTGAGCCGATTCCGCAGGAGGATCAGCCAGCGGAGCCGTTAGCCGTGTCAATTTTTGACTTGGTGCAGGCGCTGGCCGTGGTGCTTAAGCGGTTGAGTGATCGCACGCCGCGAAAGATCGAATTACGCGACATCCCGGTTGCCCATTGCATACCTAGAGTATTGGCCGCACTCGGCGAAGGAACACGTGTCGAGTTTAATACGCTGTTCGACGACCTGGCCGATCGGCCTTTGATTATCGCGACCTTTCTGGCGCTGCTGGAGTTGATCCGCCGCGGGGCAGTGCGAGCCTGGCAGGAAGAACGCCTGGGGCCGATTTTGCTCGGCCGC
This sequence comes from Binataceae bacterium (SeqCode), assembly GCA_035502655.1. Taxonomy (GTDB): domain Bacteria; phylum Desulfobacterota; class Binatia; order Binatales; family Binataceae; genus DATJUF01. Next base: position 1,658 of record DATJUF010000053.1, read on the forward strand.
GGTGATCGTTGGGACGCAGCGCATCCCGTGGCCTCGATAGTTCCGCAGAATCCTGCCGATGATCCGAGCGATAGCGCCAGTCCGGGAGCATCGAGCATCGATGATAAAGACGAGGGCGGGGGCACTTAGGCGGACGGATGGAGCTGGTGGAAGAGGAAAGGCTAAAAGCGATTCTAGAAAGCCTGTTGTTCGCGGCTGGCGGACCTGTAACCCTCCCGCAGTTGGTGACAGTACTTGAGACGGTACCGCGCGACACAATTCGGCTTGCGCTCGCCGACCTGGCATCGTCTTATACTGCGACCGGGCGCGGCCTGGTGCTCGAAGAAATCGCGAACGGTTATCAGTTGCGAACAGCCAGAGAGCACGCCCATTACGTCCGTAAACTGCTCGCGGCCAAGCCGCCACGATTAAGCCGACCGCTGCTTGAGACCCTGGCGATTATCGCTTACCGCCAGCCAGTCACGCGGCCAGAGATTGAGCAACTGCGGGGCGTCGATTGCGGCGGCGTAATCGACACGCTGCTTGAGCGGCGGCTGATCAAAATCGGTGGGCGCAAAGAAGCGCCTGGACGGCCGCTGGTCTACATTACAACGCCTGAATTCCTCGAAGTCTTTGGCCTGAAGGACATCGCCGGCCTGCCTGATCTGGACGAGTTCCGTGCGATCGACGAGCAGCGAGTGCTATTCGATCCGCCATCTGAAGCGGGTCCGGCAGATGACTCGGCCGCGACCGGCGAGAAGGCCGCAGTAATTGAGGAAGCTGCGGCAGGCGACGCTACGGTTGCGGAAGAGGCTGGCGCAGCAATTGACATCAAACGGCCTCAAGAACAATTACACGGGGAAGCGGGCAACGGAGCGTCCTCGCCGGATGAAATTGCGGCAACGCATGACACTGCTCAGCCCGAAGCATCCGGCATAGCCGGACCTTCGGTGGATGAAACCGATCGTGGAAAAGATAAGCCGTAGGTTCAAGCGAAAATGAGCGGCGCGCAGCTAGGCAAGGATTTCCTCGGCATGATCGGTCTCGCGATCCTCGCGACGATATGCGGACTAGCGCTGAACCGCTTCAGGCCAAATCCGATACCGCTGGTTTATCAATCCCCTGACCAGCAATTGCAGGCGGAACTCTCGCAACTGGTCAACGGTCCTCCGCTCGATTCGTTTCCAGTCGAGACGATCAGCCTGGATCAGTTTCGTGCAGCCGTCGCGGATAAGGGCGTGACGATTCTCGACGCGCGCGCCGCGACCTATTTCGATCGCGGCCACGTGCCACGAGCGATCAATCTTTCGCGTCAGGATTTCGGGCATGACTACATGCGGTTGCGGCCAATGCTGGAAACATTAAAGAACAAGCCGATCGTGGTCTATTGCGCTGGTGGCGCGTGCCACGATAGCAAAATGGTTGCGCAGGCGCTGACTGCGCTGGGCTTCACCCAGGTGCGCATCTACCCCGGCGGATGGGACGGCTGGACCGCGGCGGGCTTACCGGTTGTGCATAGCTGAATGGGAACCTGGCTGAGCGTCAGGACGTGGGAAAAGCGATGGTGAAATGGCTTGCACTAGCGATTCGCATAGCGATTGGGGCTGCGTTCGTCTACGCGGGAATTATCAAGCTTCAAGACCCTTCTGAATTCGCGATTAACATTGCCTCATTTCAGATCCTGCCTAACTTTCTCATCAGTCCGATGGCGTTGGCCCTGCCACCGTTCGAAATAATCTGCGGAGCATTGTTGATAGCAGGCGTCTGGCGGCGAGCGGCGGCGCTCGGCATCGTCGTGCTCCTCACGGTTTTCCTGATTGCGATTGCCGCGGCGCTGGCGCGCGGCCTTACGATCGATTGCGGATGCTTCGGGACAGGGACACCATCACGTGCCAGAATGTGGCTCGATCTCGGACGCGACGCCCTTTTGCTCGGCGGCGCGCTAATCGCCTACGGCTACGGTGGCTACCCCCCGGTGCGGTCGTCACGCACGCTTGCCAGCGCAGCCTAGTTAGTCTTCAAAAGAGCGACCGGTCTTAGATAGCTGCCGAGAAACGCCTGACGGGACCGTTCTTGTCCGATAGTGCTAGTCGCCGCGTACCGCCTTGCGAATGGCTCGGTTTTAGATTTGCGCGGCAACTTCGGTGGACTTTTGCGCTTCGAGCGCGTGCCGGACGCGATCGGCCTCTTCCTCAATTGAACGAATCACACCGGCTGCGCCGTCCAGTGATTTATTAGTGATCTGCGCTTCGAGCCCGCTGCACAATTCGCGTAACCGCGCCGCCCCTAGTTCACCGCTCGCGCCCTTAAGTGCGTGCGCCGCGCGCCGGATCCGCTCTGCGTCCCCCTCTGAAAGCGCATCACGAATCTCCGCGAGCCGCCTGTTGAGATCTTCCAGAAAGATCTCAATCAGGTGCGCTACAAAGCTCGATTCACCGGGCCGCTCGCATTCGCGAAGCTCGGCCAATACCCGTTCGTCAAGTGTCGCCTTATCAAAGTCAGGTGGGCCGGCTGCGCCTGGAACGGCGTTACCGTTGCCGCTCAAATGATTGATTTTCAATACCCAGCGGTCGAGCACTTCGACCATATCCTGCGGCGTGACTGGCTTCGCCAGATAGTCGTCCATCCCGGCTTTAATGCAATCCTCACGGTCACCGCTCAATGCATGCGCGGTCACGCCGATGATCGTGGTATTGCGCACTGAACCTTCGCGCCGCCGAAATTCGCGTGTCGCGCTGTAGCCGTCCATCTCCGGCATCTGGCAGTCCATCAGGACGATGTCGTACTTGCTGAGCGCGAGCGTATCCAGCGCCTCGCGGCCATGCTTAACCGTGTCGGCCTTGTAACCCATCCGTTCCATCATGCGCACCGCGACCTGCTGGTTCACCAGGTTATCTTCGACCAGCAGGATGCGCGTATGGATGCGGAGAACTTCAGGAACGCGGCTTTTTATCTCGCGGACGGGACGCCGCCGCCGGAGTGAGGATACAGACGCTATGCTGTTCTTGTCAGTTGCCGCCGCCATCAACGCTGTCACGGTGTTGAACAGTTGCGATTGCTTTATCGGCTTGGCTAAAAGGGCTGCGAGTCCGCTACCCTTCATCTCCTTTTCGTCCGGGCGTCCGCCTAGTGAATAGATCCCGAGCAGGCGGATGGACGCTAGCGCCGGCTCGGCCTTGATTGCACGCGCGACCGCAAGACCGTCCATTTCGGGTAGTTGCATATCGATAAGCGCGAGGGCGAACCGTTCGCCGGAGGCGTCCGCGTTGCGTAACGCCGCCATCGCTTCCGTTGCGCTGTTCACCAGATCGCAGCGCATTCCCCACGCGGTAAGATGCTCGGCAATCAGATGGCCGCTCGCAAGGCTGTGGTCGGCGATCAGAACGTGCACCCCCTTGAGGCGGACTTGTATAGTGAGCGCCTGATGGGCTGCCGGCTGCTTCCGGAAGCTGGCTGTGAACCAGAAGGTCGAACCGCTGCCGCTCTCGCTCTGGAGGCCGATATTACCCCCCATCAGCTCGACCAGCTGAGCCGAAATCGCGAGGCCGAGTCCAGTGCCGCCATATTTCTTCCTGGTTGAGCCGTCAGCCTGGGCAAAGGCCTGGAAGACGTGACGCTGGCCCTCCAGTGGAATGCCGATTCCGGTATCACGAACATTGAAGCGCAAGCTCACTTCATCGCTGCTTTCGCTAACGCGGCTGACCCGAATGGTAGTCTCCCCCTGCGCGGTGAATTTGACGGCGTTGCCGGTCAGATTGATCAGCACCTGGGAAAGCCGGCCAGCGTCGCCACGCAGAAGCAGCGGAACGTCGCCTTCGATCAGCGAGTTGAGCGCTACATTCTTGCTTTGGGCCTGCTCGGCAAACATCTGGATGACGTTTTCGACGGTCGCGCCGAGATCGAAATCGGCTTCCTCGAAGGTCACCTTGCCTGCTGATATCTTGGAAAAGTCGAGGATATCATTGACGATTTTCAGGAGCGTATCGGCGCTGGCACTCGCGATTTCGATCATCTCGCGCTGTTCGGCCGTCAGTTGCGTATCAGCCAACAGCCGCGTGATACCGATCACACCGTTCAGCGGCGTGCGGATTTCATGGCTCATATTGGCCAGGAACTCGGCTCGCAGGCGAGCCGATTCGAGCGCCGAATCACGCGCTTGGGCGAGTTCTTCCCGCGCATTCTTGCGATCGATTGCATAACCGATGGAACGCACCAGTAAATCGCTGCTGAAGCTCCCCTTGATCAGGAAGTCGTCGGCCCCGTTGCGCACCGCTCCCTGGATCACACGCTCATCATCCATCCCGCTCAAAGCAATAATCGGAACGTCAGGCGCCGAGGTGTGCAGCCGGATAATCGTCTCCACCCCCTGCGAATCGGGCAGCGTGAGGTCGAGCAACACCACATCGATTCCTGGACGGCTCAGCCGTTCAATAGCTGCGGCGAGACGGCCGGCGTGTTCCAGAGCGAAGTCAGTATCGCGTGCGTTGCTCAGCGCCTCATACACCAGGCGTGCGTCACCCGGATTATCTTCGACCAGCAGCGTATGAATTGGAGTTGAACTCATATACTCACACGCGGCTGGGAAGTTTAACAATCTCCAGCCAGTAGTCCTGAATATAGTTGATTACGCGGACGAACTGGTCCAGGTCGACCGGTTTCGTAATGTACGAATTTGCATGCAGATTGTAGCTCCGCAGAATGTCCTGTTCCGCCGCCGAAGTAGTCAGGATGACTATTGGTATAGTTCTGAGTACGGGATTCTCTTTGGCTTCCTGCAGCACCTGGCGCCCATCTTTGCGCGGCAGATTCAGATCGAGCAGCACCAGATCAGGCCGCACCGCATTGGCGTACTTGCCGCGCAAGTGCAGATAGTCCAAAGCTTCTTCGCCATCCGTACAGACATGAAGCTTGTTGCGAATTTTGCCTTCTTTGAAAACTTCTTGCGTCAGACGGATGTCACCCGGATTATCCTCGACCAATAAAATGTCGATCACGCCACCATGCCAGAACTGTTCCATGCCACCCCTCGCTAACATCCGTTACGCCGTTGCCGGGAGCGTGAAGCGGATATCCGCGCCGCTATCCTTGCCCGGCTCAACCCAGATGCGGCCGCCGTGCCGTTCGACAATTTTGCGGCACACCGCCAAGCCGATACCGGTGCCGGAATATTCGTCGCGTCTATGCAGCCGCTGAAACATCTGGAAGACACGGCTCTGATGCTCGCGGGCGATTCCGATGCCATTATCTTTGACTGAGAATAGCCAGTTCCCATCAATGCGGCTGATACCTATCTCAATGCGTGGCGGCTCGCTCCCATGAAACTTGATCGCGTTCTCGATCAGATTTTGAAAAACCTCACCGAGCTGCGTCGGGTCAGCCATCACCCTCGGCAGCTTCCCATGCACTACCGTGGTATGGGTTTCGGCGACGCGCAAGGAGAGATTGGATAAAGCCCATTCAAGGGCCTCTCCGGCTTCAACCGGCTGCGGTTCGTGGCTGCGGCCGGCACGTGAGTAGACCAGCAGGTCGTTAATCAAGCTTTTCATCCGCTTCGCACCGTCGACCGCGAAATCGATAAAGTCGTCAGCGTCGCTATCGAGCCGGCCGCGATAACGATCACGCAGGAGCTGCACATAGCTCGCAACCATGCGCAGCGGCTCCTGCAGATCGTGTGAAGCCGAATAGGCAAATTGCTCAAGTTCGGCATTGGAGCGGCCGAGCTCTTTGTTCAGCTCGTGTAATTGCGCATGACTGCGAATCAATTCGCCGGAACTTATGCGCAGGGCTGACAATGAATAACGCACGTACCAGGCGGAGAAGCTCATGCAAACGATTACCACAAGGCTGCCGAAGGCGATGATTTGCAGGGTTCTGATCCCGGCATTTTGCGCGGCCCTGGAACGTTGCGCGAGCAAATTCTGTTCAGTTGCGTCCATCAGGCGCACGCGCTGTTCGATCTGCTGCAAAAGGTGGATTCCGTAGCCAGTCTGAATCAATGCAGTCGCCGCTTGCAGCCCCGCCGCGCGGCGCGTATCCACCACCTTCATGACAAAGCTATTCAGGCTCTTGACGCCGCGTTCGAGTCCTTCGCTGCGCGAGCTTTCCACCTGGCTGTCGCCGGCCAGCTGCTTAAGCATGGCCACACGTGTCTCTAGATCAGCGGACTCGGACCGCATCAGCGTTTCGTACTCACTATCCGGCGTTAACACATAACTCCGCTCGAGCAAGACAACGTCCTTCGAAGCGGAAACCAACGTCCACAGCTCTTCGATCACCGCTTGCGTGTGCGCGACCGATTGCTCGCGGTCAATCAGTTGCTGGATGCTGCGATAGCAGGAAACACCCATGATCAGAGCGACCATCACCGCCAGCACGAAGCAGCTCCAGATGCGAGCAGAGTACCTGCTGGACAAAGGTGACAGAGGCGCAGCGCTCCCCGAGACGGTTGCTACCTCATCCGTGACAGCGGACTGAACATCGGCAACAAGCAGCACGTATATCCCATGCGAACCCTGGCCTACGGCCATTTCGCCCGCGCAACAGCGCGCACCCTTTGATTGGGAAAGGACGCAAGCCTTATGCCTTCGCACTGGCGAAGCAAAGGCGCCGCCACTGGATTGAAGCCCAGTTGTGATTAATCGACTGAGATATGGCGTAGATAGAATTGACTATTCAAAAGACGAGCCGGACGGCAGGCGCGTCAAAGCCCGAACAGGTCATCTAGGCTGTTATTGATCCGGCGTTCGCCAAGAGGATGGCGCAGGGGACCGCCAATTCATCGGCGCAATCCCGCCACCGCCACAATTTTAGCAGTCAGCGCTCATGGATTGGCTGAGGGACTCTGATAGCGCTCGAGCCGGTTATAAAGGGTTTTAAGGCTGATTCCGAGGATTTCCGCCGCGCGCGATTTGTTGCCGCCAACATAGTCGATCGTGCGCATGATTACTTCGCGCTCGATTTCGTCCAGCGAGCTGCCCAGCTTGATTTCAAGGTTGGCGTTGGTTCCGCCCACCCGTTTCAACTCCGGCGGCAGATCGGCGACTGCGATCAACGGACCCCGTGTGACAATCAGCGCGCGCTCGATCACGTTGCGCAACTGGCGGACGTTGCCGGGCCAGCGGTAAGACTTGAGAATCTCCAGGCACTCGGTCTCGACGCCGGTTACTGACTTGCCTTCAGGGGGGTGCATCTCCTTCAGGAAGTGCTCGATCAGTAGCGGAATATCGTCAGCGCGCTCACACAATACGGGTAGTTCGATCGTGAAAACATTCAGCCGGTAATAGAGGTCTTCGCGGAAGCGGCCTTCCCGGATCGCAGCCTCGAGGTTGCGGTTGGTTGCCGCCAGCACGCGGACGTCGACGGCAATTTCAGCGCTGCCGCCCAGCCGCCGGATTTTTTGTTCCTCCAGCACCCGCAGCAGCTTGGCTTGCAATTCGGCCTTCATCTCACCGATTTCGTCGAGCAGCAGAGTTCCGCCATTAGCCAGCTCGAAACAGCCTTCGCGCCGCCGATCGGCTCCAGTAAAAGCGCCCCGCTCATGACCGAAGAGTTCGCTTTCCATCAGCGTCTCAGGCAGCGCCGCACAATTGATCGCAACGTAAGGCGCGTCGCGCCTGGGCGATAAGTCATGAATCGTACGGGCCGCCAATTCCTTGCCGGTACCGCTGTCGCCGACAATCACCACTGAGGCCGAACTTGGCGCCACTTGTTGAATCAAATTGAGTACCCGCGTCATCGGCGAGGCCTGGCCGATCAAGCGACCCAGCTCGCCAGCATGCATCAGGCGCCGGCGCAGCCGCTCATTCTCTTCGTTCACCGTCAGATGCGTACTCAGATTCGCCAGCAGCACCCGCAGCCGGGGCGGATCAACCGGCTTGCGCAGATAGTCGTAGGCCCCCAGCTTCATCGCCTGTACCGCGTCGCCAACGTCGCCCTCGCCCGAGATCATTATCACCGGCAGATGAACCCCCCGCGCGCCGAGTTCGCCCAGCACTTCGAGACCGTTTTTCTCGGGCAGGCGCAGGTCCAGCAGCAGCATGTGAGGGTCGAAGCTATCCACCAGTTGCAGGGCCCGGGCGCCGTCGCCCGCAATCTCGACCGCAAAGCCCCATGACGCTATCAATTCGGACCATGCCTGGCCGGTGGCGAAATCATCTTCTGCAACCAGGATGCGTTTCTCTGCTGCCATCGTTGTCGGACGAACCTCAACCTAGCAATTTATGCGGCGAGCCCCACCGTGATTGCCACGCTCACTCAAAAGGCCGTTGGCCATCGCTCGCGGAGTTGCCCTATCGAAGCAGAGTATCAGCTTAAGGATTAAAGCTCTCCCATAAAAGTCCTGAAGACGCTCAACCATCTCATTTACTTGACCTAACGTTACCTTAGATAGCCAAAAGGAACAGCCGGCTTCCGGTTCCGCCATTCCGCGGCCCTCTAGCTTCATCTGACACTGGAGTGCTAGCGCACGATTATGCTAAACGCGCAGCATTCAGGCTCGCGGCTTCGCGCGGGAGATTGGATGGATTCGGCGGCATTTCAATTCCGGTTAAAACAATTTTTGATTGCAAGCGCGGCGACTTGTGCGATGGCTTGCAGGAAATCGGCTTCGCCATCGGCGCCGCCGCAACTCCTGTACGCCTGCCTCCCAGACCAGCATAAGGTAACGATTTCTGAGTTATCCACGTCTCCGGCGGCTGCTCCCCTTGCGACTATCAAGGAAACGCCGGCAGACCTCCCAGTCAGCGTTGGTATCGACGCTGAAAAAGAAGTCTTTGTCGCCAATCAAAATGCCAACATCAAAGTCTACGCTGGACAAAACTACCATTACCAAATGGTGCGCGAGATTGAGGGTCCGCATACCAAGTTCCAGCATATCAATGGTATGGCAGTCGATCAGAGTGGGGACCTATACGTTGCTGACGCGGGCCAGGGCCCCGGCGATGCCAAGATTCTCGTATTTACTGGGGATCAGAGCGGTAACATCATGCCCGACCACTCTATCCAAGGACCGCATACCGGATTGACCAGCCCAACCGGTATCTCGATCGATGCCACCGGACGGGCTTTCGTCGCCGACCACGATTCCGGCAAGATTCTAATCTTCGATGCCAACGCGCACGGCGATGCGCCTCCAATTGCAACCATCGACAGCGTGGCTGCCCCTGACCGGGTATTTGTCGATCAAGACCTCGACTTGTACGCCGACAGCAGCTCGAACCATGCGATCACTATGTTTATTCCCGAGGGACCGAACTGGTCACAGGCCAAAACAATCACGGCGCCCGAGTTGTATGATCCGCAGGGAATCGCGGTGGATGCGAGTGGCCGAGTAGCAGTGGCAATTCCTGGTGCAATCGCTTTTTTTGCAGCAGATGCCCGCGGTCCCAGTGCGCCAGTTGAATTGTTCAAGGAACTTTCGCCATTTAACCCGGCGGGCATTTTGATCCGATAAGCTTGGCTGCTGGCGGGCTTGCTATCGCGACGGCACGATATTGGCGCCGCGCCGCCCCTCCGATGTGATACACGAGCGCGCTTTCACGCTGCGGCCCCTCGCCCTGCGTTACTGTCATTCCGGCTTCGCGTTCGAGCAGCGGCAGAACCACTCCAGCCTCGTCACGCAGCATCGAGAGGCTGACCGCGGCCGGCTGCCGCTCGTTATGTTCGGCGTGGGCCGCTAAATCAGCACAGAGCGCGGCCATTCGCGTCAATCCCAGACCAGCCGCGAGTCCGCGCAGAGCTGCAGCACGCGTCTTGAGCGTCGTCATGTCATTGGCCGCCATCGCTGTTTCAAGTTGTGTGATCCGCATTGGCAGGTCGCTCGTGAACGCGCCTGTCATCACGCTGATGAGGTCACTGCCACTCGCGCCTGAGAGCGAGCGTAAGGCCTCGAGCACCGAACGGTCGAGACTCGCACAACTGGGCTGCGTACGCACTTCGGCGGCCGATCCGTTGACCTTGGTGCCAGGCGCTTGCGAATGCGAACTCGCATGCTCGGAGGTGGTAGTGTCCTCCCGCGCCTCGGTCGCGGGACGTGGCCCGGCCTGGGTGAGATAATCGAACAGGCGGGTCGGCTTGATCGGCTTGACCAGCCAGCCGTCAGTATCGGGCTGTTCCGGCACGCCATAGGGGCCCATCATTACTAGTTGAGTGTGGCCAACCCGCGGGTCGGACTTGATCGCGCGGTAAAGCGCAAATCCATCCATACCGGGCATGCGCATATCAGCCAGCACCAGGTCATAAGGCGCACCGGCCGCCGCTCGTTCACGGATCGCCAGCAAAGCCTCCGCACCGCCGATCGCAGAATCCGGCGCAAGACCCCACTGCGCCAGTTGTCCGCAGATGCTGACACGGCTGCTGGCGCTGTCGTCGACTACCAGAATCCGGCGCGGCGCCAACTCAGGCCACTGCTCACGACGCCCGCCATCTTCGGCTACATTGGCGAAGCGCAGCGTGAAGCGAAGGACCGAGCCAAGACCGGGCTCGCCGCCGACCGTAATTGGACCGCCGCCAAGCCGCTCAACCAACTGGGCGGCAATTGCGAGGCCCAGACCCGTCCCTCCGAGGTCACGTGCGGTACGGCCAACTGAGGCCATGAAGGGCTGAAACAGGCGCGCTTGTAAGTCGGGCGGCAGGGCGGTGCCAGTCCCCCGAACCTCAAAACGGACCGCCGTGAAACTCTCGCCGCGTTCCTCGCAATCGACGCTGACCACCACTTCGCCGTGGTCATTGAATTTAAGCGAACTCTCGGCCAGCGTCGCCAGAATCTGGGCGATACGCCTCCGATCACCGACAAGATGGCGCGGCAGGTCCGGACCGATCGTCAGGATGAGTTCGATATCCTTGCTTTGGCCCTGTTCCGCTGCAGTATCGACCGCCTCTTCGACGGTTTCATAGAGGTCGAATTCGCCCTGATTGAATTCCACTTTGCCCGACGCCAGCCCGGCCAAGTCCAGGATATCGTTGACAGCCTGGAGCAGCCATTTGCTGCTGGATGAGATCGCTTGCACATAATCGCGCTGCTGAGCCGACAGCGTTGACTCCAGCAGCAATGGCAATACACCCGTAATCCGGTTGAGCGAAGTTTGAAAATCGTGACTCATATTGATCAAAAACTCGAAGCGCGACCGTGCCGACTCAAGCACCATCGCGCGCGCGCTGGCGGCCTCGGCCCTGAGCAGTTTCTGCTCGCTCAAATTGCGGCAGATCAGCATGAAGCTGGCATCCTCGCCCACTGATTTGCTGATCGGGAAAGCCTCGGCCATCACCGGCACATGCGAACCATCCTTGCGTACCGCTTCCAGCTCAAAGCGCTCGCAGCCGCCACCGGCGAGCATCCGCCGAGTCACTTCCCGCGTCAGCCCGATCGCCTCTTGGCTAACTATCCGCCGGCAGGCATGACCGATGATCTCCTCCGGCGCATAGCCGAACATCCGGACAGCCGCCGGATTCCAGCTAAGCACCCTGCCGTCATGCGCTAGCTTGATGAGGGCATCATCGATGCGCTCGCTGAGCGCCTCGAGCAGGGCTGTAGACCGCTGACTCATGACCGCCGGGGTGAGATCGCGAAAAATCGCGAGCGCCGCACGCACAGCGCCATTATCGTCACGAAGCGGAATGGAAGTGCTTTCTACCAGATGAGCAGCCCCGCTCTCTCGATGCCGCAATTGGAAATCCAACTCGCATTGATCGCCTCGAACGGCCCGGGCAAGCGGCCATTCGGCCACTTCGGCTGGCCTCTGGGCCGCCACGCCGATCAACTCAAAGGCCTGGGGCAAATGGTCAAGGGATTGGCGGCCAAGGTCATCGCCGAACAAACGTTTGGCCGCGGCGTTGCTTTCGAGCAACCGCATATGGGTGTCGCACACCATCACCCCTTCATTGATAAAATTCAGGACCGCTTGCAGAACCTGCCCCTGATGGTTCAGGTCTTTGCGTGCACGCTCGAGCTCGAAGGACCACTTCGCGGCCTCGGCTGTACGCTGATCGATCCGTTCTTCGAGGGTTTGATTGAGCGCGGCCAAGGCTTCGCGCCCGTTGGCATCGTCACCGAGTTGCCTGGTAATCAGCTTGAACGCGTTCTCAACGAAGTAGCCCGCATAGGTCACGGCTGCAAATGCCAGAATACAGCCTGATACAACCAGGAATCCGAGCAGGTGAGATAGCAAATGCTGGTTCGCGAGATGGGATGCGAGCAGCCGATCCTGCGCCGAGATCATCTGTTGCGCGCGGTCGTGGATAGCGCTCTGCAAGTCGTTAGACTGGCCCGCGGTAAACATCGCGGTCGCCGCCGCCTCGCCCTGCTTGGCGCGCACCGCCGAAAGTTGTTCGAAAAACTTGAGCTTGGTTTCAACCTTGGTGCTCAACGCCATAGCCGCGGCCGCCGCCACGGTACCGTCGCGCGCCGCTTGCTGCAGTTGCTCGAGATCGTGGTTGATGGACACGGCCAGTCCTGCCGTCTCGTCTTTGCCCGAGCTCCCGCTGGTCAAGTAGCCGCGTTCAGCCGCTTCGGCGCGATCAATATTTGACAGCAAATCGTTGAGCTCGCTGATAACCCTGTCGCTGCTCGCCACTCGCCGGCTGGAACTCCGGTAACTCTCCAGCGCAAAGTATGATCCGAGGCCTGCCATCAGCAGAATCGCCATCCCAATCAGGAAAGGACGTCGAATCTGTTCGCTTATCTCCTTCATCAGCGAGATTCGGACCGGCGGCGCCGACAGGTTCGCTTGTGAACCCATCCCAGCCGGAGCCTGCGAATGGCTGGCCTTCGACTCTGAGGTGATTTCTGGAGTTTGAGTGGTAGTCTTGGCTGGCGTCGTCATGTTGTTGTCATCCCGCGCCGCCGCCTCAAGCAGAATTGGACGCAACGGCTGAATCTATCGGGGGCGACGCAACAAGCGTACCGCCAGCAGACTAGGGCGGGATGATTCAATTCGGGACATCGCTAACTCGGCAGAATGACAAATTGCACCCTGCATAGACGCTGATGACGCATGTCGCAAAAACGAAACGGGACGGCCACAGGTGCCGTCCCGTCTGTTGACTCGCAGTTAGCGCGCTTGAACTGCCAGGTGATTAAGGCAAGCTGCGAACCTTCTTGTTGGCCTCACGTCCGAGGCATTTCTGCAGCCAGGCCTCTGCGGTGGGTGTCGCCGACAGGTCGAGTTTGACCAGCATCGCGAAACTCAGCACTGCCGCCACGTTAAGATCGGCAATCGAAAAGCTGCTGCCGAGCAGATACTCGCGGCCCTTGAGCGCTGCATCCAGCACCCTTAGAGGTGCCTTCAAAGCATTGATCGCATTCTGCGCCACCTTCTCGTCGCGCTGATCAGCAGGGAGAAAGATGCGCTGAGCCAGCAATGACATCAGATGAGGCTCAATCTCTGTCATGCCGAAGAAGCTCCACTGGTAGGCATGCCCGTGGTCCTGGACGGAGGCCGGCCATAACGAACCCTTGCCGTACTTCTCGGCCAGGTAAAGGTTGATCGCCATCGATTCCCAAATGATCGTGCCGTCATCGTCGATCGCAGGAATATGGCCATTTGGGTTGATTTTCAGATGTTCCGGGCTCTTGGCTTGGGGCACTGGGGTTGCGATGTGTTCGTATTTGATTCCCAGCTCTTCGGCAGCCCATAGGCTACGGGCCGAGCGTGACTTCGATGTGCCGTAAAATTTCAGCATCTCAGCTTCCTCCAATTCTTCACTCGTCTGATTTGGTCTCTTTTAGCGTGCCTTGGTTAGGAGGTTCAACCGTCCCTTCCGAGCAATTGGTCGATCACGTGGCCCGCCACTTCACAGCCGGGCCGCGATGCGCAATAAGAGCGCATGCCGCATGAGCTTGCAATCGACACACTCGATTTCGCTGAACTAATCCGGCCTGGCGATTGTATTACGTGGGGCCAAGGGGCCGGCGAGCCGAGTTCGCTCGTGATCAAGCTGCTCGAGCAGCGCCACCGCATTGGCCACGCTGAGATCTTTCTCGGCGGCGTCAGATCGGCACGAACGCTACGGGCCGAGCATGCGGACGTGCTCCGTTTCACGAGCTTCGGCGCGATGGGTAATTTGCGTGCGTTGGCGGATGCGGACGCGCTGCGTGTGATTCCCACTCATCTGTCACGCATCCACGATTACTTCGAGCAGGGTTTGTTGCGCGCCGATGTTGTGCTCGTGCAGCTCAGCGCGCCAAATGCGGAAGGCGCCTATAGCTATGGTCTCGGCAATGATTTTCAGGCCGCCGCAATGACTCACGCGCGAACCGTAATCGCCGAAGTCAACGATCAGTTGCCCTGGACCTGGTGTGAAGGCGGCGTCGATCTGAGCCGCATCGACTATGTTATCCATACTTCCGTACGCCCGCCCTATGCTAAGCCGCAGCCCATTGGACCGGTTGAGGCGGCGATCGCGCGTCATCTCGGCCATTACATCGAAGACGGCACTACGATCCAAATCGGCGTCGGCGCAATTCCCGACGCGGTGATGGCCAGCCTGGGCGACCGCCGCAATCTCGGCTTTCATTCGGGGCTGATCAACGATCGTGTAGCGGAGCTGATCAAGACCGGCGTGATTACCAACGCACTCAAGCCGATCGACACTGGCCTTACGATCACCGGGGCCTTGCTCGGCACCAACCTGCTCTATGATTTCGCGCATCAAAATCCCGTGATCCGGATTTGCCCGTGGAAACATACCCACAACGCGGAGATACTCGCACGTCTTGACCGTTTTTTTGCGCTTAACTCGGCGATCGAGGTTGACCTTACCGGACAGGTCAATGCGGAAGTTGCGGGAGCTTCGTATATTGGCGGACTCGGTGGCCAGGGCGACTTTGTGCGCGGGGCGCAACTCGCCGAGCGTGGCCGTTCGGCGATTGCATTGCCCTCCACCGCACGCAACGGTACTGCCAGCCGCATCGTGGCACGGCTCGAAAGCGGAATCGTGACTACTGCTCGTGGCGACGCGGACCTTATCGCCACGGAATTCGGCGTCGCCGATTTGCGCGGGCAGCCGCTCGGCGAGCGAGTGCGGCGAATGGCATCGATTAGCCATCCAGCGTTTCGCGAGGCCCTTGAACGCGAAGGCGACGCCATAATTCGTGGCCGTCAGCCATAGGCCTAGCTTGCGCGAAGATAGCGTTCGCCCGCGAAGGACGAGTACGATTGCGTGAGCCAGCCGCCTTGGATTCTGCATCGCTCCCGAAACTCATGCTAACGCAGCCCTTGGCCGCAGAAGGTTTAGCGAGCTTCACTCACGCGGCCCTAATCGTGTAGAAATAAGATGAATTGCTGTAAAGGTTAAGCAGGCATGCACGAAGGAATCGCGACTTGGTTTCCGATCGCCGTAGTCCTGGCGGTTACCGGCCTCGTGGTCGGTACTATGGTTACAGTGAACCGCCTGATTGGTTCACGGCGCGTCCATACTGTTATCAAGGGCGAAGCCTTTGAATGCGGCAATCCGCCCAGCGGCACCGCTTGGGCGCGCTATTCGGTACGTTTCTATCTCACTGCGATTTTATTCCTGGTCTTCGACGTCGAGGTAATCTTCCTCTACCCGTGGGCGGTGGAACTACGCCAACTCGGCATGTTCGGCTTCGTCGAAGTGTTGGTGTATATCGGGATTCTGGCGGTTGGCCTGATTTACGCGTGGCAAAGGGGTGCGCTCGATTGGGAATAGAGCGCACGCCGAATTCTTCAGTCTTACATCTTTCCGGCGGCCATTTTCGTCTACCATCGGAAGATCGCGCGAAGCGCCGCGCCTGGCGCCAGTCGGCTAACCCAAGATGACTACGGGTGCTCAAGCTGAGAACTCCCCTCCGCGCAAGATTTTGATTGTTTTGCTCGGCGCCATCGGTGATGTGGTCCGCGCACTGCCATTACTCGGACGCCTGCGGCTGGCGTTTCCCAAGGCACATATAGCGTGGGCCGTTGAACCCAAGTCCGCCCCGATCCTGGAGCAGCATCCCTGGCTCGACGAGCTGATTATCTATGACCGCCGCGCGCCCTGGTCGTTTTTAGGTTTTCTCAGGAAAATCCGACGAGGCGGATTCGATCTGACGCTCGACCTTCAGCGCCATTTGAAAAGCGGGATAATTTCGTCGATATCCCGCGCACCCGAGCGAATCGGCTTCGCCGCTGCGAATAGCAAGGAATTCAATCACCGCTTCGCCACCCGGCATATCGAGCCGCAGCCCTCGATGCGCCTGAAACTGATGCAGTACCAGGCCTTTGGTGATGCGCTCGGCCTTGCACCTGTGCCAATCGCTTTCGGCTTGGCCCTTCCGCCGGAAGAACACGAACGGGCTAATGCGCTTATCGCTCGCGCGCCCAGCCCGCGATTGGCTGTGATCCTGGGTTCATCATGGTCCAGCCGCATCTATTTTCCCGAAATGATCGCGGCGGCGATCCAGGATCTTGCGCGGCCTAAAGATGGCAAGGCTTTCCATCCGATTCTGCTTGCAGGCCCGGGCGAAAGTGCGCTGGCCGATCAGGTCGCGCGTGAACTCGGCCAGCTTAACGTCACGAATCTG
>DATJUF010000054.1:0-6413 GCA_035502655.1 Binataceae bacterium (SeqCode)
AGGATCACGATCTTGCGCCGATCGTCCGGCGCCGCCTCGTCTTCGCCCTCGTAGGCCGAATAGAGATAAGGGGTGAAGGCCTCGAATTCCGCACCGCAGGTATCGACCGCCTTGTGAACCGGCGTCACGCCGAATTCGCGCCGCCGCTTGGCAATCGAAGCTTCACTGACGCCCTTGAGTTCGGCCAGCCGCCGATCGGAAAAGCCCATGGCCTTGGCCTCGCGCAGGAATTCGGGATCGAGCGGCTCACTCGCGATACGGGTTTCAGCAGCGATAATCTCCGCCAGCGCGTCGATAAACCACGGATCAATTTTAGTGAGCCGATGAAGCTCGGAGGGCGTGATTCCCATTCGGAGTGCGTCGGCCGCGAAATAAATCCGATGGCTGTTAGGCGCAAGGCCCGTGCGAATCGCTTCCAGCCCCGCTTCACGGCTCATCCCAGCCATCCGGGTTTCAAAACCGTGGGAGCCCAGCTCCAGCGAGCGCAGCGCTTTCTGCAACGACTCCTTGAAGGTGCGCCCGATCGCCATCACCTCGCCGACCGATTTCATCTGCGGACCGAGCTCATCGACAGCGCCGCGAAATTTCTCAAAGGTGAAACGCGGAATCTTGGTAACGACGTAATCAATCGTCGGCTCAAAACAAGCCGGTGTCATCCTGGTGATGTCGTTGGGAATCTCGTCGAGCCGATAGCCGACCGCGAGCCGCGCCGCGATCTTGGCGATCGGAAAGCCGGTCGCCTTCGAGGCCAGCGCCGAGCTGCGCGAGACACGCGGATTCATCTCAATTACGGTCATGCGCCCGTCGGCAGGATTGATCGCGAACTGGATATTCGAACCGCCGGTGTCCACGCCGATCTCGCGGATAATCCGGATCGCCGCGTCACGCATCAACTGATATTCCTTGTCGGTCAGCGTCTGCGCAGGGGCCACGGTAATCGAGTCGCCAGTATGCACGCCCATAGGATCAAGATTTTCAATGGAGCAGATAATCACGACGTTGTCCGCCGTGTCGCGCATCACTTCGAGCTCGAATTCCTTCCAGCCTTCGACCGATTCCTCGATCAGTACCTCATGGTTCGGCGACATTTCGAGGCCCCAATGGACCTTCGCGCGATAATCACCAAGCTCGCGCGCAATCGAGCCGCCGGTGCCACCGAGAGTGCGCGAGGGCCGGATAATCAAAGGCAACCCGAGACGCTCGCGGATACCCTCGGCATCTTCTTCGGAATGAGCTATTTCGGAGGCTGGTACTTCGAGGCCAATCGCGACCATCGCGCGCTTGAACAGGTCGCGATCCTCGGCCTTTTTGATTGCGGCAAGATTCGCGCCGATCAGCTCGACCCCATAATGTTCCAGCACGCCTGCTTCTGCCAACTCGATTGCCAGATTCAAGGCCGTCTGGCCGCCGACGGTAGGCAGCAGCGCATCGGGCCGTTCACGCTCGATTATCTGAGTGACCGCGGCCAATGTCATTGGTTCGATATACGTACGATCAGCTAACTCGGGATCGGTCATGATCGTCGCGGGATTCGAGTTCACGAGGATGAGGCGCAGGCCTTCTTCACGCAGTGCCTTGAGCGCCTGCGTTCCCGAATAGTCAAATTCGCAGGCCTGGCCGATGACGATTGGACCCGAGCCGATCAGCAATACTGACTTGAGGTCTTTGCGCAGCGGCACGTCAATTAGTTCCTGGATCCCAAACTTCCGCAACCACCATGCTACGTCTCCGGCGTCTGCACGCCGCCCACGGCCTGATGCTCACGTTCGAGGCGTTCCAAGGCCTCGGCGCCGTAACGCGGGAAAGCCTCGACAAGTTGGCGGAAGCGGCCAAACAGATAGCTCGAATCGTGCGGCCCCGGCGAGGCCTCCGGATGATATTGCACGGAGAAGAAGGGCATCCCGCATCCGCGCATTCCCTCGACTGTGCCATCGTTCAGATTCCGATGGGTCAGCTCGGCCTTGCCCTCCAGCGATTCGGCATCAACCGCGAAGCCATGATTCTGCGAGGTGATTTCGACTCGGCTGGTCTGCAGATCCATCACCGGATGATTGGCCCCGTGATGACCGAAGCCGAGCTTGTAGGTTTTGCCGCCCAGCGCGAGTCCTAAAATCTGATGGCCGAGACAGATCCCAAAAATCGGCTTGCGTCCGAGCAGATCGCGCACCGTGTCGCGCGCATAGGGAACCGCCGCCGGATCAGCCGGACCGTTAGCGAGGAAAACGCCGTCAGGATTCAAGGCAAGTATATCAGCGGCAGTAGCAAAAGCCGGCATTACCTTGACGCGGAAACGATTCGCCACCAGCCGGCGGAGAATATTGCGCTTGATCCCGTAATCAATCGCTGCGATCAGCGGCTCATCGCGCAGCATCTCGGCTGACGGGCGCTGAAAGCCGCTGCGTAAATCCCAATCGCCAAATTCCCAATCATAAGAGGCGGTGCACGTCACTTCCTTGACCAGGTCACGTCCCACCAGGCCTGGCGAAGACCTGGCCTTGGCGACCAACTCACCGGCATTCAGATTGACGCTCGAAATTACCGCTTCCTGTGCACCGGCGGTGCGGATGTGACGCACCAGAGCGCGTGTATCGATGCCCTCGATGCCTGGAATCCCCGCCCGCTCGAGGTATTCGCCGAGGGTATGCTGCGCACGCCAGTTCGACGGCCGCTCAAGATACTCGCGCACCACGAAGCCCTCGACGTGAATGCGATCCGATTCCTCATCCTCTGGATTAATTCCGACGTTGCCGATTTGCGGATAGGTCATGCATACGATTTGGCCCTTGTAGGAAGGGTCGGTCAGCACTTCCTGATAGCCAGTCATCGAAGTGTTGAAGACGACTTCGCCGGCGGCCTCGCCAATCGCGCCAAAAGCCTGCCCGCGAAAGATTCGCCCGTCTGCCAGCGCCAGAATTGCTTCCTTCCTTCCTTGCATGTTTCAGTTCAGCTTCGCAAATCGCTTCGGCTTCGCGGCATTTCAACCCAACTCACCGCCATATCAATTAAACTTCGCAGATGCAGCCCGCGTACTCCAATCCCTTGCATAGACGATTCGGCCCCCAACGATAGTCATCATCACCGCACCCGTAAGCGGCATCCCGCTGAACGGCGTATTACGGCTGATCGAGCAGAACGAGGCCGCTTCGAGGGACCATTGTAGAGTGGAATCGATCACCGTGATATCGGCAGGCGATCGAGGCGCGAGTGTCCCGCCTTCACAACGTAAAAGAAGTGCTGGATTCGACGACATTAATGTCACCAGCCGTCCAGCGTCGATTACTCCACGATGGACCAGTGCGAGCGCCAACGGCAGCGAGGTTTCGAGTCCAATGATCCCGTTCGCCGCCTCGGTGAGGATTGCCGCATCGGCGGGTGACAGCCGCAAAGCCTCGTGCTTGCCATCGAAGAGCCGCCCGAGCCGTTGCATCTGCTTCGAGCCGGGATCGTGCGGTGCATGGTCGGTCGCGATCATGCAGATCGTGCCATCAGCGAGTGCTTCGGCCAGCGCCTCAGTATCGCGCTGCGAGCGTAGTGGCGGCGCCATCTTCGCGTTTGGTCCCCATCGCGCAAAGGCCTCGTCCGTCAGAGTGAAATGATGCGGCGTAACTTCGCACGTGACATTCAGCCCGCGATGCCGCGCTGCCCGGATCAACGCCAGCGAGTCTGCGGTAGCGACGTGCGCGATATGCACATGGCCACCGCTGGATGCCGCGATTTCAAGGTCGCGCTTGACTCTCGCACTCTCCGCTTCAATCGGAAGGCCGGCCACACCGAGCCGCCGTGCCACCGGACCATCGTGACAGGCGCCACGACCGGTCAGCGCGCGATCCTCTTCATGCAGCGAGACCGCCATCCCAGTCCGGGCCGATTGCCGAAATGCAGCGCGCAAGACGTCCTCGCGATCAATCGGAATGCCATCATCCGAAAATAAAGCGGCGCCGGCCGCGGCCATTTCGTCGAAATCCACTAACTCTGCACCAGCCAGTCCGATTGTCACAGCGGATACCGGCAGCAGCCGTGCACTATCGGCAGCGCGCGCACGCTCAAGCATGTAGTGGGCCACCGCCGGCGTATCGTTCACCGGCGACGTATTCGCCATCGCAGCGACCGTGGTGAAACCGCCCTTGACGGCAGCCGCGAGTCCACTCTTAATCGTCTCCTTATAGGGAAACCCAGGGTCGCGCAGATGGACATGCGGATCGATCAAGCCCGGCGTCACCCAGAGGCCAGAACAGTCAATCGTCTCAGTTCTTTCGGGAGGAACGAGCCGCCCAGCCGGAGCAACTTCGGCGACGCGCCCCTCCAGGATCAGCAGGTCACTGGCCGCATCGAGCCTGCATGATGGGTCGATCACCCGCCCGCCCTTGAGCAGCAGAGGGCGGCTCATGCGCCCTCCGTTTCCTTGATCGGGCCGAGCGCATCAACCATCGAGTAGAGCACCACACGATCAACCGCCCGGCGCTTTTCCACTTCGCTCGCGGAGGTCAAGCGCACCTGCACGCGTTCGGAGCGGGCTGTCGGAATACTGCGGCCAATATAATTGGGGCGAATCGGCAAGGCGCGATGGCCGCGGTCGATCAGCACTGCCAGCTTGACCGCGGCCGGGCGCCCGCGCTGCCATAATGCCGTCATCGCGCACTGCACCGTCCAGCCGCTGTTGATCACATCATCGACCAGTACGACCGTACGGTCGTCAACCGCGAACTGCTCGGGACCTTCGATCGTAATCAGGCAGGTCTCGCGGCCACAAACGTCGAGCGCTGCACACGGCGGCCGGAATCCTGTGCGCGCTTCGATCAAATCGCGCAGGCGTATGGCCAGCAGCGCGCCGCGCGATATCACTCCAACAATCACCAGCGAAGTCATCTCGGCCGCATCCGCAACAATCTGGTCCGCCAGGCTATCGCAGGCGCGTGCGATCTCGGGGGCGTTCATGATCTCGCGCTGCGGCCCGCGCCGGTAAGGCTCGTAATCGCATTCCTCCGCCTCTTTCACTGTGTCGAAAACAGCCAGCGTGCCCTCTTCAATCCACTGGCGGACGAATCCATAAAGGCTTTCGTCAAAGCGGTAATAGCGGCGCGAACGTGTATGGCCGACGAATTCAACGCGCAGCTCGCGTTCGCAGTAGTCGCATCGCAGCATCAGCAATGAACGATTCGGGCTGCGTCCGAGCCGGAAGCGCGGACGCAGGTAATTGCCCTCATGGCGGCCGATACATGACGGATTCGGACAGCGGGGCGTGACTTCGCTCTTGAACTTGATCGGCGGCTCGAGCCGACTCCGCCGATGCGGCGGAGTGGCCTGTTCGAGCATCCATGCAATCAGCGCCATCCGCACCGGTACGCCGGCCGCCGCCTGCTCGAAATAGACCGCGCGCGGGTCGCTGTCGAGCTCGTAATCTAGTTCGTCGGTGCGCGGCAGCGGATGCATCACCACCGCCTCTTGCGTGCGGCTGGTACGTAACGCGCGCGCGTCAAAATGGCCGTAGGCAGACTGCGAAGGCTCGCCCGAAGTGAAGCGTTCGCGCTGCAGCCGTGTCACATAAAAGGCGTCGAGGAGCGCCGGTGGCCGCACCGCGGGCAACCTCTCCAGCGGCATCTCACCCGTGAACAGCGCCATCTGATGAGGCTTGCTGGGTGTCAGGTAAAGCGCGTCGAGCCCGCCCGCCAGCGATTTCAACTCATCAATCGTAACGGTCGACAGGCCGTAATTGCTTTCCTCGGCGACCCGCGCCAGCACATACTCGGGCACATCCATTCCGCCATACGGGACCGCAACGATATTCGCGCCGAAACGCGCGAGTGCATAAATCAATGAATGAACGGTGCGGCCGAACTTCAAGTCGCCGCATAACGCCACCGTCAAGCCCTTGAGATGGCCTTTTTTGCGGCGCAAAACGTAAAGGTCGCATAGCGTCTGCGTCGGATGCTCGCGGCTGCCGTCGCCCGCATTAATAACCGGTACTGCGGCGTATTCGGCCGCAATCCGCGCCGCCCCGTCGTAGGGATGGCGCACGACAATCATGTCAGCGTACGTCGAAACCACCCGCACCGTATCGGCCAGGCTTTCGCCTTTCGCTGCTGAGCTCGCATGCATGTCCGCCGAGCTAATCACTGAACCGCCCAGGCGATGCATCGCCGACTCGAAGCTCAGGCGGGTTCGGGTCGAAGGTTCGTAGAAGAGGGTCGCCATTATCAGGCCGGACGCTACAGCCGATGACCGCCCCGCCTCGAGCGCCTCAGTGAAAATGTCGGCCAAATCAAAGATTCGTTCGATATCGCTGGTTTCGAGATCCTCGATCGAGACCAGATCGTATTTGGCCGGCCGGCCGCTCACTGGTCCCGATCCTCGCCGATCAGCACCGCATCAATACCGTCGATTTCCGCCAACCGTACATAGACTCGGCAGCCGTG
>DATJUF010000055.1:0-14101 GCA_035502655.1 Binataceae bacterium (SeqCode)
GCTCAAGGAGCTGGGGCTGACACAAGCAGATATTCCGGCGCCGCGCGGCTATGCGATCCAGGCGCGGATCAATATGGAGACGATGGGCGAGGATGGCAGCGTGCGGCCGGCGGGCGGGACGCTGCGCGTATTCGAGATGCCGTCGGGGCCGGGGATTCGCGTCGATTCGTATGGCTATGCGGGCTATACGACGAACCCGAATTTCGATTCGCTATTGGCGAAGGTGATTGCCTATTCGCCGTCGGTGAAATTCAGCGATGCGATTGCGCGGGAGTATCGTGCGCTGTGCGAGATGAGAATCGAAGGAGTGGGGACGAATACCGGTTTTCTGCAGAGCCTGCTGCGGCATGAGCAATTTGGGGCAGGCGAAATTCACACTCGGTTTCTCGAAGAGCATGGCGGCGAACTGGCTAATGCCAGCGGGAGCCATCAGCGGCTATTCTTCGAACGTCCAGAGGAATCACAAGGGGCGGTAAACGGTGCGGGACGGAGGCTTGCGGGCGCCCAAATTGATGCGAGCGATCCGCTGGCCGTGCTGAGTCATGGCAAGTCCGAAAGCAGACCGGGTGTATCGGGCTGGGCGGGCGGCGATTTGCAAGCGAATTCACTGATGGAGCACGCACATGCGGCGGCGGGACCGGAGGGAACGGCTGCGGTCAAGGCGCCGATTCAGGGGACAATCATTTCGATTGATGTTGCGGAGGGCGATGAAGTAAATCGCGGCCGCCAGCTTTTCGTGATGGAAGCGATGAAGATGGAGCATGTGATCAAGGCGCCGGCTGCCGGAATCGTCCGGCGGATCAACGTGAATGTGCGCGAGGCGGTGTTCGAAGGCTATCCGCTGGCGTTTATCGAAGAAGCGGCGGTGCAGTTGGCCGAAGCGGCGGCGCGGCAGGTTACGGACCTGGACTATATTCGGCCGGACCTCGCGGAAGTGATGGAGCGAAAAGAACTGGGACTCGACGCAGCGAGGCCGGATATGGTGGAGCGGCGGCGCAAAACCGGGCAGCGGACGGCGCGGGAGAATATCGAGGACTTGTGCGATCCCGGGACGTTCGCCGAATACGGTCCGATGGTGATCGCGGCGCAGCGGCGGCGCCGAACGCTCGAAGATTTGATCAAGCGGACACCGGCCGACGGACTGGTTGCGGGACTCGGCGCCGTAAATGGAGATTTATTCGGCGAAGAGAAGGCGCGCTGCGTACTCATGTCGTATGACTATACGGTGCTGGCCGGGACGCAGGGGACGCTTAATCATATGAAGAAGGACCGGCTTTTCCTGATCGCGGAAAAGTACCGCCTGCCAGTGGTTTTCTTCACTGAAGGCGGCGGCGGGAGGCCCGGTGATACGGATGGAATCGGGATGGGACTCGACTGCATGGCGTTCCATTACTGGGGACGGCTCAGCGGGCTGGTGCCGCGCGTGGCAATCAATTCAGGACGGTGCTTCGCGGGCAATGCGGCGCTGCTCGGATGCGCCGACGTAGTAATCGCGGCGATGGACTCGAATATAGGAATGGGCGGTCCCGCAATGATAGAGGGCGGCGGCCTGGGGATCTTTCGTCCCGAGGAAGTGGGTCCGATGACTGAGCAAATTCCAAACGGGGTAATCGATATTGCGGTTGCGGATGAGGCTGAAGCGGTGAGTATTGCCAAACAGTATCTATCCTACTTTCAGGGACGGCTGGAAAACTGGGAGGCGGGCGATCAACGGCTGCTGCGAAGTATCATACCGGAGAACCGGCTGCGCATATATGACGTGCGGGAAGTAATCGAGACACTGGCGGACACGGATTCAATACTGGAGCTGCGGCGCCATTTCGGGCTGGGGATGGTGACTGCGCTGGCGCGTATGGAAGGGCGGCCGATCGGAATTATCGCGAACAACCCGGCCCATTTGGCGGGTGCGATCGACAGTGATGGTGCGGACAAGGCGGCGCGGTTTATCCAGTTGTGTGACAGCTTCGATATACCGTTGCTGTTCCTATGCGACACGCCGGGAATCATGGTCGGGCCGGAAGTGGAAAAGACTGCGCTGGTACGGCATGCGGCGCGGATGTTTGTAAATGGCGCGAATATCACCGTGCCCTGCTTCACGATTATTTTACGCAAGGGCTATGGGCTGGGCGCGCAGGCAATGGCGGGCGGGAGTTTCAAGACGCCGATGTTCACGGTGGCGTGGCCGACCAGCGAGTTCGGCGGCATGGGCCTGGAGGGCGCGGTGAAGCTCGGCTATCGCAAGGAGCTGGAAGCGGAAGAGGATCCGGCGGCGCGCAAGAAGCTATTCGACGAGATGGTGAAGTGTATGTATGAGCATGGCAAGGGACTGAGTACGGCGACGCATTTCGAGATTGATGATGTGATCGATCCGGCGGATTCGCGGCGGTGGATAATGACGGGACTGAAGTCGGCGCCTGCGCCATTGCCGAGGGAAGGCAAGAAGCGGCCATGCATTGATACGTGGTGAAAGCTAGATACATCCACGCTGAGGACGCGTTTTGACGCCGCAGAGGAGTGAGAATAGGATTGGTACATGCGCCGCAGGACAGTAATCAAGACACCGTACCCGACGGAGGAAATGGTCGCGGCTGAGATGGGAATCAGCAAGAAGCGTTTGCGCGAGTTAAGGGCGATCCTGGACGAGATGGCCACGAAGAGGCCTTCCGGAATGAACGCACGGCCAATCCCCAATGGCGACAATAAGGCGGCACGGCGGCGCACTGAGAGAGCTTCCGGATCGTTAATGCTGAGGAACCGCTCCCGCGCGGACCGCAAGCGAACCACAAATGCCGCGGCGCGGAAAAAGAAATAGATCTCACCAGGTCCAAACCGCTTCCCCTATCCTCGAATACGATCCGCAGACCAGGCAAATCGCCAAGAGTGAGCCTAACGGCAGGGAAGGCTCCGGCCGCCTTTATCAACCTGCCTTATGATGATGCCTTTGAGAAATTGTTCCTCGCGTTCATCGCGGGATTGTCCGCGTTCGGCTTGACACCCCGAGCTACTCTTGAAATCCCGGGAAGTGAGAGGCGGCTCGACCGCATCATCGAGCTGATTCGCGAGTGCGAATTTTCTTTCCACGATCTTTCTCGCATCGAACTTGATCGCAGGCCGCCAGCTACCCCGCGTTTCAATATGCCGTTTGAATTAGGTCTCGCGATTGGTCTCAGCCGCACCACCGATCAATGCTTCGTCTTTGAAGCAAAGGCTCATCGTCTGACTAAATCCCTCAGCGACTTAAACGGCACCGACCCATATATTCATAATGGGAAGCCGGAGGGAGTGTTGCGCGAACTGAGCAACGCTCTGGTGCGCAGAGATACGACGCCGACGATGCAGCAACTCAACCTGATCTATGGAGACCTTTTGGATGCTGCCTTACGGCTGAAGAAAGATTCAGGCGGGCCGCTGTTCGCGGCGAGGCCGTTCAGGGTTCTGGTTCTGAGAGCCAGGCGTTCAGCGGCAAATCGGCTAGGTATTACATCACGGGGATGACGGGGCAGAAGACTTCGCCGGCGTGATGCTGGGAGGCGTCGCGCATGACGGCGAGCATCGGCGCGAACGCCTGCAGGGACGTTAACGCCTGCGAGCTGAAGAACTGCTGATAGACCTGCGCGTAAGCGCGAGCGTAGACCTGGCCGGTCAGCATGCGCGTAAGCAAGCCCGGCTGCTCGGGTAATTCCACCAGCTCAACGCGCTGCTGAGGATCGATTTTCGCCAGGCGCTTGGCTTCGGCGAGGGCGGTATCGAAGCCGCCGATCTTGTCAATGAGGTGGATGCCGAGCGCCTGATCGCCAGTCCATACGCGGCCCTGGGCGATATTGTTGACCTGTGCGACGGTCATGTGGCGTGAATCGGCGACGAGCTTGAGAAAATACTGGTAGGTGTTGCCGAGCAGCACGTTATCAAAGATCTTCCACTGCGAGGGCGTAAAGTCGGTGAACGAATCGAACATCAGGGCGTTAGCGCCGCGGGTAATCGCGCCGGTATTGATACCCAATGCGGTGGTAGCGCCGGAGATATTGAACTTGCCGCCCAGCACGCCGATCGAGCCAGTGATAGTGCCGGGTTCGGCGATAATCTCGCTGGCGGGAGTCGAAATCCAGAAGCCGCCCGAGGCCGCATAGGTGGACATACTGACGACCAGCGGCTTTTTCGCGGCGGCGCGTTCGGCCGCGCGGCGGATCAGCTCGGAAGCCATCACGGCGCCGCCGGGTGAATTGACCCGGAAGAGGATGGCACGGATGCTGTCATCCTTGCGGGCGGTATTGAAGGCGTCAACCATATCGTCGGAGTCCATCGCCGCCTCGCCCGGCACGGAGAATGGGTCGAAGCCACCACCGTTGCCCTGCTGAATAGCGCCGACGCCATAGATGACGGCGATTTTGGGGCGGCTGGTGAACATCCGTGAGATGATTGAAGGACCATAGGAGTCGTAGTCGACGAGGTGATGGTGCTCGCCGCGAAAATGGCGCATGCGGTTGTTAAACTGGTCCTCGTACTCGAGGCGGTCGAGGAGCTTTGACTGAAGGCCGTCGTCAGCGTCGAGCGGAGCGCGGTCGACGAGGGCCTGGACGGCGGCGGGCGTAAGATGGCGATGGGCGCTGATGCCTTGGACGATCTGATCGTACATCGCACCGGCGAGGGCATCGTCCTCCTCATGCTGGCCGGGGGTAAAATCCTTGCCGGTGAAGATATTGGCGGCGTCCTTGTATTTGCCGATGGCGTCGAAGTTGGGAGTGATCTTGAGCCAATCGAGGGTGCCGCGCGCGAACATCTCGCGGATGCCGACGCCAAGCAGATTGAGTTGCCCGATTGACATCATCGAGAGTTCGCCCGGGTCGGCTGAGCTGGCGACATAATAGGGCAGGTTGCCGAAGCCGCCTTCGCCCGCAGTTTCCATCCAGGCGCAGACCCATTTGCCATGGCGGCGGAAGGAATCAATCGCTGAGGTTACCTCCTCGGCCTGGGCGAGCTCGAACTGGGGATCGATTGAACGGATGGCGAGGCCGACGATGCGCGGGTCGTCCTGAGCGTTGCGGAGTGCGTGAAGGACCACGTCGAGCGGAGTTTCATTGGAGGATATCAGGCTAAAGGTGGACAAATTGGAGCGTTCGACTACCGGGCCGTCAAGTTGCAGCACGAGAACCGAGCCAGGGCTGTAATGATGCTCGAAGGCATTAACGATAATCACCACGACAAAAATGACGAAGGCGAAAATGATCAGGCTCAGGAGCCATCGCGCGAATCGTTTGAGCATGCGGACCTCGTGCGCCCGATCGCGGGGCGCGTGGTTGGCGATAGCCGCGAAAGGCGGCGAACGCTGCCGCGCTTGCAAGCAGCCGTGGGAAACTCCGAGTATTAACCAACCATAATGAGAGCTTGCGGCCAAGCCATAGACTTCGCCTGTAAGAGATAGGGGTTGCTGGCAACCCCGCGCCAGCACTAGTGGAGCCGAAGGCGAAGCGAGCAAGCGAGTCTGCGAGCTGCGTCAGGAATTATGAGACTGCGAACGGCTGGCCCTAGACTCTGAGTCCCGCGCGAGTCTGCGAGGATCGGCCTGAAATTTTGTGGGGGACCAGTTGGATAAGGTAGCGGCACAATCGGGCGCGGAGGAACCGGCGCTGTTGAATGAACGGCCGATGGGGCCGCTGCACTATCGGATTATCGGGCTATGCTTCGCTGCGTGGATTTTCGATTTCTACGACCTGATTCTTTATTCATTCCTGCTGGTACCCATAGCGCGCGATCTTAATCTAAGCCGGGCAGACTCGTCATTGGCGCTGGGGCTGTCGTTGGGGATGACAGCTTTGGGCGGCGTACTTTTCGGGTTTTTTGGCGACCGTTTTGGCCGCAAGCCAACGATAATCGTGTCGGTGCTGGTCTATGGGATCGGGACGATTCTATGCGCTGATTCGCACAATCTGCGCAGCTTGCTGATCTACCGATCGTTTACCGGACTGGGAATCGGCGGTGAATGGGCGGCCGGACAGAGCCTGATCGCGGAGTCAGTACCGGCAGAGCGGCGAGGGCGTTATCTCGCGTATGTGCAGGTCGGGGCGCCGATGGGCGTGCTGATGGCGGCCTTCGTGGGCGGCTACCTGGAACCGGCGATCGGATGGCGCGCAGTGTTCCTGGTCTCGGCAGCGCCGGCCTTTATCGTGGCGGCTGCGGTATGGAGCGGGCTACCCGAGAGCGACGTATGGCGGCGCGGCGGCAGCGAACCAGAGTTCAGCGAAGGGACGATCAAATCGCTATGGCAGTACCGCGGAATCGTCGGGCTGCTGTTTATCGTGCTGCTGGTCAATTCGGAGGCGTACTGGTTCACGTATAGCTGGATGCCGGGTTATTTCCAGCTCACGCGCCATCTGAGCGCGCAAGCGAGCAGCCGGCTGATGATGGGAATGCAAATCGGCGCGCTGGCCGGTTACGGGGCGTTTGGGCTGCTGGCAGACCGTTTCGGCCGGCGGCCGGTATTCTCGGCCTATGCGGCGATGATGGCGCTCGGGATTTTGCCGGCGACGCTGTTTTGGGATGCCGCATCCGGAGTGCATGGGCTAATTGCGGCGGGGCTGGTGGTGGCAGGAATCGGCACCGGAATCTGGGCGGGAGCGGGGGCGATAATCTCCGAACTGCTGCCGACGCGGATTCGGAACAGCGCATTGGGCCTGCTGCTGAATGTCACACGTGGAATCCAGTTTTTCACGCCGATCGCGATAACGATTTTGAGTACGCGGCTGGGATTAGGGGCGACGCTGGCGATCGGGGCCGGTTTTTCCGCACTGGGGTCCGGGATGGTGTGGCTGCTGCCGGAGACCCGGGGGCGTGAAATCACGCTGATGGATGAGGCGGGACCCGCACTGTCATAGCGCGCAGCGGACGCGTGGCAACGGCTATGGCGATTTGTTAGCTTCCCTCATAGATTTTCTGGCGGCTGGCTCGCAAAGGCCCATCTCGTGACGCAACTCAGATTCATATTGGGCGGCTGGTTCGCAGCCTCACAGCCACACGGGTCGCAGGCGACACCTATCGTAACTCGTTTGCCCGCTACGCCTTTCGGCTCTGATAGTGGCGGCGTGGCCTCGCGACTCGGCCTACTTTGGCAATAGCGGAGGTGGATTCTTGCGTATCGTGTTAATCGGACAAGCCGCATTTGCCGAGCAGGCGTTAGCGGCGCTACATCAGCGCGGCGAGGAGATCGTGCACGTGTTCGCACCGCCGGACGCGCCCGGCGGGCGGCCCGATCCGCTCAAGGTCAAGGCGCAGAGCCTGGGACTGGCGGTGAGCCAGCCAGCGTCGTTTCGTGGTGAGGCAGCCTTCGAGCAATTCAAGGCGCTAGGGGCCGAGCTCGCGATATTGGCATTTGTCACGATAATTGTGCCGGAGCGAATTCTTTATACACCGCGCTACAGCTCAATCTGTTTCCATCCGTCGCTGCTGCCGCGCCATCGCGGCGCCAGCGCGATCAACTGGGCGATAATCGAGGGCGATGCGGAGACCGGAATCACGTGGTTCTGGCCGGATAAAGGAATCGATACGGGGCCAATACTGCTACAGCGGCGGGTGCCGATTGGGGCAGAGGATAGCACCGGGTCGCTCTACTTTAAGCAGATTTTCCCGCTCGGAATCGAGAGCATGACCGAGGCGATCGAGTTGATTAAGGCGGGGAAGGCGCCGCGAATAATACAGGACGAGAGCCTTGCGAGCTATGAGCCGCCGTGCCGCGACGAACATGCGGTGATCGATTTCGGCAAGCCTGCGCAGGTCATCTATAACCTCGTGCGCGGATGCGATCCGCAGCCGGGAGCGTACGCGCGGCTCGATGGTACGCGGATCCGGCTGTACGATGCGGGCTTTGAGACAACGGCTGAAACCGCGCCAGCGGGGACGGTGATTAGTATCGGCGAAGAAGGAATGCGGGTCGCCGCTGATGGCGGCGTAATCAAAGTGAAGCGAGTGCGAATCGAACCCAGCACCAAAAAGGTCTCCCCGCATGAGCTCGGAAAGGGCTTGCAGGCAGGGATGCGGCTCACTTAGCGCCGATTAAATCGGCGGCGGCCGGCGGGGCGAGGGAAGAGATAAAAGGGGCGGCGCGCGTGCACTATCCAGGGGCGCGCGGATGAAGGTGGGAAGCGTAATGCGGCTATGTGTCGGAACATCGAAAGGAATCGTAATTCTGGATACCGCGCGTGGCGGAGTTCCGCTGCTGATCTCGGCTGATCCGCCATCGGTATGGTGCCTCGCCCGGGACTGTTACGACCCACGGATAATCTATGCAGGATCGGTGCAAAATGCCCAGGCGGGCAGCGCGCGCGGCAAGGGATCGCTGGCACGGTCGGCTGATGGAGGCAGAACCTGGCAGGATATTACGCCGCCTGCGATTCGCGATGAAGAAGTGTGGGCGGCGGCCGCGTCGATTCATCGGACAGGCGAGTTGATTATCGGGACGTCGCGGGCGAGGGTGTTGCGCAGTACCGATGGCGGACGGAGTTTTCAGGAGTGCGGAGCATTTCGAAAGATCAGCGGGCGTGATCGCTGGAGCCTGCCGGTGAGTCCGTACCGGCCGCGGGTGCGCTCAATCACATTCGATCCCACCGACCCTGAGAGCTTTTACGTCGGGGTCGAAGTGGGGGGCTTGTTTCGGTCGCCGGACGGCGGCGGGAGCTTCGAACGGCTGAACCATGGGCTGCCGGCCGATGTGCAATGCGTGGCGGCCGATCCATCGGATCGGTCGAGGCTATACGTTGCAACCGGCCAAGGGCTTTATGTATCAGCCGATCGCGGGGCGTCGTGGAGCCGGGCGAAGGGTCTCAGCCGCCATTACGCGGTGACGCTGTTCGTTGGCGGTTATGATGCCGAGTCCTTGTATTTAGCCGCCGCGGCGGGACCACCGCCGCAATGGTCGATAGGGTCGCTCGGAGCCGACGCGATGCTCTTTCGCAGCAGCGATCGCGGGAGCAGCTTCGTGCCGTTCGGAGCGAATGGGGAGGCGGGTCCTTCACGCGCAATGCTGATGCGGATGGCGGCGGGGGCGGAGGGCGATGGCTTGATGTATGGCGCGTTCAACGACGGGTCGGTGGTGCAAATCAATGAGCGGCAGGGATCGATGCGGACGATCGCAGAGAAGCTGCCACCCGCCTACGATCTGATCGCATTGAGCGAGTGAGGGAGCGCAATTTGTGAGGGTGCCGATGCGAACAATCGCATCAGCACCCCGTCAGAAACGGAATTAGTTGCCGCCGTGGCGGAGCAACCGGCCCGGCGTAGTGCCGGTACACTTGTCGTCCTCGAACGTCACCTCGCCATTCACCATGATGGTGTGATAGCCCTGCGCGCGCTGGACGCGGCGCCATTCACCACCCGGGAAGTCGTGCACGACCTCCATCGGCAGAATCTTGAGATTAGCCATATCGTAGGCGATCAGATCCGCCGCCGCACCTTCGACCAACGTGCCACGATTCTTGAACCCGGCGCACATCGCGGGATGAGCGCTGAGGCGCCAGTGCAGTTCTTCCAGGCTCATCAGATTGTTGTCGCGTCCGATTTTGATCAGGGCCTCCGTTGAGTAGCGCCCGCCGGTAAAGAACTTGGTATGGGCACCGCCGTCGGATACGCCGAAGATCGGTACCGCGTCGGACGAGATCATCTCCTTCAGGTAGTCGACCCGAACATTAAGCGGGGGCGAGTAGAATTCAGCGTTGAGCCCGTCGGCGCACGCAATGTCGAGCATCGCATCGATCGGATGCTTGTTCTCTTCTTTGGCGATTTCGCCAATGGTCAGATTCTCGTACTTTTTCAGGCCCGGCTCCCTGCACTCGAGCACGATAATATCTTCATAGTTGTTGGTGATCAGTCCGACGTTACGCTCGTTGCGCAAGGCCGGGCGGCGCTGCGGGTCGGACAACTTCATCAGCCTATCTTCGATCGCGCCGGTGGTGGCCTCGTTCCACGCCGGCATATCGTCGTAGAGGTTCCAATCCTTGAAGGTAAATGCGAACCCGACCTCCAGCGTGGCGCCCTGACCGAGCACCCGGAGGCCACGCTGAGCGCAGCTTTCCAGCCATTTAAGCTGATGACGGAAGCGCTCAGGATGAGCATCGTTGACCGCTACCGCGTTGTAGAGAATGGGGCGGCCAGCGGCCAAAGCCAGAGCCTCGTAATGGCGCTCGGCGTGAGCTTCCGGGTCGCCTTCCAAATCACCGGGTTCGGGCAGATAGGTCATCTGAATGAAACCAGCATTGCGCTCGCCCAATACGCGGGCGAGCGCCAGCGCGGTTTCGTCGTGCATGATATCGGTCACCATCGGCGTCCCGTCAAAGTCGGCTTGCACGCTATTGCGGCCAAGCCGTTGCGCTGACCATCCGCAGGCACCCTGATCCATCGCCTCGTTAAGGATACGCCGCATCTCGTTGGTCTCGGCCTCGGTCGGCATGCGGCCCGATTTGGCATCTTCCAGGCCCATTGTCCACGTCATAACCGGCGCCAAGGGCACAAACGGCAGCAAATTCACGCCCTTGGGATGGCGATCGACGCTGTCGAGAAACTCAGGATAGGTCACCCAATCCCACGGCAGGCCTGCCTTCATCGACGCGTAGGGAATTGCTTCAGTCCGCGTCATCGTCAGCATCGAACGTTCACGCAACTCGGGTTTCACTGGCGCAAAACCGAAGCCGCAGTTGCCAATCACGAGCGAGGTGACGCCATGCCAGCTCGACATGGTGCAGTACGGATCCCAGAAAAGTTGAGCATCGTAATGGGTATGCAGGTCCACAAAGCCGGGCGCGACATTCAAGCCACCCGCATCGATCACCTTTTTCCCCTGATGCGCCTTGAGATTGCCGATCGCGGCAACCTTGCCATCCTTGATGCCGACGTCTGCCCGGTACCGCGGCAGGCGGGTCCCATCGATTAGCATTCCGCCTCTAACGACTACATCGAACTCCGCCATTTGCGCCTTCCTCCTGCGTCCCGCAGGACGCGTACATCACTTGAACTCGATTACATACTTGCAACTCCATTAGCCAATCTACTGACTACTCAATTGCCAGCTTTTGGCCGGCCAAACCCTCAACGGCCGGCCGCAGCCAGCGATATCTCCTCGCTCGAAACCGTGCGATGCGGATTGAAATGCGGCAGGACGTGTTTCCCGATAAGGCGCAGGGACCGCATAATCGTCTGATGGGGAATGCGGCCGGACTGCTTGAAGAAGATGACCTGGCTGACGCCGGCCTTCTGGAACTGCTCCAGCTTGCGGATGACGTGATCGGGGTCACCGACAACAATCATGTCGTGGGCCTTGAGCTGCGCGTCGGTAGCTTGGGCTGGATTCTGTTCCATCGCGAAGAGATTGCGCAGGTATTCGTAGGAATAGAGCTGATTTTTCGCCATCAGCGGCTCGAACAATTTGGCGACGTTGTGAAAGAACCAGCGCGCGCCCTCGATGCCCACCGCCTCGTCTTCCTTGTTCTCACAGACGGTGCAAAGGGCGACGGCGGCGAAGTTTTCGTTGGGAACCTTGGGCACCAGGTCGGAGCGCGCCGCACAGGCCTTGCGATGCGTCTCCATCGAGAGCTGCACCTGCTGCCAATTGAAATTGAAGCTGAGCACGCCGAGGCCGCGATCTCCCGCCATGGTGTAACTTTCCGGCGCCGTACACGCCATCCACATCGGCGGATGAGGCTTCTGAATCGGCTTGGGCACGACGCGGCGGGGCGGGATTTGAATCAACTTGCCATTGTATTCGAGGATATCCTCGGTCCAGGCCTTGACGATGACATCGAGGGCCTCGCGCACTTCGGCACGGGTACGGTCGTAATCGACACCGAAACCGTCGAGTTCCTGCGCGGTAGTTGAGCGGCCGGTGCCGAGTTCCATGCGGCCGTTGCTGATAATGTCGAGCACGGCAGCCTGCTCGGCGACCTTGATCGGGTTGTTGAATTTGAAGGGCAGCAGGCGGACCCCGTGCGCGATTCGGATATTGCGGGTACGCTGACTGACAGCGCCATAGAAGACTTCGGGCGCGGGACTATGCGAATATTCTTCGAGAAAGTGATGCTCGACTTCCCATACATAGTCGATGCCGATGCGATCGGCGAGTTCGATTTGGGCGAGGGCCTCCCAATAGGTGTTGTACTCGCTGAGCGCGTGCCACGGACGCGGGGTCTCCATCTCGTAGAGCAGGCCAAATTTCATGCAGAGTCTCCTGAAGCGGGACGGTGTAATTATTAAGCGATTTAACCGATTTGGGCGAATCTTGGCATATCGCGAAAGTTGTTTGGTTGTCAAGGGAAACTGCATTGGATAGAAAGCGGTCTATGAGTGAAGCAGCGCTAGACGGAAGAACTAATCTGCGGGATCGGCAGGCGGCCGACCTGCTGGAGCTTTTTTATCCGATTCATTACCGGGGAAACATGGCGGTTGAGGACGCCATGCGCGGTGAGCTGACACGCAAGCAGGCGGCGATTATGTGGCTAATCCATTCGGCAGGGAGCGACAGCGGGCGCAGCATGCGGCGCAAGGAAATAGTTGCGCGCCTACAGGATTGGTTCGACGTCACCAGCCCGGCGGTGACGCAGGCCTTGCGGCAGATGGCGAATCCGCCGTTCGGACTGGTCCGGCTGGTTGAAGATGCTCAATCGGGACGGGAGAAAAGGGTCGTGCTGACTGCCAGGGGCGAACGCTTCCTGGCCGGGATGGTTGAGCGAGGGTGCGACTATCTACGCAGGCTGGCGGTTCGCCTGCCCGAAGATCAGGTGAGTGAAGGAGTGAAGTTCCTGCGGGCCGCGATCGCGGCTTTCGAGCAGGTTCATGCGGAGGATTTCGAGGCCAATAGCCTCGGGAAAAAAGCCAGGCCGAGGACTCGCCGTCAAGCGCGACGGCGGGAACCGGATAGCTATGCCGGCAGCGAGGAGTGCAGGAGCGTTTGAAGGTGGAAGCTGGCCCATTTTCGCTGGCGCTTGGCCGCACCATTTTGGCGGCGTTATTATCATCAGGTGCGGTGAAGAGCCTTGGTCACGCGCTTGACATTGCGGATAGCATCTATTTATAAGCAAAATTAAGTAAATTAACGATTCGCTGCTGAGCGCATCAGCCGGTCAAAAAATCCCACGAGCAAAAACGGGAATAGCACTATGAAGTTTATGTATTTTTTCCTGCCAACGATCCCGGCCACGATGGAAGAGCGGAAGGCGCTGCGCCCGATTGCGCATCGTCCGGAGCGTTGGCAGCAGATGATCGAAGAAGTTGTCGAGATTGCGCAATTCGCGGAGAGCGTGGGCTTCGACGCGGTGTGCTTCCCGGAGCATCATCTGCATAGCGAAGGGATTGAGATGGGCAGCTTGCCAGTGCTCACTCAGCACGTGATTCACAATACCAAGCGAATCAAAGTCGGCCCGATTGGCTATGTGCTGCCGGGCTGGAATCCGATGCGGCTGGCGCTCGAAATTGCGTGGCTCGATCAACTGACCAAGGGCCGGACGTTTGTCGGTTTCGCGCGCGGCTATCAGACTCGATGGCTCAACCAGATGGCGCAGAAGATCCACGTCAGCGCCACCACCAGCGACAAGAGCGAGACCGATCGCATCAACCGAGAGGCGTTCGAGGAAGTCTTCCGCTTCCTGAAGCTCGCGTGGGGTGACGAGCCATTTCGCTTCAAGGGCAAGCATTACGAATATCCCCATCCGCAAGAGGGCACGCCGTGGCCGGCTCATGAATGGACGCGCGAATACGGCTTCCCCGGTGAAGTTGATGACCAAGGCCGCATCCAGATGCTTAACGTTGTGCCGAAGCCTTACCAGCGTCCGCATCCGCCGTTGTTCCAGGCGTTCTCGATCAGCGAGGAGACGGTCCGATGGTGTGCGCGAGAAGGTATCACTCCCACGATCTTGATTTCGCAGCCAGATCAGCTTCGTAAGTTAGTCGAGGCCTATCAGCATGAGGCGGAAATCGCTGGACGCAAGCTCAAGCTTGGCGAGAGCGTCGGCGTGCTGCGTTCGCTATATTTCGCCGCGAATAAGGACAAGGCGCGAGAATTGGCCGAGGCTGGGATCTGCGGTGTCGCCTTCCGCAAATTCTTCTATCATTTCGGCTTCTTTGAGGCGTG
>DATJUF010000056.1:0-12055 GCA_035502655.1 Binataceae bacterium (SeqCode)
CGGCCGACGGCTCCGATCGGCCAAACCGATCAGGCTAACCATCAGTATGACACCCTGGACTTCTTCGCCGCGCTCAAGGCCGGCAATCTGCCCGCGGTTTCGTTCTTGAAGGCCCCCGGTATCCAGGATGCGCACCCGGGTTACTCTTCGCCACTGGACGAGCAGCAGTTCGTCGTTACAGTGGTCAACGCGATTCAACAGAGCCCATTCTGGAAAGATACCGCGATCGTGATCAATTACGACGATTCCGATGGCTGGTATGACCATCAGATGAGCCCGATTATCAATCAATCGCAGACCAGCGCCGACGAACTCACTGGCTCAGGCCTATGCGGAACCAACACGCCCGGGTTGGACGGCATCGACGGCACCCCCGCGCAAGGCCGATGCGGTTACGGCCCGCGCATCCCGATCATGATTATCTCGCCTTGGGCGAAGTCTAACTTTGTCGATCATACGCTGACCGATCAAACTTCGATTATCCACTTCGTCGAGGACAACTGGCTCGGCGGGGAGCGTATCGGCCAGGGCTCGTTTGACGCACTTTCGGGTACGCTAATGAATATGTTCAACTTTAATCAGAAGCCGCTGATCATCCCCTATTTGCTTAATCCGATTACGGGAGAGCCGATCGCTGGATCTCAACTGTAAACCTGACTGCCCAGTCGGTTCGCCAAGCATTGGCAAGCGCACTCCGGCGCGCATGCCAGTGCTTCATTCATCTGCGCCCATCACAAGCCGGTCCTGTACGGGAAGCCCCTCGCAGGCGAGGCTTAGCGCCGTTTCGTTCGCGCGTTATCATCTGTTACCGGCCATCGCCGCCGCGCATTAGCGGCAATCACTTTGCAGTTGAGTAGCCATCTTGAGGATCACACGAAGGGAATTTCTGCACCTCGGCAGTATCACTAGCCTCGCAATGCTGGCCAGCGCCGCTACCGCCTACAAAATCACCGCTCCAAAGCAAATCGCGCTCGATCCCACGAAGCTGGCGCGCTTCGCCGACCCGCTGCCTATCCCGCCCATCGCGCGCGCCTCCGGCCTTCGCCCTAGTCCAGACAATCCAGCGCGCAAGGTGCATTACTACCGTATCGAGATGCACGAATTTAAGCGAAAGCTCCATCGCGACCTTCCACCCACCCGCCTCTGGGGCTACGGCGGCGTTTTCCCCGGACCTACATTTGAGGCGCGGAGCGGCGATGGATTAGTGGTAGAATGGGCGAACAGCCTTCCGCATCAGCACTTCCTTCCGATCGACTACACCCTTCACGGCGCCGAGCCTGGCAATCCTGATGTGCGTGCAGTCGTTCACCTGCATGGCGGAAAAACTCCGCCCGACAGCGACGGCTATCCAGAAGACTGGTATCCGCCCGGCAAATCCGCGACTTACTATTACCCCAATAATCAGGACCCGTGCCTGCTCTGGTATCACGACCATGCGATGGGAATTAACCGGCTCAATATCTATGCCGGCCTGATCGGCCTCTTTATCATTCGGGACCGTTTCGAGGACGAACTTAATCTTCCACGCGGCAAGTATGAAATCCCATTAGTCATTTGTGATCGAATGCTCGATACCCACGGCCAGTTGTACTATCCGGTTTCGCCCAATCCACGTTCCCCATGGGTCGTTGATTTCTTCGGCAATCTAATGACCGTCAATGGCATGATTCAGCCTTATCTTGAAGTCGAACCGCGCAAGTATCGCTTTCGCATGCTCAACGGATCCAACTCCAGGCTCTACAATTTGCGCCTGGATAATGGCTTGCAGATGATCCAAATCGGCTCCGATCAAGGCCTGCTTCCAGCCCCTGTCACCCTCGATAGACTAATCATTGATTCCGCTGAGCGCGCCGATTTCATTATCGATTTCAGCGGCCACGAAGGCGCCCACATTATTCTCAAAGATCCCGCGGTCGAGCTGATGCAATTCCGTGTCGCGCGCGGCAAAGTCCACGACTCCAGCAGTCTTCCGCGCGCCCTGCGCCCGGTCCCGCGCATTCCCGAGTCAAGTTCAATTCGCACCCGCACCCTCACGCTCAACGAATACGACGGTCCCAATGGTGAGGCTATCCTGATGCTGCTGAACGCAACCTATTGGCATCAGCCGATCACCGAAAAGCCCATCATCAATACCACTGAGATTTGGAACCTGGTGAATCTGACTGATGACGTCCATCCGATTCATCTCCATCTCGTGCGTTTCCAGGTACTCGATCGGCGCGCTATCGAGCCTTCCATTTATGTGCACACTGGCAAATTTCATTACCTCAGTCCCCTGGCGCCGCCCGATCCCAACGAGATGGGATGGAAAGACACCGTGCGCGCCGAGCCTAAGGCCGTCACGCGCATCATTGTCCATTTCGAAGGCTACAAGGGCCGCTACGTCTGGCATTGTCACAACCTTGAACATGAAGACAAAGAGATGATGCGCCCTTACGAAGTCGTCGCCACCGCGGCGGAGTCCGAAGTACCCGATATCGCTCCCAACCTCGTCACTGCCGGCGGCGTCCCATTGGAATTATGCGTAGGCGGCAAGCTCGTCAGATCATTTTGATAGGCGCCGCTTTCCCCTTTTTTGACTGACTATTCGGATACCGAACAGATATTTGCTAGTGTAATAGTGTAATTTAGTTTTGCTTGCGCTCTTGTATTCGCGCATCGATCATCTTGAGCAGCGCGAACACCACCTTCGTCGCCGGCACTGGAATATTATGGCGCGCCGCGGCTCGGACGACCGCTCCGCAAATCGCGTCATGTTCGAGGCGCTTGCCTTTCTCCAAATCCTGCAACGTAGACGGCTTGATCTTGAATGCGTCCAGATGCTGCTTGATCATCTGCAACTGCATCTCGACCCGATCGTAACTGACGTTCGCGCCTTCAGCTCGTCCCACTGTTATTGCCTCAGTCATCAGCGTGCGCGATAAGTCGCAGCCGTCTTCATCCGCGAGAACCTGTCCAAGTGTCGACAGGGACAACGCGCAGACCGGATTCGTGCCATTGTTGCCCATCAGCTTGTACCAGCGGATGGTTTTAAGGTCAGTAGTCAATTCACCAAAAATGCCTGCACGCTTGAAGATTTCCGCCAGCCGCTGCGCGCGCGGCGTGAGCCGTCCGTCCAGTTCACCGAATTCGATCACGCCGATCGCTGTATGCATAACCTTGCCTGGCGCAATCAACTCTGCTCCCACCCGCGAATTCCCACCCATCACCGTTTCGCGCGGAAAGTAACGGCATAGTATTTCTTCATTCTCGACGCCGTTCTGGATAGTCATCAAGATTCCGTCCGGCGCAAGCGTTCCTACAAGTTGTTTTGCTCCAGTTTCGGTGTCGTACGACTTGACCGCGAACAGCACCAAATCATACGGCGCGTACTGTTTGGGATCATCCGTCGCCGTGACCTTCAGCTTGAAATCGCCCTTGTGGCTCAAAATTTCCAGGCCATGCTCACGCAGCGTCTGGAGATTCCCGCCACGCGCACCAAATACTACTTCTTCACCGGCCTGTTGCAGCCGCGCACCAAAGTAGGCGCCGACCCCTCCCGCTCCCATTATCAGGATTTTCATTGCGCCCTTCCTCCTTATTGACGATTACGCACGAGCGGCCGCTGATCGGCGTTGCGCGCAAGCGCCTGTTGCCAAATCTCAGTAACCTGCGCGCGCAATGCCTCAATCGAGCCGTCATTGCTGATCACGAGCGTCGCATGCTTGCGCCGTTCGTCGTCGGAGAGCTGCGCCTTGATTCGCGCTTCGGTCTGATCCGGCTTGAGTCCGCGATCGCGCTCGACGCGTT
This sequence comes from Binataceae bacterium (SeqCode), assembly GCA_035502655.1. Lineage (GTDB taxonomy): Bacteria > Desulfobacterota > Binatia > Binatales > Binataceae > DATJUF01. The sequence goes on from DATJUF010000056.1 coordinate 3,790, forward strand.
CAATCACCCGTTCGCGCGATGCCACCACTAGCCAGATTTCGTTGAATAGTGGCTGCCAGTTCGCCTCGATCAGAATCGCCGCCTCGACCACGATCGGCTTGCGCTCGCCCCCGGCCCGCATCGCATCGATCATCTCACGCATCCGCCAGAACATTTTCGGATGCACGATCGCATTGAGCCGCTTCAACGCCTCCGGATCACCGAAGACGATCGGTCCCAGCTTTTTGCGATCGATTGTCCGATCGTCCGCCAGAATCCCCTCGCCAAACGCTGCGATCATCTCAGGGTAAGCTGGACCATCCGGCGCATAAATCCCATGACCGACCTTATCCGCATCGATCACCGGCGCCCCGAGTTCCGCCAGTATAGCCGTGACCGTGCTCTTGCCCGATCCGATCCCACCCATCACGCCAATCGTCAGCATCGCTCGCACCCTTCGCGCTCTTTAGGCTCCAGCGGCCTTCTGCCCACCCCATGACTGTAGATCGTACAGGTAGCTGAAGAAGCCGCGCTGCGAAAGCAATTCAGCGAAGCTTCCACTCTCGGCGATCAGCCCGTCGCGCAGCACCAGTATCAAATCCGCATTCTGAATCGTCGATAGCCGATGGGCGATGACCAGCGTCGTGCGCCCCCGCATCAACTCGCCAATTGCATCGAGCACCAACGACTCGGTCTCAGTATCCAGCGCGCTGGTCGGCTCATCCATAATCAGTACCGGCGCATCCTTGAGCAGCGCCCGCGCGATTGTCACCCGCTGCGCCTCGCCTTCCGAGAGCGCATGACCGCCCTGCCCAACGATTTCATCGAGCCCGTGGGGCAGCCGATCAATCAGTGAGCCGAGCCGCGCCATCGACGCTGCCTGTTCAATCTGACGTTCAGCTGCCAGCGGCCGTCCGAGTGCGATATTCGACCGCATCGTTCCCGCAAGCACCATCGGCGGCTGCAACACCATCGCGATATTTCCTCGCAGTGAGGCCAATGTCAGTTCGCGAATATCAATTCCGTCAATCCGGACTGTCCCACTTGCCGGATCGTAAAAGCGCGCCGCCAGCGAGGCCATCGTCGTCTTGCCTGCGCCGCTCGGACCGACGATCGCAATCGTTTGCCCTGGTTCCGCGCGAAAGCTGATCGATTTCAGCACCGGCCGTGAGGCATCGTAACTGAATACCACGTTGTCGAATTCGATATAGCCACTTGCTCTTCCTAGCACCCGCGCATTCGTTCGGTCCTTGATTTCCGGCTCGATATCGATCAACTCGAGGCAGCGTTTTAGTCCAGCCTTCGCGCCTTCAATCAGCCCGTAAGTCTGAAACACCTGATTCACGGGCGCATACATTGACGCAAGATAGGTAGTGAAAACGATCAAGTCGCCAATCGTCAGCTTGCCGCTTTCCGCATGCAGCACGCCGATATAAATCACTACTGCCGTTCCCACTGCGATCATTACGTTGACGGCGCCCGCATAAAACGTCTGGAAGATGTAGAGCTTCAGCGTCTCGCTGAGGCTCTCGCTGCTGGATTGCACGAACTCGCGGTATGATTCCTCTTCGCGCGTGAATGCCTGCACCACATGGATTGCGGCAAGCGCCTGATGCGCCACCGTGTATAGCCGGCTCTCCTTAATCCGTGCACCGCTCGCGAGGCGGTCGATCCTCCTGCTCACCGCAATCATCAGCACGATGAGCATCGGCACCACGGCGACGGCCGCGAGTGTGAGCGTGACGTCCATTTTGAACATCACAAAAACCATTCCGGCAAGCATCACCAGCGACGAGACCACTGGGAAAATCCCATTCATCGCGATCGTTTGCAAAGAGAAAGTATCGTAGGCGATCCGCACCATCAGATCGCCGATTTCGCGCCGCCTATGAAACGACAGCGACAGGCGCTGCAAACGATCGAACATCTGCGCACGCAACTCATTGACCATCCGCTGGCCAATCGCAATCGTGATGTAATTATTCGTAACAGTCAGGATCGCGAGCGCCACGTAGAGGACCACCAGCGCTCCGCAAGCCGCCATCAGTAATTCCGGACGTGTCAGAGAAGCCAGTAGTGCATTTGCAATCACCCCATGGCGCAGCACGTCATCAATCACGATCTTGAGCGGCCACGGTTTCAACACCTCGCCCGCACTGGTCAGCGCCACCGCTGCAAGCGCTATCGCGAGCCGCCACAGATGGGGCCGCATGCGGCGGAAAACTTGCAGATAAAGTTTGATTCCGCTCATCGCTATCCGGCGCTATCCACTGCGACGCATAGGCCGAATCGCCGCGCCGCATCAGCGACCGCCGCGGCGATCAAGGCCGGCAGCTTTTTCACTCGCTGCCAGGCTACCGCCCCGACGATCGCCAGTGCCGCAATCGTTCCGGCAATTGCGCCAATTGCTGGCAGCCCGATCAATAGCAAAGCTACAAAAAGTATTGCCAGGCCAGGCACGATCGCTGTCAGTTCGGGCAATACGCGCCATCCTACCCCTAATTCCCATTGCTGCTGCAGGATCAGGATCGGCGCGCGCAGAAGTGGCGGCACGTGTATCTCCAAATCATACGGCTCATAGCCATCAGTCACGGCCACCGCCGCGCCCCGCCTGACTAAGGCCTCGTGCACCGCTTCCATCAATCGATCCGGCGCGGGGCCGATCATCCCGCTGTCCGGTGGGACCGTGAGGGCAAACCGGCCACGCCATCGCGCACCGTGGGTGTCCGCCGGATGCGAAACGTCGGGATTGAAACTCCAGATTACCTTTGTGCGCTCATAGCTTCTGACTATCGGTCCCAATAGCCACAGCAGAGCGAGACTAGTCCGTCCGGCCCGGCTCAAACGCGGCGACGGTTCGAGGATTGCCGCCGCTGCCGCACTGGCTATAGTAATGACTATTCCCGCCAGCCCGATCACTGGCGCGACGCGGCTGATCGGCAGCGCCAGTATCAGCAGGCACGCGGCACCGACCCACTGAATCGTCAGTGGAAGCTCCGCGACCGGTGCTAGCAGTCCATCGCTATATAATGTCTGGAACAGTCCGCGTCCGAATGCCCCGTAATAAATCCGCGCGCCGCCACTAAACAGCGGCGCCAGCCATCCACCGTACATTCCTTGTTTGTTACGTGTACGCCGAGGATACTTGCGATGGAGCAAGCCTTCCGCATGCCCATAGCCGCGTTGCTGGCGTAGATACGACCTTATCGCCGCCCGTGGCCGATGGGTGACAACGGCAGCCGGCGCATACGCGAGGCGCGCGCCGCGCTCGCGCAGCCGCCACGAAAAATCAACGTCGTCGCCCGCTGTAACGAAGGCTGTATCGAAGTATGGCGCGTCGCCGATCTTCGACTTGTCCAGCGCCATGCTACAGCCGCATAGTTGTTCGAGTTCGTCGCCGCCCAGCCGCACTTCGCCTGGAAGTCCGGGCGCCAAGGCCAAAGCCGCCGCGAGATTCGACGCCGCTGGTGGCGGAAAGTTACGCCCGCCCACTGCCGCTGCCTGGCGCCGCGTTATTGCCTCAACCAGATGATATAGCCAGTCCTGATCGGCCTCAGCGTCGGCATCGAGAAACGCCACAATATTGCCTTCAGCCGCGATGATCCCGGCATTGCGGGCGAAACTGAGTCCGCAATGCTCGAGGGTTAGCGTCCGGACGCCGCGCGCCTTCGCGATTGCCGCCGTTGCATCGGTCGATCCGTCATCGACCACAATTGTCTCATAGGCAGGATAGTTCAGATGCGCAAGCGTATCGAGGCACGGCCCAATCGTATCGCCGGCATTATATGCACAGACCACCACCGAGGCCTTCGGCGGTTCCCCGAGCGGTGGCGGCAGCGGCGCCTTGAAGATATCTCCAACCGCGTAAAAAGCTTTCTTCGGCGTCCGTTCACGAGTAACTAATCCAAATGCCCAGTCAGTAATCTCACTACCGCCAGTATGCCATTCATCAGTGAACGCGAATACGATGAACCCTGACAGCCCGATCTCAAAGGCCGCCGTCCCTTGCCATGCGAGCAATTCGGCCTGATGTTCTTCCCCTTCGCGAATCGTATCCATCCCGGTTTCGCTCAGCACCAGTGGACGGTCACCGGTAATTGCCAGTAGGTGAGTGAGATAGCGGCGAAAATCCTCTTCGCGATGCAGGTACACATTGTAGCTGACGAAATCCAGCGAGTTTAATTCCAGATACTCAGTCGATGGATAGTTCGAATAGGTAAACAGTCCTTCCGGATCGATCTGTTTGCCGATATCATACAGTTCCGTGAGAAATCGATTGACCGCCCGGGGACTATGCCAGCGGACGATATCCGACCGGATCTCATTGCCGAGGCTCCACGCGAAGACCGTATCGCCAAACTGCCGCATCGAGCTGACGCCTTGGCGAATCGTCTCGCGAATCTCACGCGTCATCTGCCTTGAATCGAGAAATGCCATGTGGAAAGGCCACGGCATCCCGACCATCATGCGCAATTTGTGCTTCGCCGCGAGCTCGAACATCCAAGCCGGCGGCGGCACGTAAACGCGAATTACGTTCGCGCCCAACTGGCGCATCAAAGCGAAATCCCGTTCCGCCTGCTCCGGTTCCGGATAGCGTTCGCCGCGCGAATTTTCTGCGAATGGCCCATAGGAAACGCCCCGCGCATAAAACTTCTGCGCGCCGTCAAAAATATACTTACCGCGCACTGCCAGCCGTGCCATCCGATGAGCTAAGCTGAATCTCTCCGGCCGCGCAATGCACCATCTAGTGCGCATGACCGCCTGCTTGTGATTCTCGTTTGGCGGCGCACCAGAGGTTTTCTAGCTTGGCCCCTTCACTTAATATTGGTCCGCCATGCCTCCTGAAACTCCAACCGTCTCAGCGCGTTCCGCACACGAACCGATCAGCAGTTTCGTCACTGTCAACGGCGTACGCCTTAATTGCCTTGATTGGGGAGGTGGCGGCACGCCAATTATTATCCTGCACGCGACTGGACTGTTCGGGCGCATTTATCGTCCTATCGCCGGCGCGCTCACCGCACTCGGGCATGTCTACAGCTATGATCAGCGCGGCCACGGTGACAGCGGCCGCTCACCCGACGGCATCTACACCTGGGACCGTACCGCGGATGATCTTGAGGCATTCATCCTCGCGATGGGCTTTCGCGGCGTGCTCGCCTTCGGCCATTCCGCTGGTGCGACCGCGATTGGCACCGTGCTTAGCCGCCGACCGGATTTGATCACGCGAGCCGTACTGGCCGAGCCAGTGCTAATCGATCCTGACAGCCCACCAATACGCAACACGATGCTCTACGAAGCCACCCTGAAGCGCCGCGCGAGCTTCGAGAGCCTTCCCGCGATGCTCGCCAATTACGCCGGCAAGCCGCCCTTCAACACCTGGCGCGCCGGGATTCTCAACGAGTATTGCGTCCACGGTTCGCGCGACGGCGCCGGCGGCAGGCGTTATCTCAAATGTCTCCCGGCTGACGAGGCTCTGATCTATCAGAGTGCGCCGATGTTCGACGGCCTCGGCTATATCCTGCGCAGCCGCAACCCTCTCAGTATCCTCTTTGGCGCCCGCACCGACACTCAAGGACTCACGCTGGCCGGCCGCCTCACCACCGATGCGCCCCAGCGCAAAGTTACGATAGTCCCTAACGCAGGCCATTTCCTTCCGATGGAAGAACCGGATTACGTGGCTGAAGCCGCGGTCTCCTTCCTCAAAGCCAGTTAGCGCTCGAGCGCCGCCATTCACCGCTCTTCACCATTTGGGAAAATTTGGATAACGCCGCCGTTTATCGACCGCCGTCCGCGCCGTCATCTTCGGCGGTCGTCCACACTCTCCTGGCGAGCTTTCTCGGATGGACCCTCGACGCTTTCGATTTCTTCGTACTGGTCTTTGTCCTACCTGCCATTGCGCGCGAATTCCATCGCTCGATTGCCGACCTCGCCTTTACAATCAGCGCCACGCTTGCGATGCGGCCGGTCGGCGCTCTCCTTTTCGGATGGCTTGCCGATCGGTTTGGCCGCCGCCTGCCGCTCATCATCGATCTGCTGTTCTATTCCGCCTTCGAGGTCCTCAGCGGCCTTGCCCCTTCCTACGGATGGTTCCTGCTATTCCGCGCCCTCTACGGCATCGGGATGGGCGGCGAATGGGGAGTAGGCGCCTCAATCGCAATGGAAGCTGTCCCCTCGCGTTGGCGCGGCTTGCTCTCCGGCCTGCTACAAGAGGGTTACGCGGTCGGCTATCTACTCGCCGCCGCCTGCTTCTTCTTCGTCTATCCGCATTTTGGATGGCGTCCGCTGTTCTTTATCGGCGGCTTGCCCGCACTGCTCACCCTTTACATCCGCACCAAGGTTCCCGAGTCCGAAGCCTGGCAATCCGTTCGTCCCAAATCCGGGGCGATTTTTGGCGCGATTCGCCGCAACCTCCGCTCTTTCATCTATGTTGTTCTCCTGATGACCATGATGAATCTGGTGTCGCACGGCACTCAGGATATGTACCCCACCTTCCTGAAACTCCAGCGGGGCTTTGACGCTCGTACCGTCGCGGTTATCGCAGTTGTCTATAATGTAGGGGCGCTGCTCGGCGGACTTGTCTTCGGCTGGGCCTCCGATCGCTTCGGCCGACGCCGCGCGATGGTCACCGCCGTCATGCTCGCAATAGCGGTCGTCCCGCTATGGATCTACGCCCACTCGCTCGTCTGGCTTACGGTCGGCGCCTTCCTGATGCAATTCCTGGTGCAGGGCGCATGGGGCGCGATTCCCGCCCATCTCATTGAATTGTCGCCGCGAGAGGTGCGGGGCCTGTTCTCGGGCTTAGCCTATCAGCTCGGCGTACTGCTCGCCTCCAACGCTGCTTTCATCGAAGCCCTGATCGCCCAGCGCCTCGGCTATGCCACCGCGCTCGCCCTCGTTGCCTCGACGGTTCTGGCTGGCGATGCTATCGTAATCGCGGTTGGCAGCGAGCGTAAGGGTTCGGACTTGCACGCACCGGCACCCGCTCTCACCTGAAATCGAACCGAACTCCCGCGAGCGCGAGGTGGGTACTGCCAGGTGCGAAAGCCTTTTCCTTGGCGCCCGATTGCGCTAAACGACCGATAGCGGGAGGCATCCAAATGAAATTCGGGATTTTCTATGAGATCTCAGTTCCGCGCCCATGGACTCGCGAGTCTGAGAAAAGAGTTTTCGATAACTGTCTCGAACAAGTCGCGTTGGCCGACGAACTCGGCTTCGATTCCGTATGGTGCGTCGAGCATCATTTTTTAGAGGAATATTCGCATGCGTCGGCGCCTGAAATCTTCCTCACGGCCTGCGCGATGAAAACCAAAAAGATGCGCGTCGGTCACGGCATCATCGTGTGCGTCCCCGAGTTCAACCATCCGATTAAAATCGCCGAACGTACTGCCACGCTCGATATCATTTCCGGCGGGCGCCTCGAAGTCGGCACTGGCCGCTCCGCGACCTGGAACGAACTCGGCGGCTTCCGCGCTAATCCCGACGAGACCAAGAAGACCTGGGATGAATTCGTCCGCTGCCTGCCAAAAATGTGGACGCAGGAATACTACGGCTATCAAGGCCGGTCGTGGTCGATGCCGGTGCGCGCTATCATCCCTAAACCCTATCAGAAACCGCATCCGCCGATGTGGGTGGCAGTAACCAGCCCCGGAACCGAGATCGATGCTGCAGAACGCGGCCTCGGCGCTCTCGGTATCACCTTCGGATCGGTCAAGGAGCAGGAAGAAAAGGTCAAGCAGTATCGCAAGGTCATCGCGAACTGCGACCCGGTCGGCGAGTTCGTCAACGATAAGATCAGCACCGCGAACTTCCTTTTCTGCCACGAGGATACCGAGACCGGCAATAAGGTTGGCCGCCGCCTGCTCGGCACCTTCAATTTCCTGGCGTCGCAACTCGTTGCCGCGCGCGAGGCGTATCCCAGCAAATCCTATCCCTCACTGGGACTCCTGCCGACGCTCCGCCGTGAGGCCAGCGGTCCGGGTGATGAGGCCGGCGTGCCCGAGGGTATCGCGATCGGCGATCCAGAACGCGTGCTGCGTGCGTGCAAGCGATGGGAATCGGTCGGCGTCGATCGTATCAACTTCCTGCTCAACGCGATCGAAACAGTCCCGCAGGAACAGGTGCTCAACAGCCTACGCACCTTCGCCAAACACGTGATGCCGCACTTCCAGGACGCGAGCACTCAGGCGGCAGCCGCAGGAGGTGGACGCTAATGCCGCGGGCGGGCCACATGGACGTCGGCCAGTTCGCCGCCCGTACGACGGTGCGCGAAATCAACGGTTATAAGACC
>DATJUF010000057.1:0-3649 GCA_035502655.1 Binataceae bacterium (SeqCode)
CTGCGCACGCATCGCCTTCAGAACTGCTGGCGGCAGCCCTTCCTGATGCCTGAGGCGAAGATAGATAAGCGGCTGGACGGCGTGTTCGGCGGCCATCTGGAGGAGCCGCGTCCAATCGAGATGGGCCAGATCGTTATTGGAGAGGCGCGCGGCAATGAACGGCGGAGTGCCGGATTGATCAAGCCGGACGCAGCTCAGCAGCAGGCGGATGGCGGGGTCATGCATGGCTAAGCGGAAATGGCCAAGGATTCACGCGCGTTCAACACTAGTCTGAGCGGGTGACCTACTCCATGGCGGGGGCAACCGTCGCGCAGTCGGCGAGGACCAGCGAACGGGCGATTGGCAGGGTAGCGAAATCGGTCGGCACGGACAGGCGGCGTATCGGGAGTTCGGCGGCGACCCGGCTGAGCAGGCGAAAATGGCGCGCGAGCATCGCATGGTCGCTGATATCGAGCGGGAACGTTGCGGCTATCAGCGCGGGCAGGGCGTCGCGCGGTTTGAGGGCCTGAAGTTGTGGCGATGAGCGGGTGGTGCCGGGTTGATCGCGCTCGAGCAAATAGATGCAAGCAAGCGGGAGCGGTTCCGCGCGAAAGCCTTCGGCGCCGCCGAGTTGACGGGTTTTGGCCGTATATTGCGCAACCGGAACTCCGAGCGAAGCGGCATCGCCACCGAGCGCCTGGAAAGATGCCTCCCAGAGGCGCACACCTGGATAGGCTGGCAATGCACTAAGCGGATGAGTCTTGCACAGAACGAGACAGTCATCGCAGTAGGCTGGATATCCGGCTAGATGAAAACTCGCGGCGAGGGTGGACTTGCCGGTACCAGCTTCCGCGACAAAGGCGCAGACACGGTCTTCAATCACGACCGCAGTAGCGTGGAGTGCCTCGAAGCCAAGCAGATTCAGAACGCGGGGCAGCACGTGGTCGATGGCAAGATGGCGGAGGGTGGCGGCGTCAACACCTGGGGCCGCAGCGATGCAGCTCACGCGGCGGCCATCGGAATCGACCAGGAAGTCGGCAAGTCCATGAAAGCGCAGGAGATAGCCGCGGCCGGCTTTGGCCCATGAAAGCCACGGCGTCCTGTCAGCGGACGCCGTAGTAATTAGCCAATCTGAGATGGTGGTGAAATGATCTGGCGGAGCGGCAAAGATTAACGAGACTTCGGCAATAGCATGCTGGCCTCGCCAACTCAGCAATTCAGGTATCGCAAGGTCGCTTGAGATAGTCAGGCCATAAGCATGGTAGCGATACACGTTCAGAGCAGCAGACAGAATTTCGGCCAGTGAGGTCTGGCTATCGTTCAACCGTAGGGGTGCTTGTTCAACCCTTGGCTGCCGACCGCATCAGTCGAGGTGCCTTTAGCCTGAGTCAAACGCGTAACGTCGCCATAATCGGTCACAACGGGAGCCTGATAGGCCGATTTTTTCCCAAGGCGATGAGCGGGATTACGGTTTTTCTTAAGGTCATGTGGTCGCGTATCTTGCACGTCTCTCCTCCATCTTGCTACAGGCCAGCACCCCTTTACAGACAATCGCGTGGTTCCAGACGGGGTGAATGCCCGCACCGCCCAGCAACATCCGTGCGGTTGATGCGGATTTCACAACACCGGTGAGCGCTTGTCAACTATCTGTCCTATTCTGCGACAATTCTTACTTCTAAATAGCTTAGTGATGGCTAAAGTCAAGTTTGAGCGATCTTCTGAGGACAAGAAATAGGGAATAGTGAGCGGTGCGCATCCAAAGAGTCTTTAGCATTTCTGAAATAGCGTTGGAAAGACTTGCAATAAGGCAAGCGGTCTAAATATAAGACGAATCTCTGGTGAAGCCAGGGCGAAATCAGGCCGATGAGATTGGTTCCAGATTGAGATAGGCCTCGCGATACCACAACTCGGCCGCGAGAGTATTCCAGACAGGCCATAAATTCTGATTTTCCCAATCGGCGAGGCGCTTACGATAGACCCGCAGGAACTCGCTGCGATCAACGATGCCAGCGTCGTCGAGGGCCATGTGGCCGAAGAAGCGTTCGCCGCCAATCCGTTCGAAGGCCTTGACGAAAGTGATGTTGAAGTAGGCTTTATCGCGGCGATCGCAGACCGAATCGGGAATTTTATCGCGGATCGCCTGGCGCAGCACGAATTTCGGCAGATTGTTGCGAATGCGTTGATCGTCGGGAACTGCAAGCAGAAATTCGATCAGGCGCCGGTCAAGGAAGGGATGGCGTTCTTCGAGGTGGTAGACGGCAATTTCGCGATCAGTGATCTCGCGCCCATGCATCACCCAGCCATCGACGAAGTTGTTGTAGAGCGCGAGTTGGCCGAAGGTTGCATGGGGTAGGGCGGGTTCGTGCTGTACACGATCCCAGAGATGGTGGCGGCGGGCGAAAGGCGTACGAATGAAAGAGGGTAATACACTGGTTCCTCGGAGGCGGCGCACGGCTTTGCGCAGCTCAAGCGGGAGCAACGGCCAAATCGCGCGCTGCATCAGAAATTTGAGCGAAGGCGCGAGGCCTGCTGCACCACCGTAGAGGCGGGAATCGGCTTGAACCCGGCGCCAGAGCCGGCGCCAATCGCCGGCCATGAGCAAATCGGCGAAGAACCAGGGACTGCCGCCCATCCATTCGTCGGAACCGGTTCCGCTCAAGAGGACGCGGACGCCGCTCGCGTGCGCTTGGCGCCACAGGTTATGCCAGATCGCGCCGTTGGGGTACTCGGTGAATTCCCTGAAGCGGCGGATCGAAGCAGTGGCCGCAGGCAAGTCGAGCAGAAATGGGTCGAGGTAGTTGGCCTTGAGTCCAAGCATCGCGACCGTGGCGTAGATGTAGGCTCGCTCGTCGACGGTGGGATCGTCGAAGAGCATCGAGTAGGTCTCGAACGGGGGAATCGTGCCGGCGCGGCACATCGAGCCGGCCATCCCGACGATTGAAGTCGAGTCCACGCCCCCACTCAGATGGACGCCGTAGGGACCGAGAACGCGGGTACGGCAACGGATCGCTTCCTGAAAAATTTCGCTGAAATGCGCAGCGTATTCGCGATCGTCGCGATAGCGCAACTGGCGGTGCTGATCGAGATCGAAATAGCGGCGCAGGCGGAAGTCCTCGGGGCTGAGCGTGATCGTATGGGCGGGCGGCAGGCGCTTGATGTGGCGATAGAGCGTGTCTTCGGTGGTGCTGAGCGAGCCGGCCAGGTATTCGCCGATCGCGCCTTCGTCGGGGTCACGAGGGACGTGCGGATCGGCCAGAAGCTGGACGAGTTCTGTGCCGCACAAAAAAGACTTGCCGTCGTAATAGTAAAAGAGCTTGCGCACGGCACAGATATCGCGGGCGCAAAAGAGTTCGCGGCGCGCGTTGTCCCACAGCACCATGCAGAAGTCGCCGAGGATGCGATGGGGGGTCTCGGCGCCGAAGCATTCGTAGGTCCGGAGAACCAGTTCGGCGTCGGTGCCATCGCGCGGCACGATACCGCGGTGTTTGAGGGCAACGGCCAGTTCGGCGCGGTTATCGACGCGGCCGTCGAAGACCAGATGGAAGCGGCCGGAGGGGCCGGCGAGTGGCTGGTTTTCGGCGGCAGATTCGGGGGTTGTACAAAACTTCTGGTAGCCAATTGCTACAGATCCGTCGATCCAGGAGCCGGAGCCGTCAGGACCGCGATGGGC
>DATJUF010000058.1:0-11107 GCA_035502655.1 Binataceae bacterium (SeqCode)
CCGCGGAATGCCTGGTCATGAGATGGAGACGGTCGGCCATCATGGGCCAATCAACGTTGATGGCGTGTTCGGTATAGCGGCGGATGGCCTGCTGAAGGTCCTGCTGAAGCGGTTGCGGGAATCCTTTGGATAGCCGGTACAGCGAGGCGAGCGCCATTGCTTCGTTCTGCACCATCTCGTCGGCGCGGTCGAAGCGCTGCCATGCGGCGACAATCACGAAGGCCAACAGGAGGCCATAGAAGGCGCCGATCACACCGAAAGTAAAGCCGGCGACCTCGTGGTTCCGCTTGAGCGCCTCGAGCGGGACCGTCCGCCGAACGATATAAAGGCCGAGGATACTAACGCTGGAAAAAGCCACAATGACGATACCGACCTGGGTAACGGTCGAGCAGTAGAGCAAAAAATCCATCCGAGCCCCCCGATGCGTAATAGCGCAAGCATTTTAGCTCATGCGCAGATGGGGCGGACCCTCTTTTGACCGGAACGTGCTTGACATCGGCGACGTTGGCGCAGCAGAGATAAGGCATCATGCACGGAATCAAAATTGGTATTGGCTTCGGCCAATGGAAGTACGGACTGCCGGCCCCGGAACTGCTTTGTAACTACGCGGAAGAAGCGGAGGCGGTGGGACTCGATTCGATCTGGCTCTCGGACCATATCGTGACGCGCAATCCAACGCTGGATATCAGTTGCATGTTCGCGATGATTGCGGCACGCACCAAGCGGGTGAAGATGGGACCGAGCGTGCTGACGCTGCCGGCGCGTCATCCGGTGCATGTGGCGAAGACCTACGCCACGCTCGACTATATTTCGGGCGGACGAATGATAATGGCGGTGGGAAGCGGGAGCGATTTGCGGGACTTGGCGGCGTCAGGCGTGGCTGCGGAGCATCGGGGGCGCAGGCTCGACGAGGGGATCGGGATTCTGCGGCGGTTATGGACTGAATCGCACGTGACGCATCATGGCGAGTTCTACCATTTCGATGACGTGACGCTGGAGCCGAAGCCGCGCAAGGGATCCCTGGATATCTGGATCGGCGGCAAGAGCGACGCGATTCTAAAACGCGTCGTGCGGCTGGGCGACGGATGGTTTCCGGCACTCACCAGTCCTGCGGAGTTCGCAGCCGATATGGCCAAGCTAATGCAGTTCGGCGAGGAATATGGGCGCAAGATCGATGCGGACGAGGCGGGCGTGCTGTTGCTGACGCACGTCAGCGATAATCGCAAGGAAGCATGGCAGACGGTCGCGCCATTCCTGCAAGGCTTGAAGATGCCCGAAGGCGAGGTGGCGGCGCGATGCCTGGTGGGTCCAGCGGAGGAGTGCGTCGCCAAGATTCAGCAATTCGTCGAAGCGGGATGCACGAAGTTCGTGCTGCGGCCGTCGTGTTCGCCGGACCAGGTGATGAGCCAGATTGAGCTGTATGGGAAGGCAATCCTGCCACATTTCAATTGAGGGAATTCAATTCACGCCATCCCGCCCCAAGAGTCAGGCGAGGAACTAGCAACGAGGGACTCACGGTCGGACTAGCAGACTGCTTGCGTAGGCAAGTGTCGTAAGATATCGTACGATATGTTTTACGAATATGCATTTGGCAGATGGCACGGCCGTTCGCATCGGCACAACGGCCAATTCGCTTATGGGCTCGAAGATGGGCGGCGCTACGGACGCTTCGCTGGACGGGCCAGTTTTCTCGGCCGCTTCGCAGACGGGTGGATGGGCGGTCCCGGAATGCGGGCAGCGCGGGTACTCGCGTCCGGCGATTTGCGGCTGATTATCCTCGCGTTGCTCAATGAAAAGCCGCGGCACGGCTACGAGATAATCAAGGCGCTGGAGGACCATTCGAGCGGGATATACACGCCAAGTCCGGGCATGGTCTATCCGGCGTTGACCTATCTCGAAGAGATGGGACACGCCGCGGTGGCCGAAACAGACAGCAACAAGAAGCTCTATCGGATTACCGAGGCGGGCGCGGCGTACCTGGCGGAGCATCGGCGGAGCGCGGACGAGACGCTCGAAGGGCTGGCGCGGTTCGGGAAGCGGATGGCGCATTTTCGGCGCCGCTTTGCCGAGGAGGATGAAGAGGCGGAGGATTTCGCCAATGGGCCGCATGATCGCGAAGAGCGGCACGAGCGGCGGAGCGAGAGGCGCAGAACGTGGACGGAGTTCCATCAGATACGCGACGATTTGCGGGCGGCGCTGCGCGAGAAGATCGACGCTACAATGGAAGAAAAGGACCGTATCTTTGCGATTCTGCGGCGGGCGATCGATGAGATTCGCAGCGGCAAGCCACCCTCTGTATAAGGCGAATTAGCACGCCTGTCGAAGGCTGAAGATAGATAAAGTCCCCGGCCGTCCGGCAGCGAGAGCGGGGACTCACTAAACAGTCGAAGGACGGCTTTTCAGCGCAGCTATCACATGAGTATCAGGCTGACATTGTGGTTTTGATCGCCGCTCCTTGAAATTGAGAAGCATTTTCATTATCACTAGGCGCCATGAAAGCCTTATTCATTCGGCTGGCGGCAGCGCTTGGTGAAATCGGCTTCGCGCGAGGTAAAGCCGCCTCACGTTTATGGTGTTGGTGGCGCCCGATAGTTGAAGCGTCAGCAATAGTGGCGGCAGCGGGCGTGGTGATAGTGGCGCTCACTGTTAACTGCCTGGCGGGCAGCCGGCCAATCACCGGAACTGTCACGGATTCCTTGGGACGTCCGCTGGCAAACGCCGCAATTGAACTACGCTCGGCCAACGGTGCGATAATGCTGCGGACCGTTACCGATAATTCGGGACGGTTCTCGTTCGAACCGTTACATTCGGGCCTTTATTCGCTAGTGGCGGCCAAACGCGGCTTCGAACCAGCCAATGAGATCGTCAGCTACCCGAGCCGGCAAGGCGGCTCGATCACGATTGCGCTCGGCGCTGAAACCGCACTGACCGTTCCGGTCGAGGCTACTGTGATTCGCGGGCCAAACGGAGTCTCATCAACTGGTGCCAACAAATATACTATTACTGCCCAGGATATCCAGAATCTGCCGCGTGGCGAAAATACAACTATCACCGATGTTCTGGAGCAGATGCCCGGTGTTGCGATCGATCAGAATCAGCAAATTCACATCCGCAATACTGAAGGCCCCCAGTTCCAATATCAGATTAATGGCGTGATGGTGCCGCTCGATATAAATACCAACCCGCCGTTTATATCGATGATTAATCCGATCTTCATCCAGCGGCTGAGCCTGCTCGATGGGATCCTGCCATCGCGCTATAGCTACGCCACTGGCGGGGTAGTGAGTATCGAGACCAAGGATGGATGTGAGCAGCCAGGCGGCAGCTTCAGCATGTACGGCGGCCAGCGCAACACGGTCCAGCCGAGCTTTCAATACGGCGGCTGTGCGGGCAAGTTCAGCTATTACCTGACCGGATTATATAGCCAGAGCAATACTGCATTCAGCTCCGCGACGCCGGCTCCGGATGCGATTCATGACCACACGAATCAAGGCCAGGGTTTCGGCTTCTTTTCCTACGATATAAATCCGACGACCCGGTTGAGCCTCATCACTTCGGCGTCGGCAAGCGAGAATCAACTGCCTAATCAGGCGAACCTGATCCCCGAGTTTACGTTGCCGGGCGAGAATGGTTATCCATCGGCCGATATCGATTCATACCTCAACTTCCACGACTATCTCGGCATACTCGCGCTGAATGGTGCGCCTGCGCCCGGCCTGACTTATCAACTTGCGTATGCGGCTCACTATATTTCGCAGAAATACGAGCCGGATAACACCGGCGAACTCCTCTATCAAGGGGTGGCGGCGACCGCCTTTCACAGCGATGTTGACAATACCCTCGAGGGCGATCTCACTTATCAGCTCGGCCATCACACGCTTGGCACAGGTTTCTATCTCGGCGAATATGGCGTGGAATCAGACAGCAATACGCTGGTTTTCCCCGTCAATTCAGCCGGAGTACAGGACGGCCCGGTTGAGCGGATCATCAACAACTCCAACAAGATCAATCTATTGTCAGGGATATATCTGCAAGACACCTGGCAACTCACGGAGAAGCTGCGCGCCAATTTCGGCGTGCGCTGGGATCGCCTGAGCGGCTTTACTTATCAAAACCAGATCGATCCTACGATCAATTTCATGTATCTGCTTCGGCCTGATACGACCTTGCACGCCGGCTTCGCCCGCTATATGCAGGTGCCGAGCTTCCAGGGCATTTCGCCTGGTGCTCCCGAAGCTTTCGCCGGCACCTCGGGCTTTTCGGGAACCGGCACAGTCAATCCCGATACCGAAGACGATTTGGAATGGGATGCTGGCATCGTTCATCAGTTAACCAAGCATATTACCATCTCGGAAGATGCGTTTTATGAATACACGCATCACTACCTGGATACCGGGCAGTTCGGCGTCGTGCCGATTTTCGCGCCCTTCAATTATTTTCATGGGTACATCTGGAGCACGGAAACCGCGATTACCTATACCGCCAAGGATCTGTCGATTCACGCCAGTAGCACGATCGGGCGGAATATGCAGACCGGCGTCGCGACGGGGCAGTTCAACTTCGATCCGATTGAGCTGGGCTACATCGATCGCCACTATATAGTGCTTGACCATCAGCCACTGTATGGCGCGACTGGCGGTATCACCTATAATTGGAACCCGTGGTCGTTCAGTCTTGATACGCTCTACAGCAGTGGATTGCGCGGCGGCTTTGCCGACCTCGAATCGTTGCCACACGTGGCACAGACGGATTTGAGCGCGCAGCGGGGTTTCGATGTTCCACATATTGGCCAAGTGACTGATCGGATAACCTTGCTTAATATCTTCGACCGTACCAATCTCATTCGGCCGGCCGAGGGTATCGGGATCTTTCAGGCTGCGTACGGTCCGCGTATCACGGTTTATGACACCCTGACAATTCCATTACCGGCTCTCAGCAAATAGTACATGCAGGCAAGGGCTAGCTCACAACTCGCATGGGTAATGCTATCTCGCGTCTGAAGAATTTTTGTTGCGGCAGGCTGAAACAGCGGACGCTTCTGCGAATTATAATTCCACTAATTCTAGTTTCATATTTCGGCAGCCTGCTACTGGCAATGTGGCTGTTCCCTGGACCATTCGATTGGCGTGCCAAGTCGATGTCGAAGCTGCTATATCCAAGAAACAATCCGCAATTTCACTTGATAGGTTCCGTTGGCGTGGCGCTGGCGGGCGTGGCGGTGATTCCGTTCGCCGGCTACATAGGAAGCCGGGTGCATGCTATCTCGCCGAGGGCGGCATCAATCGCCGCTCCGGTGTTTGGAATAGGAGCTCTGAGCTTGATACTCGCCGCGCTGATAGTGTTTCAGCCCTATCATGATTTCTTCGCTCGCGGCGCGGGAATCTGCCTTGGCGCGGGGATGCTCGTGTTCTACGCGGGCGCATTGAGAGGCCGGTCGGTACGTCCAGATGAAAAAGACGCCTGGCAGCGTATTGCGCTGGCGTGGAGTGTGACCGTACCGCCGGCGCTTCTAATCGTGGTGCTGCGGGTGCTGGCGGCGGTACATTTGCAATGGGCTAATCCAGTCTATCGTATAGTGGAAAATCGAGCGCTCTGGCATCTGGGATTCTGGGAATGGATTGGCTCGATAGCCGCGTTTCTATTCCTGCTCAACGCGGCTTTGTACCTGCCGAAAGATCGCGACCGTCAAATTCTATGATCTTCTTTATGTTTTATATAGGATACTAACTACCAGAGTTGAAAAAAATCGTCATGACCCGTCCGGCCTCCAGGACCGCTCGCGCGCCGTACCCAAAAGCATGGTTCAGCGATGTGACCATCACCGGCGCGATTGGCCCATAGGTGGCCGGAGACGCCCAAGGCATTTTGGCGAAAGTCGCGATACAGCGGCTGCCCAGCCGCCAGACGCCAAGCCCCACCTAATCTCGTCAGGATTCCATCTCAGGTATCAGATCAGAAATCATATTCAGCCCGCCAATACGATTCTGGAAAAAATTCCACGAAGCTTTTCTGAGAGAACGAACACGCGTTCGCGGAGACCGGCCTTCGTAAGACTTGATTCGAAGATGCAGTTCACTTATGCCAGACGCTCATTGCTGATTCGAGTTTCTTCCAGGCCCGGCTCGATGACTGGATGCGCCGCGGCAGCATACCGCTCCGCTCCGATTAGGCGCAGCCGTTCCTTATGCAGTGAGTCCGCCTCATTGACCGTGTAAAAGACCGTATACTGCCCGGTAGCGCGCCCGTTGAACTCCCTGCTCAAAATACGAAACACATTGCGGTCAGCGGCCCTTGCGTTAGGCGAATTGCGCATCGGAATAGCCCACCACGGCAGGACAGCCTCACATACCTGCTTGTTGATCGCGATGCCGTTCGGGTCGGCCCAGCCGCCGTATTGCCGGAACACGCCCCGGCCGGGGCCGATCGACTCCCACTCGTCCTTGCAGATCGAGCGGCCCGAGTCAGGATGCACGAACCAGCGCAAAGAATAGGCCCACTCTGCCCCGTTCAATGCCTGATGCAGCGAGGCGAGGTGATCGCTCGACCACCAGTTGTCATCATCGAGATAGGCCACGAAGCGGCTGTTTGCCAGATAGCTGAGAACCGTCCGCAAGGCTCCTCCATCCCCGGCCGCATGCTGACCGCCGTGGCGGCGCGAGGTCGAATACCCTGGATAAAAGCAGAACACGCATTGGCGTGCAGGTACCGCACGACAGGTCTCCTGCAGCAAATCAAGCGAGCCGAGCGGCACATCCACACCGATCCAGACCTGCACCCGGCCATCGTACTGCTGGCTGAAAATCGACCGCAGCGCCCGATTGATCGTCGGGCGCAGCGTGGTCGGCATGACAACCGTGAAATCGAAGCTATCGCGCAAATCTACGCCACTGCCCTGGAAGACTTTCAGAAACGGCGTCTCGCTGCCCGAATACGATACGCCTGGAGGAGGCTCACGGGCGAGGTGAGCGGCGGTGGGACGCCGCAACTCACGGTAGCGAACGACCTGAATATCGAGTGCACGGAGCAGCCGATTGGCGGCCCACAGAAACTGTCCCTTCCAACTCATCAGACCAGAGCGCCTCGCCACCGCCAGTTTCTCTGGGCGGCTATCTCCATCCAGCTATCGCGCTGTGTGTCCTTGCTGCGGTTGATCGGAGAATATGAACAATTGCAGCGGACTTTGTCTTCGCCATGGCCTATGTCCTCCGAACAGCTGCTAAGGGTACAGTTATATCACCTAGCGTTGCGATGAAACTCCTTGTGTCGTCCATAAACGTCGAAAATCGCAAGATTAGGCCGCTCGCAGGGTTATCCCCACTCCACCGCCCATCCATATGCCAAAATCTCACACTCTGTTGATCGCGTTGAAAAGTCACTCGTTAAGACGGCCGCATCGATGCTTCAAAACGTCGCGGTGGTCGAAAGCCATGCATCGGGCGAGGCTGGATTCAAGAATTTCGGTCCGAGTCGCGGCAACGCAAGCGGTATAAACGATCAGAACCGTTAAACGGCAAAAGCGGTTTTAGTAAATGACTTTCTCTTCCATCAATGAGGTGATTTCGGCATCGGAGAGGCCGAGAAGGCCGCCGAAGATTTCGCGGTTGTGCTGGCCGACGTCGGGCGGATAGGAATAGTTCAATTGCGGGACGTTGCGCATTTTGACTGGCATGCCTGGGAGAATCCGCTCGCCAACCTCGTGATGGTTCATCTTCCAGAAGTAGCCCCATTCCTTAAGATGAGGATCATCGTGAAGTTCAACGCTGTCGAGGACAGGGCCGGCGGCGACACCAGCCGCCTGTAGACGATTAGCCAGTTCGATATGCTCGAAGCCGCGCGTCCATTCGGCGAGATGCCGATCGATTTCATCGGCATGGGTCAGGCGGCCGAACTGATCGGCAAAGCGGGCGTCGCCGGCCCATGTGGGATTACCCATCAGGTTTTTGAGGGCTGTCCACTCGGAATCATTGGCGACGGCGATAGCGATCCATTTGTCATAACCGGCGCAGGGATAGGTGTTGTGCGGCGCCATCGCGGCGTCGCGATTGCCGAGTTGTCGGCGGTCATGGCCGTTCATGAAATAGTCCATGTACCATTCATGCATCTGGCCGATGACGGTCTCGCCCATGCTGGCGTCGATCCATTGGCCCTCGCCGGTGCGGTTGCGATGGCGCAGCGCGGCCAGCGCATGAAAGACGACAGAAGTGGCAATAGCGTAATCGGGCCAGGTTCCGCCGGTCTGCCGCGGCGGGCCGCCCGGATAGCCCTGGGCGTCGTACATACCGACGAAGCAGCAGGCCATCGGGCCCCATCCGACCCAGTTCGCAGGATCGAGGCCGGTCTTGCCGAGCAGCGAGACCGAGATCATGACGATATCGGACTTGACGGCGCGGACATCGTCCCAGGTGAGGCCGAGTTTTTTCGCGGCCGGCGCGGGGAAGCATTCAAGAACGAAATCGCTTTTACGGATGAGATCGTAGGCAAGGTCGCGGCCGCGCGGAATCGACAGGTTCAGGTTGATGGCCTTCTTGCCATAGTTGAGCGCGTGAAAATAGCCGTTGCGATTGGGGCCGGGGATACGATCGGCCATCCCGGCTGGATTGGTGCGGCCGATATCGATGTAAACGTTGGATTCAACCTTGATCACCTCGGCGCCCATCGTGGCGAGCCATTGGGCGATTTGGGGGCCGTTGATAATCCAACTGAAGTCGGCAACGCGGATTCCTTCGAGCGGGAGCCGGGACATAGCGGTCCTCCATTAGATTACGCCAGCCGCGCGCAGGGCCTGCTGGTCTTCGAGTGAGTAGCCGAGGCGCGCGAGAATGGCGCCGTTGTGCTCGCCGAGCAGAGGGGCGCGCGAGGAACTGACGGGCGTGCCGGTCATCTGGACGAGTGCGCGCGGGTACTCGAAACGTCCGGCGATCGGATGGTCAATGGTGACAAAGGCGTCGCGGGCGCGCAGATGTGGATGATTGGCGGCCTGCCCAACGGTGTAGACTGGACCAATCGTCAGCCCGAGGCGCTGGCCTTCGCGCACCAGGTAATCGGTGTCATATTTCAGG
Organism: Binataceae bacterium (SeqCode); assembly: GCA_035502655.1. GTDB lineage: Bacteria > Desulfobacterota > Binatia > Binatales > Binataceae > DATJUF01. The sequence continues at coordinate 9,060 of DATJUF010000058.1, forward strand.
AGATGCTCGCGAATCATTGGGCGGAGCGCGTCATCGTATTGATGGCGCCCGGCGAGATCGTTGAAAAGCTCGGAATCGAGCTCAGGCGGATCGCCGAGCAGTTTTTTTAATGCGACCCAATGGGCGTCTGCTGCCCATAGTGTATAGACGTAGCCGTCTTTGCAGGGGAGCGGTTCCATCCCGCCGGAGCTTTTGGCGCGCTCGCGGCTGAAGGGTGAGCGCAAATAGGTCAGCGGCGCCATTTCGAGCTTGGCGGTGTTGACGACGGCCTGCCAACAGGGAACGTCAAGCCAATCGCCACGCCCTGTCGCATCGCGATTGAAGAGGGCGAACATCGCAGCGGCGGCCGCATTGGCCGCACCCATCATTTCGGCGGCGTGGCCGGGGGCGCGCAGCGGATTTTCACGCTCGACGTCTGCGACCATGGTCGGGGTGTTATAGCCCGTGAGACTCATGGCAAACTCAATCAGGTCGGCACCTTTCCAATCACGGTAAGGGCCGGCCTGACCGAAGGCGGAAATTGAGACCATGATCAGGCGTGGATTCAGTGCGTTTAACGCGTCGTAGCCAAGGCCGAGGCTCGCCATCAAGCCGGGTGGGTGATTCTCGATGAGGATGTCGGCGTCCGCAGCGAGCCTGCGGAAGATTTCAGCGCCGCTGGGCGTCGTGGGATTGAGCGTCAGGCTATGTTTGCCGGTGTTGAGATAGAGATATGAGCCGCTTTTCTCAGGATGAGGCTCGCCGCCGGCGAAGGGCGGATGGCGGCGAATAGGGTCACCGCCATTCGGCGATTCGATTTTGATGACCTGGGCGCCCATGCCGGCGAACATCTTGCCGCACATCGGACCGGAGAGCATTTCGGCGAATTCAAGGACCTTAAGGTCGTCGAGGGCTTGGGTCGGTCGGGCGGACAAGCGCTGTCACCTCCTGCGGGAGTTGCGGCGGTGAACTATAGCGCAATCGTGGAAATAGGCGAGAATCGTAAGCATGGAGTGCAAGGCCGGTGATGGATTAAAGCTCCATTTTGGTTGAGTATGAGTTGGTAATCATCCTTCGAATCGGTTGAGAGAATCGGGTATTGGGGGATGCGTGTGAGCTTACACCTGAAACAGGGAGAGAAGGGAAAATGGCGCAAGGGAGAATTGCTGACCGGGTAGCTGTGATCACCGGTGGCGGGTCGGGGATCGGCAAGGCGACGGCAGAATTGTTCGCGCAGGAAGGGGCCAAAGTGGTAATCGGCGACCTGCCGGCCAGCGGCGGCGAGACCGTGGCGAAATCAATCGGCGGGCTATTCGTGCCGACTGATGTGAGCGAACCCAAGCAAGTCGAGAAGCTGATAAAAACGGCGTGCGAGAAACTCGGCGCGCTGGATATCATGTTCAACAACGCAGGAATCGGAATCGTCTCCCCGCTGCTCGCGACGACAGAGGAGATTTATGCGAAGACACTTCGAGTCGACCTCGATGGGGTCTATTGGGGCCTCAGGTTTGCTGGAGAGGTGATGGTCCATCAGCGGCATGGCGCGATCGTCAATACGGCGTCGGTTGCGGGGATTCGGGGCAGTGAGGGACTGTCTGCATACAATGCGGCCAAGCATGGCGTGGTCGGGCTGACGCGTAACGCTGCGCTCGAATTCGCACCGTCAGGAGTGCGCGTCAACTGTATCTGTCCCGGTGTAATTGACACACCGCTGGTGGCACGTGCATTCGGGAGCAGCGAGGAGATACGCGAGACGATGCATCGTTTCCATCCACTCGGGCGGATGGGGAAGCCGGAAGAAATCGCGCGCTGCGTGCTATTCCTGGCATCCGATGATGCCTCATTCGTGACCGGTCATGCGCTGGTAGTGGACGGCGGCCTGTCGGCCGGTACTGGCAGCAATACCAGCTCGTTCACGCTTGGCGATGGGCGTCAATAATGAATAGGAAAATGGTGCACCTTCGATAGCGGTGTGCTCAGCAACTCTCAGTGAGGTAAACGCTGATGGCGCTCAAACTCAAAAAGAGTGTCAAGGAATTGGTGGCGGAGGCGAATGCGGAGATCGAAGC
>DATJUF010000059.1:0-3905 GCA_035502655.1 Binataceae bacterium (SeqCode)
CCATCCCGAAGCCGAACTGCTGCTGGTACTCGCCGACCGCGCCCAGCATGTGCGCGAACAATTGCGACCGGCTCTAGCTGAGGGCGCTATTGTGATTTCCGACCGCTATTCTGACTCGACGCTGGCTTATCAAGGCTATGGTCGCGGCCTCGACCTTTCGATGCTCACCGGTCTGAATAATTTTGCCACAGGCGGAATCCGCCCGGATCGGACCTTCGTCCTCGATTTCGAAGCCGAAGCAGGCCTCGCCCGAACGCGGGTGCGGATGCGAGGGACAGAACGCATCCCCGATCGCTTTGAGGGCCAGCGCGCAGAGTTTCATCGCCGAGTGCGGGAGGGCTTTCTGGCGATCGCCCGAGCCGAGCCGGATCGCGTTACAGTCGTTGATGCGGCCGCGCCGATTCCCGGCGTGACCGCCGCGATAGTCCCCCTAATCGAAGCCTTGGCGGCAAACCGATGCCGCTGACGGACGTCGCAGGCAACCGCGCGCTGATAGCCAGCCTCGCCGCCGAACTGACGCGGCGACCCTCTCACGCCTATCTTTTCGCCGGACCACGCGGAGTCGGCAAAGCGACCGTCGCTGGCGGCCTCGCGCAGAGTATTCTATGCGAACGAGCGCAGGGACCGTCTTTTTGCTGCAATCCCGTTCAATGCCCGACGCGCACCGCACCTCAAACCACCACTAGCCGCCGCAACTCAACTTCGGCCGCCCCGCGATGCGCCTGTTGCAATGGATGCGTTCAGGTCGCACTCGGGGTCCATCACGATTTCAATTCGATCGCCCGCCAGCCCAATCGCAGCGAGGTCCTGATTGAGCAGGTACGGGACCTGATTGGACGGCTCGGCATCCGCCCCTCACGCGGACCGCGCCGCGTCGCCATCATCGACGACGCTGAAACACTTAATCTTCCCGCACAGAACGCCTTGCTTAAGACCCTTGAGGAGCCACCCGGCGATACTATCATCTTTATGATCACACAAAGCGAACGCGCCTTGCTCGATACGATTCGCTCGCGCATGCGCCCGGTTCGCTTCGCCCCTCTCACGCCCTCCGAAATCGCCGCAGTGCTGACGGTTAAAGCCAAAGCCGACCCTGCGCGGGCCAACACTCTGGCCCTGCTCGCCCGCGGCAGTGTCGCCCACGGGCTGGCGCTCGCCGAGGGTGACGAGCCGCCGGTCAAGGAGCTGCTCAAGGCGCTGGGCGAAGCTGCAACACTCGATTTCGCCTCGATTCAGCCATTGGTGCAGAATTGCTTCGGTGCGCGCGAGCAGGCCATCGATAATTTCGAGCTAATCGCGCGGCTCTTTGAGGAAATGCTATGCTTCAGGTTGCTAAAGACCGAACCTGCGGCAACTGATGCAGCTGCGCAACTGATTACGGCGATGGCTAACCGATTCGATCCCAAAACCATGGCTGAGCTGGCCGAGGCGGCTCTGGCGGCGGCCTCCGCCGTTACCGAAATGGCGAATTCGCGGCTGCAAGCGGAGCAATTCTTCTTGATGGCAGGACGCGCGCTACGAGGATAAATCGTGCCGGACGAAATCGATCCTTTTGACAGTTCGACTCCTTCCGAGATGATTGTTGCCGTCAGCTTTCAGCACGCTGGTCATCTATATAGCTACCTGGCTGGTGGCCTGCCGCTGGAACGCGGTGATCGGGTATTGGTAGAAGCGGAGAATGGTCCGCGTATCGGCGTTGTCGAAATCGAGCCCCAGGAAGCCGCGCTAACGCTCGACCGCTCGACGCTGCGGACGGTCGTGCGCCTCGTCAACGATCGCGATCTGCGCGTCGAAGAAGATACCCTCAGCCGCGAGTACCACGCCGAACGGTTATGCGCGCAGCGAATTCGCGAACGCGGGCTCGCGATGAAACTGGTCAAGGCCGAATACACTTATGACGGGCGCAAGGCCGTCTTCTATTTTGTTGCCGAAAACCGTATCGATTTCCGCGAACTCGTCCGCGATCTCGCCAACACCCTGCGGGTGCGCGTCGAAATGAAGCAGATCGGTGCGCGCGACGAGACCAAGGAACTGGGGGGCGTCGGCCCCTGTGGACGCGAGCTGTGCTGCTCGTCATTTTTGCGCGATTTCGAGGCGGTCACCGTCAAAATGGCCCGCGATCAAGGACTCGCTCTCAACCCCTCGCGGTTGGCCGGGATGTGCGGGCGCCTGAAATGCTGCCTGCGCTATGAGTACGGTACCTATCTCGAACTCAAGCGCGCCTTGCCGAACCTCGGCAAGCGCGTCGAAGCGGTACAGGGCGCTGGCAAGGTGTTGCGGCAGAATATTCTTAAGCAAACCGTACTGATTCAACTCGAGAGCGACGGCGGCGTGGTCGAGGCCACCCTCGAAGACCTGATCGACGCCCGCGTTCCTAAGGCCTGAATGGCGCCCATCGCGGCGGGCCATCAAACATGAGCGACCGGATCCATATCACGACAGCAATTTTCTATTGCAATGGCACCCCTCACGTCGGCAGCGCCTACGAAGCGCTGGCCGCCGACGTCTTTGCCCGCTACCAGCGGCGCAAGCTCGGTCGCGCCAATGTCAGTTTTCTGAGCGGCACCGATGAACACGGCGATAAGATTCGCCGTGCCGCCCTCGCCGAGGGCCTGACCCCGCGCGCCTACACGGACAAGATGAGTGCACTTTTCCACGATGCCTTCACCGGTCTTAACACCAGTTTCGACTATTGGGTTCGCACCACCGACGAGGTGCATGAGAAGTTTGTCCAGCGAATGCTCGAAGAGAGCTATCGGCGCGATAATATCTATTTCAAGGAATACGAAGGCCTTTATTGCGTCGGCTGCGAGCGCTTTTACACCGAGAAGGAACTGCTACCCGGCAATCTCTGCCCGACTCACAACACCGTTGTCGAATCCATCAAAGAAGGCAATTATTTCCTCAAGATCGACAAGTACCGCGAGCAGGTCATCGATCATATCCGGCGCAATCCCGATTTCATCCGTCCCGAGCGCTACCGCAACGAAGCGCTCAACATGCTCGCCGAGCCTCTCAATGATTTGTGCATCTCGCGCCCGAAAGCCCGCATGGATTGGGGCATCGAAATTCCCTTCGATACAAACTACGTCACCTACGTCTGGTACGACGCCTTCTGGACCTACGTCAGCAAGCCTGCTACCGACTTCGGCCTCGAACAATTCCAGCGCGAAATCTGGCCACATACCGAGCATTTCATCGGCAAGGACATTCTCAAGACCCACGCTGTCTATTGGCCGCCGATGCTGCTCGCGGCTGGCTGGGAACATTTCTTTAAGCACCTGAACGTCCACGGCTGGCTCAATTTCGGTGGCTCACGGATGTCGAAGAGTTCCGGCAACGTGCGCGACCCAGTCAGCTACGAAAAGGCTTACGGCCCCGATGTCTTGCGCTACTTCGTGATGCGCGAGATGGCCTACGGCCTGGACGGTGATTTCTCCGACGACCGCATGACCGATCGCTACAATGCCGACCTTGCGAATGACCTCGGCAACTTCACCAGCCGCGTCCTCACGATGGCCCAGCGATATATCGGCGGTGAACTGACGGTTGCGCCATCATCAACGGGCGATGAACAGGATCGTGTCTTAGCTGCGGTTTTCGCCGGCCTGTCAGAGCGGGTCGGCAACTTGGTTGACGAACTTGCCTTCAATCGAGCGCTCGAAGCCATCTGGCAGGCGCTCGATACCGCGAATAAATATGTCGCCGCGACTGCACCGTTCACGCTGGCGAAGGACCCGGCGAATTTTCCGCGGATCCAGCAGATTCTCGCCAACCTGATCGAAGGCTTGCGCGTCATTACCGGCACTCTGGAACCCTTCATGCCGGTGACGGCGGAAAAACTCCGCGCAATGCTTGACGTCAATGCTGACGAGGCCTGCCTGCCGTACGGCGAAGGACTCAAG
>DATJUF010000060.1:0-13788 GCA_035502655.1 Binataceae bacterium (SeqCode)
CGCGCGGCAGCCACGCGCGAGAATGACAAAAATTGACGGGTACGTAAGCCTGACCCAGACTAACCCACTACCGCCACACAAGAGCCGTTTCTATCGACGGTGGATTCGGTCTAAGCTACGATTCTTGGGCAATAACTGATGAACTTGGAACTGACAGAGGCGCAACGCAGCGCGCGCGACACGGCGCGGCGCTTTGCGCGCGAGCGGCTCAGCAGCGTCGGCGTCGAAATTGATCGAACGCATGAGTTTCCTAAGGAAGCAGTTGCCGAATTAGGCAGCCTTGGGATGCTTGGCGTGTTTATCCCGGAAGAATACGGCGGCGCCGGCCTCGATAACGTCGCGTACGCGCTGATAATCGAGGAGTTGTCGGTCGAATGCGCCTCGACCGGCGTGATCGTTTCGGCCCACTCCTCGCTCGGATCGTGGCCGATTCTTGGCACGGGTAACGAGGCGCAACGCCGGCAATATTTGCCGAAAATGGCGGCCGGCGAATGGCTCGGGTGCTTTGCGCTGACGGAGCCGCAGGCGGGATCAGACGCCGCCGGACAGAAGACGCGCGCGGTCCGCGACGGCGACAGTTACGTAATTAACGGCACCAAGAACTTTATCACCAACGGCCCCGAAGCCGGGATCTGTATCTTGTTCGCCAACACTGACCCGTCGAAGGGGAATCACGGAATCAGCGCCTTTATCGTCGAGACCTCGTCGCCCGGCTTTGCGGTGACACGGATCGAGGAAAAGATGGGGATTCACGGCTCCCATAGTGCGCAGTTGGCTTTTGCTGATTTGCGGGTACCGCGTGAAAACCTGCTGATGAATGAGGGTGAGGGCTTCAAGGTGGCGATGAAGACGCTCGACGGCGGGCGGATTGGGATCGCTGCGCAGGCGATCGGAATCGCGCGGGCGGCGCTCGAAGCCTCACTCAAATATGCGCAGGAGCGGCAGAGTTTCGGGCGGGCCTTGGCGTCAAACCAGGCGATTCAATGGAAGCTGGCGGATATGGCGGTCGAGATCGACGCGGCGCGGCTGCTCGCCTTGCAGGCGGCCTCATATAAGGATGCGGGGCTGCCCTCGACCAAACAATCGGCGATGGCGAAGCTGTTCGCCGCCGAGACCGCGATGAAAGCTGCAACGGAAGCCGTGCAGATTCATGGCGGCTATGGATATACTAAGGAATTCAAGGTGGAGCGTTATTTCCGCGACGCCAAGATTACGGAAATCTACGAGGGCACCTCGGAAATCCAGCGGCTCGTGATTGCGAGCCAGATACTGATGAACCGGTGACATGTGATGACGAGCAAGCAGGAATGGCTGGAACAGGTCTATAAGCAGGGCAAGGAGCGGCCGGTCCGTTTCACGACTCTATCGGACATGCCGATTGAGCCGCTATATACGCCCGAGGATGTGATCGAGACCTACGCTGGAGCGCTGGGCTATCCGGGAGATTATCCGTATACGCGCGGGGTCTACGAATCGATGTACCGCGGGCGGCTGTGGACGATGCGCCAGTTCGCCGGCTTCGGCCTCGCCGAGGATACCAATCAGCGCTTCCATTTCCTGCTCGGCCAGGGCCAGGACGGGCTCTCGACCGCTTTCGATATGCCGACGCTGATGGGTTACGACGCCGACCATGAGCGGGCGATGGGCGAGGTCGGGCGCGAGGGCGTGTCGGTCAGCTCGATTCACGATATGGCGCGGCTTTTTGACCGGATACCGATGGGCAAAGTCTCGACCTCGATGACGGTCAATTGCTCGGCGTCGGCGCTGCTCGCTATGTATCTGGTACAAGCTGAACGCACGGGCGTGCCGTGGAGCCAGGTGAGCGGCACGATCCAGAACGATATGCTGAAGGAGTTTATTGCGCAGAAGGAGTGGATTAGCCCGCCGGCGCCGTCGTTGCGGGTAGTCACGGATATGGTCGAGTTCTGCGCGAAAAAAGCGCCGAGGTTCCATCCGGTATCGATTTCCGGCTATCACATCCGCGAGGCCGGCGCGACGGCGGTGCAGGAGCTGGCGTTCACGATTGCGGACGGTATTTGCTACGTCCAGGACGCGGTTAATCGCGGGCTCAACGTCGATGACTTCGCGCCGCATCTGTCGTTCTTTTGGGATTTGCATAACGATTTTCTCGAAGAAGTGGCGAAGCTGCGGGCGGGCCGCCGGATGTGGGCGCGGATCATGCGCGAGCGCTTCGGCGCGAAAAATCCCAAGTCGCTGATGCTGCGCACGCATGCGCAGACCGCAGGCGTTTCACTGACCGCGCAGCAGCCGATGAACAACGTCGTGCGAGTGGCATTGCAGGCATTGGCGGGCGTGATGGGCGGGGTGCAATCGCTGCATACCAATTCAATGGATGAGACGCTGGCGTTGCCGACCGAGGCAGCCGTGATGGTGGCGTTGCGCACGCAGCAGATTATCGCGGAAGAGACTGGAGTGACGAATACGATCGACCCGCTGGGGGGCAGCTATGCGGTCGAGGCCCTGACCGATCGCATGGAAAGCGAGGCGATGGATTATATCCGGCGGATCGACGAATTAGGCGGGATGCTGCACGCGATCGAAATTGGCTACCCGCAGCGTGAAATCGCCGAGGCCGCGTTCAACTATCAGCGGCAACTGGAGCAGGGCGTCAAGACGGTCGTTGGCGTGAACAAGTACCAGGTGCCGGAAGAGATTCCGATACCGGTGCTGAAAATCGACCGCGAACTGGAAGAGCGGCAGATTCAGCGTGTGCGCAAGATGAAGCGCGAGCGCAATTCGACTGCGGTCAAGGAAGCGTTGAAGCGGGTGGCGGAGGCGTGCCGATCGGGTGAGAACCTGATGGAGCCAATCTGCGAGGCGGTCCGGCGCGAGACTACGGTCGGCGAAATCAGCGACGTGTTTCGCAGTGAATTCGGCATGTATACAGATCCGGGCTGGATATAAGCGGTGGAAAAGAGACTACGTATCCTGGTCGCGAAACCGGGGCTCGACGGACATGACCGTGGCGCGAAGATTATCGCGCGGGCGCTGCGTGACGGCGGCTTTGAGGTAATTTACACAGGACTGCATCAGACACCCGAGATGATCGCCGAAGCGGCGGTGCAGGAAGACGTTGACGCGGTCGGACTAAGCGTCTTGTCCGGCGCGCATATGACGCTGTTTCCCGAAGTGATGCGGCTGCTCAAGGAAAAGGGGGCAGGCGATGTGGCGGTGTTTGGCGGCGGAATTATCCCGGATGAGGATAGCGCCAAGCTGAAGAGCATCGGTGTGAAGCAGGTCTTTACTCCCGGCGCGTCCACTGAGGATATCGTGAAGTGGGTGCGCGAGAACGTCACGCCGCGCGAATAGCGGCAGCCGCGGCAGGCCATCATGGACTTTCAGCTAAGCGATGAGCATCGGCAGATCCGCAAGACTCTGGCGGACTTCGCCGAGCGTGAGATCAAGCCCAATTCGGCGCGCTGGGATAAGGAAGAAATCTTCCCGCGCGAGGTGATCGCTCATCTCGGCGAGCTGGGCTTCCTCGGTGTCTCATTTCCCGAAAAATATGGCGGCGGCGGCGCTGATACGCTATCGCAGGTGCTGGTAGTCGAAGGGATCTCGCGCTACGACGCGGGAATTGGCCTGACGTGCGCGGCGCAAATGTCGCTGTCGTCGGGCCATATTGCGATGTTCGCCAGTGAGGCACAGTGCGAGCGCTATACTCCCTCGATGATTCGCGCAGAGAGGCTGGGAGCGTGGTGCCTGACCGAGCCCAGCGCCGGCTCGGATGCGGCGGCGATGAAAACCCGAGCGGTCCGCGCAGGCGACAATTATGTAATAAATGGCGCCAAGATGTTCATTACCAACGGCAGCGTGGCCAGCGTCTACGTGGTGATGGCGGTGACCGATAGCGGCGCCGGACGTGACGGCGTGTCAGCTTTTATCGTGGATCGGGGGACGCCTGGACTGAGTAATGGCCGCCGGATCGAAAAGCTCGGGTTGCATTCGTCGGACACGGCGGAAGTGATTTTCGACAACGTGTCGGTGCCGGTGAGCAACCTGATTGGCGAGCCCGGCATGGGCTACCGGCAGACGCTCAAGGTGCTTGAAGGCGGGCGCATCGGAATTGCGGGCTTCGCTGCAGGAATCGCTCGCGGAGCGATGGAAGATGCGGCGGCCTATGCGAAGGAGCGGCGCCAGTTCGGCCAGGCGATCGCTGATTTCCAGGCGATACAGTGGATGATCGCGGACATGGCGACGCGAATCGAAGCCTCGTGGCTGCTGACCTGCCGCGCCGCCGAATTAAGGGATCAGAATAAACCGTTTGCGCGCGAAGCTTCGATGGCCAAGCTGTTCGCGTCGGAAACGGCGATGTGGACGACGACCAAGGCCGTGCAGATTCATGGCGGCTATGGCTATGTCACCGAATTCCCGGTTGAGCGCTATATGCGCGATGCCAAGCTGGCGGAGATCGGGGAGGGTACCAGCGAGGTGCAGCGAATGATCATCGCGAAGTCGCTGCTGCGGGACGGCTATCTGCCGGTGTAATTTTCCTGAGCCGCGGAATCGTAAAGTACATCAACTTTGGGGCAACGGGGTCACGTTTAATTCGCGAGTGATCGTGAAGAGTTGCGACAGAGCGCTTTAATCCACATGGTCGGCGAGGAGGTTGAGGCGGATCTGATCGAGGTCGCCGCGGTCGAGCCCCAGCACTTCGAGCATAAAATTTTCGATGCCGCCGCTTTCGTCGATCAGCTCAAAGATGGGTGTGAGTTGCTCGGCTGTGAGTGGAATTTTCGGGAAAGTAGTGTTGCTAGCGAGGAAATCCTTCACGATAAGGTCGCGAGTCACGCCAAGCAGTTCGAGCAGTATCGCAGCGCCGACACCGGTGCGGTCACGTCCGGCGGAGCAATGGAACAGCAGGGGATAGGAATCGGGCTCGGCCAGCAGCTTGAAGAAGGCCTGCCAGTCCGTGGGAAACTCGGTCAGGATCACGAGATGCTCGTGACCGGGTTTAGTTGCGATTTTCTGGAAGCCCTCGGGCTTGAACCAGCGGTCACCAATCGGAATGTGCTCCCAGCGCTCAGCCGCCTGCAATAAATCGGCGTGGGGCTTGCCCAAATAGGATAGTTCAAGACGGCTCTGGAGAGTCACGATCGTGCGCAGCTTCAGTGCCGGAATCGGGCTTTCTTCGGGAATAGTGGCAAGATGGGCCGAGCGATAGATGTGATGATGGCGAACGCGGCGGTTATTCGCCGGATGGCCGCCAAGGTCGCGGAAGTTGAGGCCGCCGTAGCGCTTGAGCAACTCGAAATCGACGACCACCCGCGGCTTCGCGCCTTCAACCTTAACTGTGAAATTTTTGGCTTCTTCTGGCAAGCAGCCTCACTTGCGCCGTCGTGGCGCATTTTCAATCACTGAATGTAATTCTCTGATGATCAAGATTTTAGCCCTGACTTTGCCCCGACGGAAGTTCGGTGAATTGCGGCTTTGTGAAATGCGCGTTGCTGGCGACTGCAGGGAGCCGTGGGCCGTTGTAGAAGTCCTGCACATCAGGATCAACGAAAAACGCTGGCGGAAGCAGTGTTAAGTGCTTCTGCCAGGTTCAATTAAAATCATTGAGGGTAGGGTACTAGTTCTTCGATGGGATCGGTGGCCCTCCGAGGACCAGCGTGAAGCTTTGATGGACGTTGCCGCCCGGCCCGGGATAGTCGATTAGCGTTTGGCCGGATTCATAACCGGTTGACCCCGGATTGATCTGGACCGTGTATTTGCCGGCGGGCGCGTTACCCATATCGGCGGCGTAATGGCCGTGGTTCAATTTACTCTGAGCGACGACCGCTCCGGGCTTGTCGTTCTGAATTGACCGCACCACTATGGTGACGTGCTTGTCCCAGACGTTCATGGTGCTGTGGTCCCGCGTGCGGACGAGGCCCCAGACCTGATTGTCGTGAGACGCAGCTTGGGTCGTGATGGTTCCTGCAACGATCAGGATCAGGCTTAGCGCGCAGGCTAAGGTGGCAACTTTCAGCGTTCTCATCGCAGCTCCTTTGGCTATGGCCGTGATGGATTTAGCACACGGCAGAGTGCAGCAAAAGCCAGGCCTTAAGCCCGCCCGGCCACGGAGTCTATGAGTCATGAGGCGGCGCGATTGCGGGGACGATCCTCAGCATCGTCGAGCGCGTTCTCGCCGGAACCGTTGAGTGTAGAATCTTCTGCGGCGGTTGCCGGAGCGTCTTCGGAATCGTTGGACCTCGCGGCGGGACGGTCCATCTGAGGCGGCGGATGTGATATTTCAAGCTCGGATTGCTCTTCAGCCGTGCGGCGGAGGCGGCGAGCGCTCCAGCCTTTCAGCCGTTCCTGGAACGCGTCCATATAGGTATAGAAGACCGGCGTGATGTAAAGCGTCAGGAATTGAGAGAAGAGCAGGCCGCCAACCACGGCTACGCCGAGCGTCCGACGCGCGTCAGCCCCTTCGCCGACGCCGATCGCAATCGGCAGAGTGCCCATGAAGGCCGCCATCGTAGTCATCATGATTGGGCGGAAGCGTACCATGCAGCCCTCAAAAACAGCGTCGGCGGCATTCTTGCCTTCGGTGCGCTGAGCGTCGAGCGCAAAATCGATCATCATAATGGCGTTTTTCTTGACGAGGCCGACCAGCATGATGATGCCGATGAAGGCCAGCAGATCGAGTTCGAGATGAAAGGCTATCAGAGTGATGATAGCGCCGAAGCCTGCTGCGGGCAGGCCCGAGAGAATCGTCAGCGGATGAATGAAGCTCTCATAGAGAATACCCAGTACGAGGTAGATGACGAGGATAGCCATCAGGAGGAGCATCCCGAGATTGCCGAGGGAGGACTCGAAGGCCTCTGCCTCGCCGGAATAGCCGGCTGTGATGCTCGCAGGGATGGTGTCATTGGTGAGGGCTTTAACCTCGCCGAGGGCCTTGCCGAGAGCGATACCGGGGGCAACGTCGAAGGAGATCGTTACGGAGGGGAGCTGGCCCGAATGATTAACGGAGAGCGGGCCGAGATTTTCGGTGAGCTGGGCGACTGTATTGAGCGGTATGAGCAGGCCGGTCGAGGAACGCACATAAAGTAAATTGAGTGCGGCTGGATCGGCCTGGTATTGGGGCTCAAGTTCAAGCTCGACCCAATATTCGTTGTTGGGAGCATAGATAGTCGAAATTTGCCGCGAGCCGTAGGCGTCGGCCAAAACGTTTTCGATGGCCTCGGCGGTCACCCCGAGTTCATGTGCCTTGTCACGATTGATGTTGACGAAAACCTGCGGGCTGCTGATTTCGAGGTCGGTGTTGACGTCGCGCAGATCGGGCAGCGTACGCATCTTATTGAAGAGAATAGTTGCGTATTTGTAGAGATCGCCGGTGTCAGGCCCCTGCAAAGTCATCTGGTAGATGCCCTTGGTGAAGCGCGAACCGATGCTGATCGGGGGCGGATTCTGCAGGAAGACCATCATGCCAGGGATTGATGAGAATTTCGCGCGCCATTGAGTGATTATCTGATCGACGCCGTACTTGCGCTGTGAACGCGGCACCAGCGAAGCGAACAAGATGCCTGAATCAAGTGTACCGCTCGGCCCTCCCGCGCCCACACTCGAAAAGAACGTCTGAACATTAGGATCGGCGGCGAGCAGGCGGTTGAGCACCTCCTGGTGCGCGACCATCGCGTCGTACGAAATACCTTGCGCCGCCTGCGTGAAGATCAGCACCTGGCCGGAATCTTCGCTGGGAAGGAAGCCCTTGCGCGCGGAACGGAAGCCCCAGACGGTACCTACGATCAGCAGCAAGAGCATGACCATTGCGAGGCGCCGATGGCGCATCATCCAGGTGAGGCTGCGGCGATAGAAGCCGAGCAAGCCGTCGAACCAGCGCTCGGTGAGCTGATAGAGGCGGCCATGGCGCTCGGTTCCGGGCGGCCGCAGGAAGCGGCTGCAAAGCATCGGGGTAAGGGTCAATGAGACGAAGCCGGAAACGAGGATCGCGACCCCGATGGTGACAGCGAACTCGTGCAGCAGGCGGCCGATGACGCCGCCCATGAAGAGCACCGGAATAAACACGGCGGCGAGCGAGATAGTCATCGAAAGGATGGTGAAGGCAATCTCGCCAGAGCCGTCGAGCGCCGCTTCCATGACGGTCTGGCCCAGCTCCATGTGGCGGACGATATTTTCGAGCATCACGATGGCGTCATCGACCACAAAGCCGACCGAGAGCGTAATCGCCATCAGCGAGAGATTGTCCAGGCTGTAACCGAGCAGGTACATCACGCCAAAGGTGCCGATGATGGACATCGGCAGGGCCAGGCTTGGGATGATTGTGGCCGAGAGATTGCGCAGGAAGAGGAAGATGACCATCACCACCAGAAAGATCGTGAGGAGCAAGGTGAACTGGACGTCATCGACTGAGGCGCGGATGCTTTGGGAACGATCGTAGAGGACGGTCAAATCGACGGAAGCTGGTAGTTCAGCGCGAAAAGCCGGGAGAATCTTGCGGATGGCGTTGACGACGTCGACGGTATTAGTGCCGGGCTGGCGCTGAATGGCGAGCACAATGGCACGATTACCGCGCACCCAGCCAGCCACCTTGTTGTCCTGCACGCTGTCGAGGGCACGGCCGATGTCGCGCAGGCGCACAGGCGCACCGTTGCGATAGGCGACGATCAGCGGCTCGTAAGCGGCAGCATCGGTGAGCTGCCCGTTGGCCTTGACGGTAAAGGCTTTGTTAGCGCCATAGAGTGTACCGGTCGGCAGATCGACGTTGGCGTTCTGGACTGCGTTAGCCACATCGTCGATGCCGATACCGCGCGCGGCCATCGCCATCGGATCGACCTGAATTCTCACCGCGTACTTCTGCCCGCCGTACACTTCGACCTGGGCGACGCCGGAAATCATCGAAATCTGCTCGCCGAGGTAGGTTTCGGCGTACTCATCGACCTGCGAAAGCGGCAGCAAAGGCGAACTGAGGCCGAGATAAAGAATCGCATTAGCGGAAGGATTGACCTTTTGATACGAAGGCGGACTCGGCATCCCAACGGGCAGTTGCCCTTGCGCGGCGGCGATTTTCGACTGGACGTCCTGCGCAGCGGCGTCGAGATTGCGGCTCAATTCAAACTGGAGAGTGATATTGGTTATGCCCTGGGTGCTGGCGGAGGTCATTTCGACGAGGCCGGCAATGGTGGAGAACTGCTTTTCGAGCGGGGTAGCGATCGATGACGCCATGGTTTCGGGATTGGCGCCCGGAAGGGTAGCGCTAACCACAATCGTCGGGTAATCCACGTTGGGGAGATCGCTGACGGGCAGCAGCCGATAGGCGAAGAGGCCGAAGATGACGATCGCGACTGAGATCAGCGTCGTCATCACCGGCCGCCGGATGAAAAGTTCAGCAAGGTTCATGGCGATGCCCCGCCTGCCAGTGAATCCTTGATGCGCACGACAGCCCCAGGCATCAGGCGCAACTGGCCGTCAGTCACGACAGTCGCGCCCGCCTCGACGCCGCGTTCGATGACGGTCTCGCCGCCGATCACCGGGCCGGCCACGACCGGATGCACGGATACTTTCATGCCAGGGCCGACGACGAAGACGAATTGGCCTTGCTGGCCAGTCTGGAGCGCCTGAGAAGGCACCAGGATCGCATTGGGAATCTCGCCAAGGGTGAGGCGTACGTTGACGAACCCGCCGGGCCATAGCCGGCGATCACGATTGGGGAAGAGGCCTTTCAGGATGATCGTGCCGGTAGCCTGGTTCACAGTATTATCGACGAAGGAGAGTACGCCGTTTTCCGCGGCGGCCTGGCCGGGTAGGAAGGCAGCAACGGGCAGCTGATGAATTTCCATATTGCGGCGGACTTCCGAAAGGTCTTTCTCGGGAATCGAGAAGCTGACGTAGATGGGCTCGATCTGAGCGATCGTGACCATCGGATTGTCAGCATCCTCTTTGATTAAATCACCGGTATGATTCTGGAGGCTGCCGGTGCGGCCCGGGACCGGTGCGGTGATCCGGGTGAACTCGAGATTGAGCCGCGCGCTTTCCACTGCTGCGCGGTCGGCCGCGACCAGGGCGGAGGAGCTGGCGGCGGCCGCATAACTCTGATCGTACTGCTGGCGCGAGCCGACTCCTTGCCGCCAAAGAACGCTGTAGCGCTGCTCGTCCACGCTGGCCTGATGGGCGGTGGCCTGATCGCGGGCCAGGTTGGCTTCCGCCTGATCCAGAGCTGCCTGAAAGGTGCGAGGATCAATCGTAAAGAGCAATTGCCCGCGCTCGACATAGCCGCCTTCTTTGAAGTGGATGGCAACCAGCGGGCCCTCGACGCGCGACTTGATTCCCACAGTTGCAAAGGACTCGACCGTGCCGATCTCCTGCAACTGGGTGGGTACAGTTTTCTGGACAGCCTTGGCGGCCAATACCGCGACCGGGGGAAAGGCCGGATGGGCGGATTCAGGGCTATCATGGTTGCAGCCGAGGAGGATAATACAGGCCGGCAGGAGAATCGCGGCCAGCAGTAACGCCGATCGTAAATGATGGAGGGTCATGGGCCGGCAAGACGAGCTATGCAGGTTGGCGATTCGCAATTCGGACGACGTTCCTACCAGACATGCTTAGGGGGCCAGCACGGTCCGCCAGCGACTGGAATTGAGGATGAAAAAGGCGTGGGCGAATCGGTACCAGTTTGGCGAGTTTAGCAATATTCACGCTAAGCGTCACCGCGCGGCGGGTCAGAATGAATCGAGATAGGAGCGAGCACGCCCCGCGCGCACGATTCAGGGCGGGATTGAGATCATTCGTACATCGATTCGATGATCTTCTGATAGTGCTGTTGGACGACGCGGCGGCGGATTTTAAGAGTAGGCGTTAGTTCGCCGTTGTCCTGCGTGAAGGGGGCGGGAATCAGGCGGAAAGCAGTGATTGCCTCGGCGTCGGAATGGCTGCGATTGAAGCTGCGCAGGCGCTGCTGAAAGAAGCCGCGGACGCGGCTATCGTTGGCGATAGTTTCGTGGGTGATTGTTTCTTGCGGCCTGGCCGTGAGGCCAAGGCGGCCGAGTTCACCGGCGAGGTGCTCGAAGTCGGGCACGATGAGCGCGGCAAGGTGCTTGCGGCGATCGCCAATGACGCAGGCCTGCG
Source organism: Binataceae bacterium (SeqCode) (assembly GCA_035502655.1). GTDB lineage: Bacteria > Desulfobacterota > Binatia > Binatales > Binataceae > DATJUF01. The sequence continues at coordinate 11,095 of DATJUF010000060.1, forward strand.
CGATGTAATGGTCTGCCATCAGGCCGGTTTCGAGATTCGCGGGGGAGATATTCTTGCCGCCCGACAGCACGATGATCTCTTTTTTGCGGTCCGTGATGCGGATATAGCCCTCGCGGTCGATTTGCACGATATCGCCCGTGTGGAGCCAGCCATCGCTATCGATGACCTCGCGGGTCTCGGCGTCGCGGTTGTAATAGCCCTTCATGACATTCGGGCCATGGATCAGAAGCTCACCGTCGTCCGCGGTGCGCGCCGTGATGTTTTTCAGCGGACGGCCGACCGTGCCGATTTTAGTATGGCCGTGCAAGTTAACGGCGACTACCGGGGACGCTTCGGTGAGGCCATAGCCCTCGACGATAGGAACTTCGGCGGCGGCCAGCAGGCGGTTGATCGCGACTGGCAGCGGCGCGCCGCCGGAAATCAAATAGCGCAAACGGCTGCCGAAGATCCCGCGAATACGGGCGAAGACGAGGCGGCGAAACAGCGCCATCGGGGCGGATAGATAGGCCGGAACGGGCTGCCCTTGAAGGCGATAAGTGGCGGCGGCGCTACCAGCGGCGATCGCGAGGCTGAAGAGACGGCGGCGGAAGGCGGGCGCCGTCTCGACATTGCGCATGATGCGGCTATGGATCATTTCGAGTAGGCGGGGGACGGTCAGGACGATAGTTGGCTCAACTTCCTGCAGGTTCTGGGCGATTTGCGCCAGTCCCTCGGCGTAAGCGATGACCGCTCCAGCGGCCATTACCGTGTAGTGGCCGGCTGTACGCTCGAAGGCATGGGCGACCGGCAGGAATGACAGGGTCATGTCGTTCTCGCCGAGCGCGAGCGCCTCCATGTTTGATTCGCAATTGGCGAGCAGATTGCCGTGGGTAAGCATCGCGCCCTTGGGCGGGCCGGTAGTGCCGGAAGTATAGATGAAAGTCGCGAGATCCTCGCGGCTGCCCTCGATAGCCGGGGCCTCGCCGTGCCCGAGCAGCGCGTTTTGCGGCGTGAGGCGGGCGCCAGCCGTGTCCGTGATGCCATCGGCGGCGGTGTGGAGAGTTACGATAGTTTCGAGCGCTGGCAAGTTGGGCTTGAGCGCGAGCAGCTTGCGGAGCAGGGCGTCGCCAGAAACGGCGGCCAGCCGCGTGCCGGAATCGTTGAGGATTTGAGTGATTTCTTCGGCGCCGCTGGTCGTATAGAGAGGAATTACAACGCCGCCGAGGCCCATCACTGCTTGATCGAACACCACCCAATGAGGGCCATTCTCGGCGAGAATCGCAGCGCGGTCGCCAGGCTTGAGGCCTAGATTGATCAGGCCGGCGCGGAGGCGGGCAGTTTCGGCCGCGAGATCACTCCATGAATGGCCGCGCCATTGCTTTTGCTGCTTGGACTTGAGCAGCGTGCGCCCGCCGTACTTACGGGCCTGCGCCTCGAAAAGCTGGGCGAGTGTGGGGGCGGTGCTGACAGTCAATTCGCCGGTCATCGGTTATCCCAAGGATCCATTGTCAGATTTCGATTTTGCCCGCTTGGCTCGGTCTAGTGTTAAGCCTGCGCAATATACTCGCGGCGCGAAAGGGCGGCCAGCTTGCCGCGCGTGAGAGGAAGCCATCAGGAAGAAGCGAGGCGAGAGGAAGTTACGTATTTGCGATCAGGCCTAAGTTCTGATTGAATCGAGCGGCTAGTTCAGTTCAGATTACTTAATACGCGATAGTTTTCATATAAGCGTGTCCTCGATTAGCTCAAGCCATGAGTACCGAAGTCAATCCCGTTGAGATTAATTCTACGAGCCATTCCCAAGGATTGCATCGCTTTGCGGTGGTATGCGCGGCAGCCACTTTTATCCTGATCTTCATTGGTGGCCTGGTGACCTCGACCGGTTCGGCGCTAGCGGTACCGGATTGGCCGCTCGCATTTGGCCATCTGATACCGAAGCTGCAAGGGGGAGTGCGCTTCGAATACGGCCATCGCGTGGCGGCAGGCACGGTCGTCATTTTAACCCTGATACTGGCGATATGGACGTGGCGGGCCGAGCCGCGCTCGTGGGTGCGCAAGACAGCCTTCGCTGCGCTCGGATTAGTGGTGGTGCAGGCGGTACTCGGCGGAATCACGGTACTGTTGCTGCTGCCGCTGCCGATCGCCGTGGCACATGCCGCGACGGCGCAGGCGTTTTTCTGCGTTATGGTGGCGATAGCAATCTTCACGAATCCGGAGTTTGGCGCGGGACCCAACGTTCGCAGTGACTATCGTCATCCGCGCCTGGCGACTTTAGCGGCGGTGACCACCGGCATCATCTACATCCAGATCCTGATCGGCGCGGTAATGCGTCATCTGGGCGCGGGACTGGCGATTCCTGATTTTCCGCTGTCATATGGACACCTGATACCGCCATTTTTAGGATTAGGTGTCGACGTCAACTTTGCCCATCGATGCGGCGCGCTGGTTGTCACATTTTTCGTCCTGTGGGTGGTCATCAGGGTCTTGCGGTTCCATCGCGGAGAGCGGCGACTGTGGCATTCCGCAGTGCTTCTGTTGCTATTGCTGATCACGCAGATCTCGCTCGGAGCGTTGACAATCTGGAGTGGGCGGGCGGTGCTGCCGACGACGGCGCACGTTGCGGTGGGTGCGGCAGTGCTGGCGACCAGCCTGACGCTCACGATTCGCGCCCGCGCGATAGGCGGGTTGGCATCAGCGAGTGAAGCGGCTAGAGTGCGG
>DATJUF010000061.1:0-10791 GCA_035502655.1 Binataceae bacterium (SeqCode)
CGATGGCTCTTGGAATGCCTCGCGCGAAAGGCAGCAACCACCATGAAATGCCTCGCACTATAGTTGCCGGAGCGATTGCAATGGTGGCGAGTTGCGGCTCGCCGCGCCTCTTTTCTCGACCTGCACAAAAGGAATACAAACACTCAACAGGCCCCTCACAGTAATTATCCGCCGGTAATCCCTAGGTGCTAGATTGGCGAACGCGATGACTCGATAGGCATCGTGTCGCAATAGCGAGCGACTCAAGTGAATTCCGCAATCGCTACGGTCGCACGATCGCCGACTTTATGCGTTGAGCGGGGCGGCGCAATGGTCGTTGCCGGAAGAGGATTTCGCCGAAGCGCTCGAGAATAGCGTCCGCTCCTGGGCCTCCGGCCGGCCCGACTCGCCGGTTGACGAAATAGAGCGATTCTTAGCGGGAATTCGGAGCGAGGACCTGGCTCTGGCCCGGGCCTGCCTGCAGGGAAGCACCGCCGCGTGAGAATATTTCATCGAGCACTATCGCGCCGCGCTTCATGCGGCCGCCCGTTCTATCGTGCACGACGATGGCCAAGGGCAAAGGCATCAGCGATAAGCGCTAATGCTGCGGGAAGTGACCACGTCGATGAAAATCGGTGGCGCGATCGTGTGATTCGCTTCGATGATGCTATGGTGCGAAATGATGATCAGCTTCATCTGCTCGTCGCTAATTTGCGGGGAAGTTGGATTAGGTACTTCCCCGCAATACTCAGTTGCGCTTAACCATTCAGAACGGGATATCTTCTTCGTTCGGCCTTTCGGCTTCGCCGCCTTGGCCTTCGGGGCTTGGTGCCGAGGAACTGCACGCGTCGGGCGATAATCTCGGTGCGATAACGCCGCGAGCCGCCATTGCGGTCTTCGTAGTCTCGGGTCTGCAAACGGCCCTCGGCATAGGTGAGTCGCGCGGGGCATCGCAGCCCCACGCGCTCGCAGAACCGTACGTGAACCTCTCGATTCATACGGCTCCCATCAATCCGGCCATTGTTCCAAGCCCCAGTGCGCGAAGAGCTGGGGCTAGCGGCGTTTGACCGCGCGCAGCCAATCCCAGCTCGCTATCCAGCGACCTCGGAACCGTTTGTATTTGCGCATCGCCCACCGCACGAGAAACTCGTCAATCGTGCGAAGTTCACCGCGAAGCTTCGAGGGGTAGAAGGGCCCATAGTAGCGCACACATCCGCTGAGGACGGGCCGCGCCCAAGTCGCTAGCTGTTCCAGTTCAAGATCGTTCCAAAGATGCAGACGCCAGAGGCGAATCCTTTGTCGCATGCGCTTGGCCGCCTGCTTGCAGACGGCCGTAGAAACCTGACAAAGAGTTTTCCCTTGCGGTTGATCGACGATCGTGGCCTAAACGTATAGCCGAGAAAGTCAAACGACCGCTCAGGACAGTCGTCCCTGCGATTCGCATCCTGGCAGTAGATGACCTTGGTCTTTTGCGTATGAAGCTGAAGCCCGCACTCCGCGAACCTCTGTTCCAGCGCCCGGCGTAGTTTCTGCGCCTGCGCCTCACTTCGACAGCGGCAGATAGCATCATCAGCGTAGCGCTCGAATGGGATGTCCGGGTGTTCCCGTTGCATCCAGCAATCGAACGCATAGTGAAGAAAAAGATTAGCCAGCACCGGGCTGATAACCGAGCCCTGCGGGATTCCTCTTTCCCGGCTAACCAAGGTTCCATCCGGCATGCTCATGGGCGCCTTGAGCCATCGCTCAATATAAAGCAGCGCCCACTTGTAGTCCGTGTGCTGGCGCACGGCGCGCATCAAAAGTTCCCAATCGATTCGGTCAAAGAAACTCTCGATGTCGAGGTCCAAAACCCAATCCCGTTGCCAACATCGCTGCCGGGCCACTGCTAAAGCGTAGTGGGCCGATTTGCCTGGCCGATAGCGTAGGAGTCCTTGTGGAACTCGGGCTCCAGTATCGGTTCCAGATACCGCTTGACCACCGTCTGAGCGATTCGGTCGGACACTGCCGGAATTCCCAGCGGACGCGTCTTTCCGGAATCGCCTTTCGGAATGTCAACTCGGCGCACTGGCGGCGGAAAGTAGCTACCGGAACACATCCTATTCCAGATTCGATAGAGATTGTCGCTCAGGTCTCTGTCGAAATTCTGGATAGTCTGTCCGTCGATTCCCGCCGCACCCCGGTTCGCCTTCACTTGCTTATACGCTTCCCACACCTCGCGCTTCGCAATACAAAATGGCTTGGCTCTATTCACGCAGATCCTCCCTGTTCGGGTTGTCAACTGAATAAAGCCGAATGACGACGCCCCTTCGGTCCAGCCCCATTACAGGACCTTCTTCCCTACTACGGACGTCTCCGCCCCTGTGCTCCGCATCGGTACTCTCACCCTGACGGTGTCACCCGCTTGAGTTTCTCCCTTGGCATCGGAGCGACAGGTTTCTGTGTTCCTTATCGAAGCCTGTCTCAAGGTCACGCCGCCTTCATGCCGGATGCCGATTGGGCAATCAGCAGACACTCCCCAACCCTTGCTCCCAGGAGCCAAATCCACTCCGGTTTGGACATCGTCTGAGGTCTTTCGACACTTCATCAGCGGTTCAATTGCGTTCGTCTCCTTGAGACTCACCTGACGGACTATTCCTCCGCCTTTTCCCACAACGCTCACCACCATGGCTCTTTACCCTCGCAGATTGGGGCGGTTTGGAATCTGCTCCTGCAGGCCGGTTCGGAGGGGCCTTCCCCCATCTTCGATAAAGCTTTCACAGCACACGACCTGTCGGCCCTTCTTCAGGTATTCGCCGCAGCTCTCGGCGAGTTTTTCATAGACCACAATGTGGTGCCATTGCACTCGCTCCTGGCGGCTGCCGTCCTTGCCGGTGAAGCTCTCGTCGGTCGCCACCGAGAAAGTCGCGACGGATTGCTGGCTTTGCGGCAGTTGCCGCACTTCGGGATCCTGGCCGAGATGGCCGATGATGGTTACGCGGTTTAAAGACATTGCACTGGCCTCCATGGGTTATTTGTCCGCCCAGCGGGCGCTTCGGTCGTAAAAACCCGAAACCGTTTTTCCGTCCCTCGTCCTCTTCAAAAACTCTGAGAGGCGAGGGCGGAAATGAGAACGCGGGCGAAGCCCGCGGCCCACTGAGCGCGGCTGCAGCCATCCAATTGCGTAGTGCCAAGCGTCAGCGTTCGCCCTGATGGCGATAGCGCGACGGAATTGAGTGGAGGACGCGCAATTCTTCGCAGTTCTTTGATCTCGGTGATTGCTGTGCGGTCGTCAGGCTGGCGTTCGATGAACACCACCAAGATCGATGGCTTCGCGAATGAAGGACCGATCGCAGCCAGCCAGATGGCCCAAACGGGTTAGCGTTTCGTCGCAAGATGGCTTTGTGTTACAAGTTGTGATACAGCTGATGCATGAGCACGTTGAGCCTCAGAGTGGACGCTGGAACCGCCGCCTTTCTTGAGCGCGTGGCACGGCAGACCGGGCGCACGAAGTCCGAGATCGTGCGCGACGCTCTTGAGGCATTCCGCAAAGAGGAGATCCGGCCTAAAGGCGTATCGCCGTCGGAAACCATGACTCATTTAATTGGGTGCTGGGACAGCGGCGGAATGAAGCTGTCCGAGCGCACCGGTGAGCGATTCGCCCGACTCTTGCAGGAGAGCAGGAATGACCGCCGTACTGGTGGACGCAGGACCACTCATCGCGCTGATTGACCGCAGCGATTCATATCACCAAGCGTGTCGTGATGTCCTCAGAGGGATTACCGATCCCCTGGGCACAGTCTGGCCGGCCTTTACCGAGGCAATGTATTTGCTCAGGTCGTCGGCCGAGGCCCAACGTGCACTCTGGGACACGCTTGCCGTCGGCGGCGTTACCCTGATGGAGTTGAACAGCGAGGACTGTCCGCGAATGCGCGAACTCATGTGGAAATATCGCGACCTTCCGATGGACCTTGCGGACGCGGCTCTGGTGCGCGTAGCCGAGCGCGAACGCATTCGGCGCGTGTTCACCGTCGACCGCCGCGACTTTGAGCTATACCGGCCGCTGCGACTCGGACGATTTCAGATCGTGCCGTAAGCTCTTTCGACCTCGGGATACGAGTGCCTCTTTCGATATTTTCTACCAAGAAACTTCCGCGCTCAGGCCGCTTTGCGAATTTCGACTTCATAGCCGAGCTCTTTGATTCGGCGGGCTAGGCGCTGCACGGTTCGCTCTTGATCGGCGCGGTTGAAATAGAGTGCTCCGAGATCGCGATACCGCACTTGATTGCGCAGCAAATAATGGGCGATGGAGAGAATTGAGGCGGCCACCGCGATGATGGCTTTTTGTGGGCCACGCCGGGCGCGGAGCCGGACGAATTGGGCGTAGAGATAGTTGTGCTTGTTACGGGTCGCCGCCCAGGCGCATTGCACCAGCACCGTTTTGAGCCACGGGGCGCCGTGGCGTAGACGGCGCGACCTGGTTTGGCCGGCGCTCTCGTTAAGTTGCGGGTACAACCCGGCCCACGAGCGCAAGTGCGCCACCGTCGCAAATCTGGTCATGTCGACGCCGATCTCCGCGACAATCACATGTGCGGCGGTGGTGCTGATTCCCGGAATAGTCATCAGGCATGCGACCGCCGGGCGAAAGGGCGCGAGCACCACCCCGAGCTGTTCTTCAAAATCCCTGATCCTTTGTTCCAGATACTCAATCATGCGGAGATGGGTCTTCGAGCACCTTCTGAATGCGCTGCTTGTGCTGCGCGATCTCGCGCATTAGCTGCTTGCGCGTGCGGGTCGGATCACGCAACTCCTGGATCGGCCCCGGCGGCACCAGGCTCGCGCGAATCAGCCCGTGCGCCAACAGGTCCGCGTCCAGGTTGCGTCATTGAAATCGCTTTTGCGTCCCGGCACGTTGCGGATATGCGCCGGATTAGCCAGAAGCAGTTCGAACTCACCTTCCAGCATATGCCAGACCGGTTTCCAGCAGACCCCGGTCGCTTCCATCGCGACGTGCGTGCAGCCCGCTTGCCGCAGCCAGTCCGCGAGCTTCAGGAGCTCTGCCGTGGTGGTTGCCCAGCGCCGCACCTCTCGGCGTACCCGGCCGTGCTCGCGTACCCGCAAACATCCCACCACCGTCCCTTTGTGAATGTCGAGGCCGGCGCAGCGTTCATGGATGACTTCCATTACTCACTCCTTCGCTGCGCGGCCGGCGCGAAACCCTCGTCTTCGAATTCTACCAAGCGTGCTCGCGAACGCTGCCGTCCGTGGCCACAATCCAGGGTGCTCGCAGGGCTTAAGGTCAAACTAACACTCCGGCGGCGAGCACCAGGAAAAGGGCGGCCTCGGTGCTGGCAGCGCGGCACCAATCTCTTAGCAGGTTTCATCCATCATGGTGGGCCGGCGCCCATGCGCAACTAACATAGCTACAAGACTCATAGCTTTCTTCTCAGGCACTCCTGTAGCGCAATTTGCCGAGAAGTTCCTAAGTATGTTAGTGGTCATTCACTAGCATGCGTATTCTGGGACAGAAACCTAATACGAAGCGGCCGGTGATTGTTGCCGCAGCGACCGCCCTATTCGCCAGCCGCGGTGTCGATGCGACCAGTATGAGAGACGTGGCGGATGCGGCGGGTGTGCGCGAAGCTGCAATTTACCGCCATTTCCGCGGCAAGGAAGAGATGGCGCAGGAAATCTTCACAAGCTGGTACGAGTGGTACGGCCAGCAAGTACAGGAGATTGCTCAGCGCGCAGACCCCTTGCCAGAGCGGCTCAGCACATTGGTCCACCTTGAATTCGCGGCCGCGCGCGAGCATCCGCAGGAGTTTCTGTACTTCTGCGAAAACGAGGCTCGATTTCTGCGCAGGCTCCGGCGCGACGTTCCTCGCGTTCGGCAGGAACTTATTAAGATGATTCGCAAGGCGCAGGCGCGCGGTGTAGTGCGTTCGGGCAACGCTGGGCTGCTGGCCGATATGCTGAGCGGCGCGCTTTGTACCGTGGCGATTTCAGCGATCAGACGAAAAGATTCACTGGCTCTCGAAAGCGAGAAATTGGCAGCCGAGAGCTGCTGGCAAATGATCAAGCCCAACAAATAACGAGGCTTTCTATGACTTCGGAAGAGCAACTCATCAACCGTTACTTCGATGCATTCAACCGGCACGACCTCGAGGGTGTGGTGGCGTGTTTCCACGACGAGGCAGTGCTCGTGAGTCCGAACGGCAAGCGGGTGGTAGGCATCGCGGAGGTCCAGCGGTCGTATGAGACCGAGTTCGCGCTGTTTCATATGCGCATTGTGAGCTGCGGGTATGTACTGGCAACAGCGGTCGAGGTGTGGCGGAATCTTATTTTACGGGACGAAAGCACAACAGACGCGTGTCGAGGCAATCGGTGCGGAAGTGATGGAAATCGTGGACGGCAAAATCAAAGAGATCCGTGATTATCATCAGGCGATCCCGGCGAGAGCGGGTGAGAGAGTAGGGACGTCGCTCCGAGGTGCTGAGCGTTTACCAAGAAGCGGACCGGTCGATATCTTGCGTTCGGCCGGGCCCGCATTTGTCGACAATATTCCCCCGTCAGCACTGGTGACACGGAAAGGGGAGACTGAATAAGAGATGATATTGAGCTCATCGTAATCCGCAAAGGAGCGCGATGAGATCGGCAGTAGAACGGCATTTTGACGACGCCGAGCAGGTCGTCTGAGATATCCGGCGAGCGACGCGGCGACAGTACTCGGCCGAGTCAAAAGTCAGGATCGTGATTGCCGAACTGCGCGGCAAGGAAAGCATCGTCGAACTGTGCTGCAAGGAAGAGGATTAACCAGAATCTCTATACCCGCCGGTCCAAGGAGTTTCTCGAGGCGGGCAATAAGCGGCTAGCCGGCGATAAGCACGGGAGGCAACCAACGACGAAGTCCAAGGGCTGCGGACGGAAGCTCAGCACCCCAAGGAGTTGCTGGCCGAGGTCCTACTCAGAATCGGCTGCTCAAAAAAAGCGCGATCGGCGGTGGGGAGTCCGATACATGAGATACAGGGCTCCCGTGAAACTGGAAATCATTCTCCTGATTCAGGAATCGTCGCTGCGGGTGTGCCGGAAGTTGGCCCAGTTGAGAATTTCCCGCGATCTTCTACCGCTGGAGCGGTATAGGGCGCGCCGCGCAGCAGCTCTAGAAGACGGTCAGCCGACCCCGCGGCGGGTCTGGAATAAGCCTTCCGGAAGCAGTGGCCGCAGAATTGATTGAGCTGGCGTCAAGGAACCGGAGTTGTCGCCGCGCAAACTGGCCACCGGTTTGTGGGCCAACAGCAGTACTTTGTCTCGGAGGCGTCGTTTATTCGGCTGTGGAAGGCGCGAGGACTGATCAATCCTCGAAGGTGCCGACCGCTTTGTCCGGCCCATGACCGCATTGTGGCAAACTGATTTCACTTACCTGCGCGTGGCCGGTTGGGGCTGGTTCTATCTGTCCACCGTGCTCGACGATTTCCCGCGCTACATTCTGGCCTCGAACCTCTCGCTACATGAGACGGCATCGATGTCATCGGGCAGGACAACCGATTCGTCGCCAGTCTGCCATTTGATTTTGATTAGTGTGCGACCGAGGTTCTCCATGATTCGTATAATTGAGAGCGGCTCGTGTGGCATGTGCACCTCACCAATCCGCGGATCGCGAACCATTCTTTGCAGAGTTGCTGTCATCTCAGTTCTCCTCTTTCGTCTTTCGCGTCCCGCTAATAGCCGGCGCAACTCTCTCATGGCTTTGACGGCGACCGCCGTTTTCTGAAAACACCAGGATCGGACCGCCAGTGCTGTGGAAAACGGCGGTTCCTGTCGCGTGCTGCTATATTTGCGGCCCGCACAACAATCGGTTATCGGCGGAAAGCTGACCTCGCCGCTCAGAGCTCAAGGGCCTCTGAATTTGGACCTATATCGGCTTCTCTGGAAGCTGCGGGCGGAGCCGCGATCGCAACCATTCAACAGGTCTCGCGGATCGCGCGATGACTTTCTGACCGGCATTTGGACCAGCTACCTCAAGAGCAAAATGGCCAAGTGCTGCGGTTACGTGCCGAAGGCCGAAATTCCGAAAGAACATCCACGCGCTATTGATTAGGATCAGCAAGTTCATGATTTTCACATCACCTGCTCTACCCGATTTCGCTTGAGCGCGGTCTCCTTAAGCGTCCGGGCGGCCTCGCAAATCGCGAGACCTTTGGCCCTTAGCGAATTGGGTTCATTCTCATCATCAATGAGGTCGCACTTTCACCGTCATCAGTCCTTGTATATACAATATTTGGATCAAAAACTTTTGGGGTTGCCATTGCCCGTTAATGCGCGGCATCCCGGACTATGTCATCCGAATCGCTCCGGATCAATTCTCGGGAATTGGTCCGTGGGTCGGCAAATCGAGTAAGCAGCTCCAGATCGCCGGCGTTGACAGGCGGGGGACTGATTGCATATACAACAGATATGGTCCTTGATACCAAAGATCTGGATACCAACAGCGTCGAAGGCGCATGCGTCGGCGGTTGCGTGCGCCAGCTGAATCGGATGGTCAGCGCGATCTATGACGGCGCACTGGCAAACGCCGGATTGAAGACCAGCCAGTTCAGCGTGCTCGTTTCAGTTGCCAATCGAAAGCAGGCCAGGCCAACGGAATTGACAAAACATCTACAGATGGACGAGTCGACGCTCAGCCGCAACGTCGAGCGGATGTGCGCGAGGGGCTGGCTGCGGCTCGTGCAGGACGCGGATCGCCGTAGGCACCTCATCGAGGTGACCGACAAGGGCCAGGCGTTGATTCGCAAATGCCTTCCTGCCTGGCAAAAAGCTCAAGCAGAAGTCAGTCGGCGCCTCGGTACCGATACTATCGCGGAGTTGCGCTCCGCCCTTCGCAAATTGAGCGCTCGAAATTAGCGGCAAGGCTATTTGTGGAAAAGCGCTCGGAGGATCGAGGGCCAGACTCCACCATCATAGCGCTCGACGTGTGAGTCCAGCGTCCGCGCCAACGCCAGCAGCGTTTGCGCGAAGGCATTGCGGTCTCCAACAATTTGCTCGCGATCCACGCCCGGCGACAGCTCATGCAGTGTCGCCATCAGCTTGCGCATTTCCTGACGTTCGTTCTTCAGCGTCTCGAGCAGTGCACCTGAAATCGCGTGATGCGCCTCGCCCCAAGAAACCAGCCCATCTTCGATCTGCAAGTGCGACCATAGATCTTGCCTGATCTCGACCCACACCCGCAGGGCCTATTGGCTCGCTGTAACCGCGCGGAGGTCATCGGCAAGCCTGCTGGCGGCGACAGCCAATCCCATATCGAGACCGTTCAACTTTCTGTGTTCGGCTCCCAAACACGCCACCATCGTGTTGATCATCGGAACCTCAAGCTGTGGCAGCGGACTGCTGCATGGCGCCTTCCGAATCATAGTATCGTTCGCTTCCATGTTTGTGGCCTCTGCTACTTGAGCAATCCGGATGCCACCCTGCGGAATAGTCGGAATGGAGAATTCTCTTTGGTTCGCACCTTGTATATACAGGAAGATCGGGACAATGGACAAATTCATCGACAACAAAGGCGACATGCAATTCGCGAACGGCCGAAACAATCACCATTTGCGGTTGGCTCGCGAGAGCTGAAAATGAGCGCACCGATTCGATTGCGATCGACTTCGTATTAGGCGTGAATTGTTTTGGTCCGAGTCTTGTATATACAATAACTAATGGGAAAACATGGCCGATCTAATTGAACATTGCGACGGAAAGCAGTTCGCGAAGCGCCACAGCTGTCGCGATTTGCGAGCCAGCCCGGAAGCGATGCGCAGGAATCGAGGCCGTCACTAAACTCACCGCTGCATGGAGCGGGAGCAGGTGATTGATATGCGTGCAATGAGGGCAGAAGAATTCAGCGGTTATAAAGGGCTGAAGCTGGTGGACCTTGCGAAGCCGGCAGGCGCGGACGGAAAGATACTCTTGCGGGTCGCCGCCGCTGGCGTCACGCCCCTGGACCATACCATTCTCTCAGGCCAATACCCCCGCGCGAAGGCGCCGCTGGTGTTGGGTGGCGAAGGGGCGGCCGTAGTTGGGGAGGGAGGTGGATCGGACTTTCCGGCCGGTTCACGCGTGATGTTTGCGGGGCCCTACGGCGTTTCGGAGGATGGCGCCTACAGTGAATGGCTTGCGGTACGGAAGGAGCACATTTGCCTGATACCGAAAGCCATCGACGACGTGACCGCCGCGGATATTCCAGTCACCTATCTCACAGCGCACATCTCTCTCACCCTAGCTGGTTTTCAGCCCGGCAAAACCGTGCTGGCGCTCGCGATCGGAGGCTCGTCGGCAATGCGGTGACGCAACTGGCGAGGGTCTTGGGTGCGAAACACACTATCTCAAGCACCACCAACCATAACACGGCTGAGCAGGCAAAGGCGCTCGGATTCGACGAGGTCATTGACCTCACCCGCGAGAAGCTGGGCGATGGAGTGCGACGTATCACAGTCGGTCGTGGCGCAGACATCGTGATAGACAGCATCGCCGGTGACCTCTTGGGCGAGGCGCTGGGAGCGCTTGCACCCAACGGATGTCTTACGACACTCGGTTATTCGGCTGGCCGCAGGGCAAGCATTGACGTCACAGACCTGATCTGGAAACGAGCCACCATTAAGAGTTTCTCCCTGTTTGCCCAGCCACAGGCGGCTTGGGAGGAAGCCTGGCATACGCTGCTTGAGTCCGGCGCTATCAAGCCCATTGTGGCAAAGACCTTCCCGCTGGCGGAAGCGGCCGACGCTCTGCACTACCTTATCGAGGACCGTTCCTTCGGCATGGTCGTTCTCACGATCTGAACGTCCTTCGAAACAA
>DATJUF010000062.1:0-10872 GCA_035502655.1 Binataceae bacterium (SeqCode)
GGCCCCGGGTGACCTCGTCGACGATTTCCATCACGTCGAGGGTCTTGACCTTCTCCTCTAGCTCTTTGGCCTTGATGCCGTCGCCGAGCATCGTCATACAGTAGGGGCAGGAGACGGCGATGACCTCTGGGTTAGTCTGAAGTGCCTGCTCGGTACGGAGCAGATTTACCCGCTTATCCGGGTCTTCCTCTATCCACATCCGCCCTCCGCCGGCACCACAGCACATGCCGAATTTACGGTGGCGCTGCATTTCATGGACCTCGGCCCCCGCGCGGCTGAGCAATGTGCGCGGCTCGTCAAATACGTCATTGTAACGGCCGTAATAGCAAGAGTCGTGGTACACGGTCCGCTTTGAGAATTCCGGGGAGATTTTGAGACGCCCCGAAGTGATCAACTGCTGCACGAGGTCGGCGGCATGAATGACCTCGTATGATCCACCGAATTCCGGAAACTCATTCTTGATCGTGTTGAAACAGTGGGGACAATTCACGATGATCTTACGAACTTTGTAATTGTTGAGGGTTTCGATGAGCATCTGGGACATCGTCTGGTAGAGGTACTCGTTTCCCAGCCGGCGGGCGGTTTCACCGTTGCAAAGTTCCTCGCGCGCGAGGCAGGCAAAGTCTACGCCCGCTTTCTGCAGTATGCGGGTGAAGGCCTGGGTCGTTTTCTTGTTGCGATCATCGAAGGCGCCGGCGCAGCCCACGTAGTAAAGGAACTCGGCGTCCGGCTTGTCGGTGAGGGTCGGGACGTTCATCCCTTCGGCCCACTCGAAGCGCTTCTGGGCATCGAGGCCCCACGGATTGGATTGCGTCTCCATGTTTTTGAAGGTGCGAGTAAGCTCATTCGGGAAACGGGCCTCCTCCTGCACCAGATGACGGCGCATGTCGACAATCTTGTCGACATATTCGATTATCGGGGGACAGGCCTCCTCGCAGGCTCGGCAGGTAGTACAAGACCACAGGGTCTCATCGTGGATAACGGGGCCGACAATGTTTTCTCCAACCTCTGGGGGTTCCGCGCCATCGCCGTTGCCTGAGTGAAGCCTCTTTTCAATGATCTCGGACTGATGTCCATAGAGGTAATCCCGCAGATCGAGTAGCAATTGGCGTGGAGCGAGCGGCTTCTTGCTTAACGTGGCGGGGCAATTCGAGGAGCAGCGGCCACATTCTGTGCAGGTGAACATGTCGAGCATCTGCTTCCACGTGAATTGATCGATATGCGAGGTGCCGAAGCGGGTATCATTTTCCAGATCCTGCTTCGAGAGCCGCCCTTTGGGCTCGAGTTTCGCGAAGAAAATGTTCGGAATTGCAGTGATAAGGTGGAAGTGTTTCGAGGGCGGCAGTAAGTCCAAAAACACAAGAACGACGATGCCGTTCACCCACAAAGCTGCGTAGGCCGCGCCTGAGGCGAAGCTCGTGCCTGCTTGCGCAAGACCGAGCGCGATCAAACTTGAAAAAGGCTCCCATCGCGCCTCCCTAACCATCAACATGTTGTTCGGATGAGCAGCGATTCGCCCGCCGTCATACACGAGGCCTGCCAGCATGATGATCGCGATGAAAATCAGGATCACGTAGGCTTCCCAGTGAGATTTAGCCCGCTGGCGGCTTTCGGGGGGAAGAAAGCCGTAAAGCCGGGGCGCGTGTGTAATTCGCCATCGCACAAGCGCCACTCCAACCGCAATCAGAACCGCAACCTCAGTGAGGTCGCGGAGGAACATATAAGGGCCGCCTACGAGATTCAGGCTGAAACCGGGAACAACGAACGAGTCGGAGTAGAGACGGCCGAACATCGTGATGATCTGAATACCGAGGATGATGAAGCCCCAAAAGATGAAAAAGTGCATCCATCCGGCAGACTGCTCGGCTCCCGGATTCCGGCGCACGAACTTCCTCTGGCCAAACGCGTAGACAAGCACGGCGCGAATGCGTTCGGGAATTCGATCGAAGCGGGACACGGGAACCGCGCTCCGCAGTAGCTGAAAGCGGCGCCAGAGCTGGTAGAAAAAAACGCCGAGGGAAATAAAAATGCAGAGACTGAAAATAATCTCCGTTATCATCGAACCTCCATCATGCAAGGGCGGTAAGGGATATCAATCCGAGCAGGCCGCCGAATAGCCTGCATTTAATCAGGAGTCCCTTTTAATTTCGGAGCCAGACTGCCATCAATACCACGCGATTGACAAACGGTAAGCCAGCGCTAAACGCTTGTAAGCTCGGACACGATAGAAAAATAGTTCCGCTCTGATGCTTTGGCCTGAAAAATCGGGATAAGGCCAGGGAGGCGCAGGCACAAATTCAATCGCAATCCCGCATCGAAGGCTAATTACGCTGGTGATAATGCCGATGCGGAACCTGTTCGGATAACCGATCACCGCTCTTGTATAACCCTGCTCCTTTTTATAACTTAAACTACTCGATAAGTAATTTATTCAGGAGCGCTAATTCCAACCACGATGAACGACGGCTTTACCTTATGGTTCACCGGGCTTTCAGGCGCCGGTAAATCGACCTTGGCCAATCTACTCGCTGGCGAACTGCGCCAGCGCGGCCATCGGGTCGAGATTCTCGACGGCGACGAAGTTCGCACCAACCTTTCGAAAGGACTCGGCTTCTCCAAGGAAGATCGCGATATCAATATCCGGCGTATCGGCTATGTGTGCAATCTGCTCGCTCGCAATGGTGTCATCGCGATTTCGGCGGCGATATCGCCGTATCGCGACGTGCGCGACGAAGTTCGCTCGATGCATTCAAATTTTTTCGAGGTCTTTGTGAAATGTCCGATTGAGACTCTTGCCGAACGCGATGTCAAGGGTCTGTATAAAAAGGCGCTGGCCGGCGAGATCAAGAACTTTACCGGCGTCTCTGATCCCTACGAAGAGCCACTGCAGCCGGAGTTGATCGTGGAGACGCATCGCGAAAGCCGGGAAGAGAGTTTCAAGCGCCTGCTCGAAGCCCTGGAGGCTGCCGGCCTGATTCGCCCTGGAGGACCCCGATGAGCGCCACCACCAAGGACTCTATAACGGCACATGGCGGCGGCGAGCTGGTTGACCTGCGCGCCAATCCCGCCGATCGGACGCGGCTGCGCGCTTACGCGGAGAAGCTTCCAACTGTCACGTTAGGCCAGCGCGAACTCGCTGACCTCGAAATGCTTGCCTCAGGCGCCTTCAGCCCACTCACCGGCTTCATGGGCCAGGCTGACTATAACCGTAGCCGCGATGAGATGCGCCTCGCCTCGGGCGTGCCGTGGTCAATTCCGATTACGCTGGGTGTCGAAGAAGCCGAGGCGAAAAAGCTGTCTATCGGCCAGGACGTTGCTCTCGCGGCTGAAGATGGCGCACGCCTCGCTACCATGACCATCAGCGAGATCTATAAAGTTGATCGCGCTAAAGAAGCCGAAGCGGTATTCGGCACCTCTGATCCGGCTCATCCGGGGGTCAAAAACGTACTCGCATCGCCGCCGTGGTGCCTCGCGGGCAAGGTCGTGATGTTCGACGATCCGCCGAACCAGACTTTTCCCGAGTACCGCCTCGACCCGCGCGCCACGCGTGCAAAGTTCCGCGAGAAAGGGTGGAAGAAGATCGTCGCCTTCCAGACGCGCAACCCGACCCATCGAGCTCACGAGTATATCCAGAAGGCAGCGTTGGAAATTTGTGACGGCTTGCTGTTGCATCCGCTAGTCGGCGAAACGAAGGGTGACGACGTTCCTGCCGCGGTCCGGATGGAAACCTACAAAGTGTTACTTGATCTCTATTATCCGAAAGATCGCGCGATGCTCTCCGTGATGCCGGCGCATATGCGCTACGGCGGCCCGCGGGAGGCGATCCTGCATGCCATCATTCGGCGCAATTACGGTTGCACCCATTTCATCGTCGGCCGCGACCATGCAGGAGTTGGCAGCTATTATGGCACTTATGACGCGCAGAAAATGTTCGAGCGTTTTACACCAGAAGAGATGGGAATCACCCCGCTGACTTTCGAGAATACTTTCTATTGTTCGAAATGCGGTGGGATGGCGTCCTTCAAGACCTGTCCCCACACTGACGCCGACCGGCTGCTGCTCTCGGGCACTAAAGTACGCGAGATGCTGCGCAGTGGCGAGGCGCCTCCGCCTGAATACACGCGGCCCGAGATCGCGGCTATCCTGGTAGGCGCGATGAGCAACTCGCAACAGTAGGCAGCGTTAATTGTCAACCGCCAATCGTAAGCCGGCCTGCAGGCGAGAGCCGGCTACGATTAATCAATTATTGAGATCAGGCTGATTATTGCAGCGGAGGTTCGGAATTTGGCGGTGCAATCACTGGCGACCCGTGATGCAGCACCATCATCCACTTATTACCCACCAGCTCGAATATATTAGTGGCGAGTACCTGCGATCGGCTGCTTCCGTCATAGCCGCGCTGCATCAGATTTTCTTCGACTACCACCACCGCCAGATCGCTGCCTGCCATGATGCCGATCTCACCTAGCTCGAACTTCATCTCGAAGGCGCTGTCGAAGATGCGCGCCCAGCTATTCATGACCGGACCCCATCCGGTCAGCCGGCGCCATCCCGGATGGATGCACACGATGCGCGGCTCACACAGCCAGATTGCCTCCATCCGCTCGATTTCGAGGCTTTCAAAAGCGCGATAGAAAGCGCGGTTGGCTTCGATAATCGCTTCTTGATCGGACATAGCTTTAGGCTCCTGCCCGAAAAGATTAGCGCCGAAGCCTGGCCTGTACCAGAAGCGCGCCCGTTTCAGCCCGCAGAAAAAGATCCCGCCGCGATTAACTTGATAAATGTTGATTTCAACTGTATAGATGTTGATTACTAAGCGTATCTTCGAATGCAAACCTCATCGGAGAAACAGGCGATGGACATCCGCATCAACGTCATTCATGAAGACGATCTCAACTGGATCGAGACCAGCCAAGGCACCGCCTTCCGCTCACGCCGCAAGAAACTCGCGGGGCCGGCCGGAGCGCGGATGCTTGGTGCAAGCATCTACGAACTGCCACCGGGCGCGTCGGCCTTTCCCTATCATTATCATTGCGCCAATGAAGAGTTGCTCTACGTTCTGTCCGGCGAAGGCTCGTTACGGCTCGGCGAGGAAAAATTTCCCGTGCGTGCAGGATCATTCGTCGCGATGCCGCCCGGCCCGGCTCATGCGCATCGGCTCTACAATTCCTCGAATGCGCCGCTCAGGTACTTATGCGTCTCGACCATGATCGATCCCGAAGTTGCCGTTTATCCCGACTCGCACAAGGTTGGCGTGATGGCCGGCTCGGCGCCGGGCGGTGATCCGTCGAAACGAACTTTGGCGGGGGTTTATCGCGAGGGTTCGAGTGTTGGCTATTACGACGGCGAAGCCGGGGCCTGACAAAGTTTTGCAGGCGGCTCAGCTAGTTATCTATCCACGGCATAACCGGCGTTCTTCGGATGCCGCCAGCCAGATTTCACTTGCTACTCAGCCTGTTCAAGAGCTAGTTGTTTTTGATGAATACGCTGCTATAAAGCGAATTTCAGGGGGTGAATCCGCGAGCCCATTGGAAGGAAGGGTTGTTCACCGCTATGATAGCAAACTAATACTAATTGTGGCACGACTATTGATTTCCCAGATCTGGGCTCGGTAAATCGGTGGGAATCTTTGGAGGTAATCAGGCATGCCTGTCCTTCAACTTACTCTCGAAGAGGCTAATGAACTTCAGGCTATTCTGGAAGGATACTTTTCGGAATTACGGATGGAAATCGAACGAACTGAGAACGGCACATTTCGCGCAAAGCTGAAAGACCGGGAACAACTCGTCCGAAAGGTTATCGACGAGCTGAAACCTTGAACTAAATTCAACGCCGGGTTGTATCAACTCCAACGTGGTGATGGTTGGAAAAGCATTATTTGCTCCCGGCGTTGAATGTTGGCCCATCAGAGTTTCCAGAATCCTCGATTACGGAACGGACCTCGATCGGGGACGCGCTTGGCTGAAGGCGTGGGCCGAGGATGCGGTTGAGATCTTCCACCCCAACAGTTTCCTGCTGTAACAACGCATCGACCAGACGATCAAGCGCTTGGCGGGCTCCCGTGAGGCGCCGCCGGACTTCATCATGCGCCTCGTCGAGCAGGCGCCGCACTTCCTGATCAATCTGAGCCGCAGTGGCCTCGCTATAATCTCGTCCTTGCGCGATCTCGTAACCTAGAAACGGTTGCTGCTCCTCTGTTTTGAAAGCCACAAGGCCGAGGTTGGCCATCCCCCAGCGCGTAACCATCCGGCGCGCCAGGCGAGTAGCTTCCACCAAATCGTTTTCAGCGCCAGTGGTAATTTCTCCGATCGCGACCTCTTCGGAAGCGCGCCCACCCAGCATTACAGCCAAGCGCGCTTTCAGATAAGGCTGGTTGAAGTTGTGACGGTCCTCGCCTGGAACCTGTTCGGTAACGCCCAGCGTCTGGCCGTGCGGCACGATGGTCACCTTTTGCACTGGGTCGGCTGCCGGCGTGAACCAGGCCACCACCGCGTGTCCCGCTTCATGATAAGCGACCACACGGCGCTCTTTCGGATCGGTCAATTGCGGCAGCGCAGCGCCCAACCGCGTCTTGTCGAGCGCCTCTTCGAAATCAACCATAGCTACTGTATTGCGGCTGTGACGCGCTGCTATTAGCGCTGCTTCGTTAGATAGATTGGCGAGGTCGGCGCCGTTCATGCCAATAGTCATCTTCGCCAACACTGCTAGATCGACCTTGGGATCAAGCTTCAATTGGCGCGTATGAATCCGCAAAATACCCTCACGGGCATTACGGTCCGGGAGTCCAACAGCGACCTGCCTGTCAAAACGCCCCGGGCGCAGAAGTGCAGGATCGAGCACATCCGGCCGGTTGGTCGCCGCCAGCAGGATAACGTTGAGACGTGCATCGAATCCGTCGAGTTCGCCAAGTAACTGGTTAAGGGTTTGCTCGCGCTCATCGCTGCCGGTTCCGACGCCTGCACCGCGCCGCCGTCCGACGGCATCTAGTTCGTCGACAAACACGATCGCCGGAGCCGCTTCCTTGGCCTGGCGGAAGAGGTCACGCACGCGGCTTGCTCCGACACCTACAAACATTTCAACGAATTCCGAAGCATTGATGCTGAAGAATGCGACCCCTGCTTCGCCGGCGACAGCGCGTGCCAGGAGAGTCTTTCCCACTCCCGGTGGTCCGACAAGCAGTATGCCGCGTGGGATGCGTGCACCCAGCGCGCGGTATTTCTCAGGATTCCTGAGGAAGTCAACTTCTTCCTGCAATTCCGCTTTGGCTTCGTCCGCTCCGGCCACATCACTAAAAGTTACCTTGGGCTGTTCGCTGGAATAGCGCCGAGCTTTCATGCGGCCGAATCCGAACATTCCCTTCTGAGTCCGGCTGGCGCTGGAAGCCATCCACCAGAAAAACCCGATCAATAGCAACATCGGGAACCAGTCAATCAGCACATCAAGCAGCCAGGGTCGCGAAGGCGCCGACACGTCCACTGTGACGTGATGGGACTCGAGTAGATTCATCAGGTTCGGGTCACCGACGACGGCCGGAAAGATAACGCGGAATTCATGATAAGAACGCGAAGACGGCTGGCTCGATGATTTCGAAGCTGCTTGAGGAGAAGCTGATACAGATTTGTTCGCAGCCCCGGCCGAGTTAGCCGAAGCCGCCTGCCTCTTTGCCTTAGCCGATTCGACGTTATGCTTCGGTGGGGGCCATACGAGCGGCTTAGCTACAGTTCCAGTTATCGTATCACCGGTGATGTGGACGTTCGTAACATTATCGGAGCCCACCTGCTGCAGAAAGGTCGAATAAGGAATGTTAGCAATCTCAGGATGCTGATGCCTCGGCCAAAGCACGAAAAGACTCCAAATCAGGATCGTAGTGAAAAGCCACCAGAACCACATGCTTTGGCTGAATCGCGGAGGCGGCTGCCGCTGATTGCGTGACGATTTTGTATCGGGCATTGCTTATTTTTCTTTAGCCGGCCGCTTCCGCTAACCTGCATAAATGATTACGCAGAGCGATCGCCCGATACAGGCCGGTCCGTGAGCACCGGGACATCTGACTCGCGTACGACTCTTTTAGCGATACTTCCGAGCATCAGGTCGCTGCGACATTTCGTGCCGCGGATCGCGACTACGATCAAGCCGCCAGCGATTTCCGCCTGTGCGACGGGTTCCGCACGGCTTTTATCTTATCACCATAACCGAAACCGATCCGGCTTTGGCTTCGTAACCGGCGACCGTATCCCACCGTCAGCCTTATTGGATTCGGCACCACCCTAGCGACGCCTAGCAGAGCTATAAGCCGCGACGCGCAGTCCCCACGGCATGCGCCATTGCGGGTGGGCCATCGATCACCAGGCGGCGCGTCCAAACGCGAACGCGCCGCCACTTGCGAATAGTCAGTTGGTTAGAGGAAGCGTCGCACCGATTAGGAAGGCGGGGAGGCTGAGAAACGGAGTAGTCAAAACATTACCGTCGGCCGAAGTACAGTAGGAAGTCCCCGGACCAGTGCGGCATCCCCAGTAATCATTAGTCGCATTTATGAGGACATTAGCAGGGTCGCCAGTATTGTTAACGCCGGCGTTGCCACCGGTGAGATTGTTCAAGCTAGCCGAGACCGCATAACACGGAGCAGTCAGCGACAAGTTGCTGCAATCGGCCCAATCCGGAGCTCCGACCCAGATATCAGTGGTTTCATTGTTTATGGTATTGCCTTCGATGCGGGCGTCGATCGGTGGAGACGCGCCAAAGGCATAGATTTCAATGCCGGTCGGATCTGAGGGTCCGTCTCCGGTTGTCGTGGGCGCATTCGGATTAGGGTCGGCGCCATTACCCTGAATGATATTGTTTACAATCGTCGTGCCGTTGAGGTTAGTGGCGGGCGCGTGAGCGTGGTAGGTAACGCCCGGATTGCCATTGCCGATGATACGATTGCCAGCAATCAGGTGATTGTACGACGCGTTGCCGGGGGTGGGGGCGAAGATGCCGACACCGGCGTCGCCGTTATTGGCGACCAGATTGCTGATGATTGAGTCGTGGAAGACGCCGAAGGCAAACCCGATATTTGTGGGACTGCCGCCTGCGGGGTGCGACGGCAGTGTGATGCCGCAATCCTCGGAGTTATTGGAGACGTTATTGAAGCTGATCAGGTTGTCGTGGTTGGTGTTGGTCTCGTCGGTATCGAGAATACCTCCCGAATTATGGTTGACGAGATTGTAGGAGACCGTGGAAAAAGCAACGCCGTCGAGGTGAAGGCCTTCGCCGCAATCGTCCTGCTCGAAAACTGGCGCGCCTGGACAGGCAGGCCCAGATGTCAACGCGAGATCGTTATTGGTGACTACATTGTAGGAGATTGTCACATTAGTTATTTGCGCGGCACTGGGAGTGCATGTGATCGGAGGACCGGTGATGCAACTTGGCGCTGGTCCCTCAACCAGGATGCCCTCGAAGTTAGCATTTTCGACCGTGAGACTCTCGATCGTTACGCCACTTGCCTGATCGAGAATGCCATTCGATAAGGATGCGGCGTCGATAGTTGGGTTACTGCCCTTCCAAGCAACCCCAATGAGCGATAACCCGCTGAGCGATGAGGGTATGGACACGCTTTCGCTATAGGTGCCGTTGAAGACGTAGATCGTATCATTGGTGCTAGAAGCTGCGACGGCGCTTCCGATGGTAGTGAAAAGTGGCAGCGTGCAGGCGTATTGCCTGGCCTGGCTGGGCGAAAGCGAACCGTTAGCGCTGACGCATCTTACGGTGGCGCCCGCTGCTACGCTGAGAGCCATCATGAGTGCCGGAGCGGCTAAAGAAACCAGGCCGAAACGGTGTATCCACCAGGACCTGGCGCTACAAAGTGTTGAATCCACTCCTCTGTTCCTCCTCTTCTGTTTCCTCGAATTGCTGGATCTAGCCCAAGTCTCCAATATAGCCCAAGGCTAGCAATGTCAATGGAACCGATCTTGAAACAAGCGAACGCCTGCGGAGACATCGAATCAGACGATAGCTTGCCCTTTAGGACGATCAGTGCCGCAGATGCTGCGGCAATCGTCCAATGAGAAAATGGCGAAAGTGAGTGAATTTGATTGAGTAGCAGAAATGAGCGATGGGGCGAGGGATGGAAACCTCGCCCGCATAGCAGCAACCGAGAATTAGAGGGAGGCGAAGACCGCGTCGATTAGCGTAGCGCATCGCGGGTCAAGCAGGACCGAGGTGGCCGGACCCATCTGATTCATCACGTAGCCGAAGCCGATGCGAGCGTCGGGATCGGCGAAACCGAGCGAGCCGCCAGCGCCCGGATGACCAAAGCTGTGTGGATTCGGGCCATACTGAGTGCCGGGCAGGGAAAGCATAAAGCCGAGGCCAAAGCGGGTAGTAAAGCGGAGGACCTCGTCGAGGCCTTTGGACTGCTCGGTATAGGCGCGGGGAAGTACAGCCGGCGAGAAGAGCTTGACGCCGTCTACTTCGCCGCCGCGTGATGCCGCACCATAAATTCGGGCGAGGGCGCGCGCCGTGGTATGGCCGTTGGCACCAGGAATTTCCGCGCCCCGCCAGGCGCGTGAGTTGACGGTGGCCGGCGCGAGCATCGTGGGCGGATTGGCAATGGCATGAGCACTGACCGAGGCTGGGTCCTTGAGGAGATCGAGGAGCGCATCATGCTCGCCGGGCTTGGGAGGCGGCGCCATAATGATGTCGGAAACGCGAACGTCGAGGGCGGCAGGCAGGCCGATATAAGCCTCAGCGCCAAGCGGCCCTGCGATCTCCTCGCGGAAATAAGTACCGAGGCTCTTGCCGGAAATGCGGCGGACTACTTCACCGACCAGCCATCCGAAAGTGATCGCATGATAGCCGTGTTTGGTGCCCGGCTCCCACCAAGGCTCCTGG
>DATJUF010000063.1:0-5374 GCA_035502655.1 Binataceae bacterium (SeqCode)
AGCGGGAGGGCTGTCCAAACGTGAACCAAAAGCCCCTACCCGTAGAATCTACTATCCAGAATGCAGGTCGAGAGCATCCGGATCGATCAGAGCTCAAGGCAATATACTTTTCGACCGAAGCTATGAAGAGCGATATTGGCAATGACGATTTCCGCGTCCTCATTGGCCATAGGAAGTTTAGGTGGGGACGGGCGACAGCTCCTGTCCCCGCTCTTATTACAGTTTGATATAGACTGACTTAATCTGTGTGAACAGGTCGATGACGTGGCGGCCGCCCTCGCGGCCGAAGCCGGATTGCTTGTATCCGCCAAACGGTGACGAGGTATCGATCATGCCGTAGCAGTTGACCCACACAGTTCCCGCCTTGAGTGCTCGCGCAACTCGATGCGCCCTGCTGATATCGCGAGTCCAGACTGCGGAGGCCAGACCGTAGTAGTGTCGTTGCCTTGAAAGACCGCGTCATGCTCATCTTTGAACGGAATCGCGGCTGCGACGGGTCCAAAGATCTCCTCGCGGGCGATCTTCATGCTATTGGTTACGTCAGCGAAAATAGTAGGCTTAATGAAATAGCCTTTGCCTTCCCTAGCGCCACCCCCGATCGTGATTCGCGCGCCCTCTTGCTTGCCAACCTCGAGATAGCCCTTCACCTTATCGAACTGCTCGCATGAGACTACCGGGCCGAGCTTGGTCTTCGGATCCAAAGGATCTCCCAAGGTCATCCGTTCGCTGGCGCTGGTGAGATCGGCGACGAAATTGTCATAAATGTCGCGTTGCACGAAGATGCGTGTGCCTGCGGCACAGACCTGTCCTGAATTGTAGAAGACGCCATTCATAGCATTGCGAACGGCGAGCGGCTGGTCGGCATCGGAAAAAATGATATTCGGTGACTTTCCGCCAAGCTCCAATGAGACGCGTTTGAGGTTTCCGGCGGAGGCTTGCAAAATAATCTTCCCGACCTCGGTTGAACCGGTGAAGCTGATCTTGTCGATATCGGGATGCTCTGCGATAGAGCTTCCTGCGCCCGGACCGAACCCAGTGATGATGTTGACAACGCCATCAGGAATGCCGGCTTCCTGCACGATTTCGCCAAAGCGAATCGCCGTAAGCGGAGTCTGCTCGCCCGGCTTGAGCACTACCGTATTTCCGCATGCCAGTGCTGGAGCGATCTTGTTGATCGCCATCATCAATGGGAAGTTCCAGGGTACGATTAGGCCGCAAACCCCAATAGGCTCGCGCAGCGTGTAGTTGAAGAAGGATGGATCCGACGGATTGGTTTCGCCATAGATCTTGGTCGGCCAGCCGGCGAAATAGCGCAACACTCCGGCGACGCCGTTGACGTCGATTGATCGGGCTTGCGAGACTGGCTTGCCGTTGTCGAGACTTTCCAACTCGGCCAGCTCGTCAGCATACTTGTCGACTAAATCCGCTAACTTAAGCAGATAGCGAGACCGTTGGTGCGGGCCCATCGCCGACCATTTCCCTTCCTCAAAAGCTTTGCGCGCGGCTTTAACCGCCTCGTCGACGTCGGCCTTGTCACCTTCGGCGACCAGCGCCAGGACTTCCTCGTTGGCCGGATTGATGGTCTCGAAGGTCTTGCCGGATTTCGCCAGAATCCATTTGCCGCCAATCAGCAACTGCTTCGGCCGTTTGAGGAAATCCAGCGCCGCGCTTGACTTGACGCCTTCGGTTGCTCGTTCAAATGAAGATGGAACTGCTGCTGCCATTTCGTGCTCTCCTGTTAGACACGGTTGAATGATCCGAGAAACGCCGTGATCAGCGATCGCTAGAGCTTTACGTAAACTGACTTGATCTGCGTATAGAGATCGACTGACTGCGGCCCAAGTTCGCGTCCAAATCCCGACTGCTTATAGCCGCCAAATGCCGAGATAGGGTCTATGAGCCCGTAACAATTCACCCACACGGAACCGGATTTGAGTGCGCGCGCAACCTTATGCGCCCGGCTTATGTCACGGGTCCAGACACCGGCGCCGAGACCATAGGTAGTATCGTTTCCCTGCAGAACCGCGTCGTTTTCATCCTTGAACGGAATAAGCACTGCAACAGGTCCGAAGATTTCTTCGCGCGCGATTCTCATTCCATTTTTGACATCCGTGTAAATGGTTGGCTTGACGAAATAGCCCTTGGATTGCGGACCGCGCTCGCCACCCGCTCGGGCATGCGCACCTTCTTCCCGGGCCAGCTTCAAATAGTTCAGGACACGTTCGTGTTGCTCACTGGAGACTAGCGGACCCATGGTAGTTGACGGATCCAGCGGCTGCCCTAGTTTGATTTCGTTGGCTTTCGCAGCAATGCGATCGGCAAATTCGTCATAGACATCTCGCTGTACGAACATACGCGTCGCCGCGCAACAGACCTGCCCTTGATTCCGAAATACCCCAGTTGCGGAAAGTGCCGCCGCCTGTTCCATGTCGGCTTCGGGGAAAATCACGTTGGGCGATTTACCGCCGAGCTCCAATGAGACCCGTTTCAGATTCCCTGCGGACGCTTGCAGAATCAGCTTGCCGACCTCGGTTGAGCCAGTGAACGCGACTTTGTCGATATCCGGATGAGCAGCGACGGCCGAGCCTGCCGTTTCGCCGAAGCCTGTGACGATATTGACTACACCGTCAGGAATGCCGGCTTCGCAGATCAACTCCCCCATCCGGATAGCCGGAAGCGGAGTCTGTTCTGCAGGCTTCAGAACAAGCGTGTTGCCAAAAGCCAATGCAGGGGCGATCTTCCAGCTTATGGTCGCGAGCGGACCATTCCACGGAATGATCTGTCCGCATACGCCAATTGGTTCGCGCAGCGTGTAATTGAAAAATCCGGGATCCGATGGGTTAGTCTCGCCGTAGAATTTGGTCGCCCAACCGGCATAATAGCGAAACGTTTCCGCCGTCCGGCCAACTTCATTAGTCGATTCTGCTAGGGGCTTACCATTGTCGAGCGTAATCAGCTCTGCCAGCTCTTCGGTGTGGCTTTCGATCAATTCGGCTATCTTGAAGAGATAGCGGGCGCGCTGATGCGGTCCCATCGACGGCCACTTGCCACTTTCGAAGGCCGCTCGCGCCGCCTTGACCGCTTCGTCTACATCGGCTTTATCGCCTTCGGCGACGATACCCAAAACTTCTTCGCTTGCGGGGTTGATCGTCTCAAAGGTTTTGGCGGATTTTGCCGGAACCCACTTACCTCCAATCAAAAGTTGCTTGGGACCACCCTGTAGGAATTGCCGCACAAGCGTTTTTAGAGCTGCGGGCTTACTTTCGGTTGCTGGGACTGCTGCTGCCATCGCTGCCAACCTCCATACTTGTAATTAGCAATTGATACGTGCGATCTCTTCGCCCATTCGTGATGTATCGTACGCACACAACTGTGCAATCTCTTGAGCGAAACGCCGCGAGTTTAATAAGTCAATCATCCGCCGCACCGGCGTGGATTCCAGTTCATCTTTGGGGATCACGAGATCATAACGCTCTTCGCGCAGCGGAATGAAGCCGAGGCCGAAGGCTTCCGCCGCAACCCGAATCGTCACTCCAGTTGCAGCCCGCCCCGCGGCAACGGAGGCTGCAACCTCGAGATGGCCACTAACCTCATCTTCATAACCATTGAGCTGCTCGAAGCTGATTCCAGCCTCAGCGAGTGCCTCGTCGAACGCCTGCCGCGCTCCGGAGCCAATCTCTCGATTAACGATTCGTATGTTTGGCCTAGCTACTTCAGCTAACTCACTGATCTTCGCAGGGCCGCCTTTCGCAGTGACGAGGCCAACCTCCCAACCGGCGAAGTTAAGGATCACAACCCTACGATTGCCCACGGTACGCCGCACTGGCTCGAGGTTGTATCCACCGGCCTCATCATCACGCAGGTGGACACCTGCCGAATGCGCGGCGCCATTGGCCAATGCTGCTAGCGACTTTCGGCTTGAGTAGGGCAGCGCCACCACGCCAATCTGAGAAGCATTGCGTGTCAGCCAATCAACCAAGATCGACACCGAAGGGTCACACCCAGCAATTAGCAAGGTGGCATCAATTTCTTCAGGCGAACGAAAGCTCTGTACGGTCGCCAGTTTGCCGTTGCTCCGCTGAAGCGTGCCCATCGCGGGTGCCAGCCAATAGCCAGGTCGCGGTTCCGGTAGCGCCACCAGTTTGCCGCCAACTCGCGCGAGGGCTACCCGTCCTGAAGGGTTATCACCGGTGGCGGATGAGTTGCTTATCCACTGGGCCTTGATCGCTGCGCATTCGTGGACATCGCTCTCACCAAATAGCCGTTCCACGGTCTCTCCCAGTTCCTGTGCAAGCCTTATCGCGACTGTGACGCCCGGCTGATAGAGACCCGCCTCAATTGCGCCAAGGGCCTGCCGCGATATGCCGGAACGGCGTGCCAATTCGATCTGGCTAAGCCCCATCGAACTGCGCAGGCGGCATATGCGTTTCGAGCCAGTGGCGCTTTCGTCCTTAGCCATTGTTTTTGTCAAGATGCTTGCATGATGGCATAAGTACCGCCAACACAAACCGTAGCCTCAACGGACAATCGCGTTCGAATTCCTTGACCCTCGCGGAAACGTGGTCGTCCAAACCGATTATGACGAGCTTGAAAATTAAAGTGTGCTACCGGGTTTTTAGCCGCACATTCCGGCGAAAGTGAGTTGATTCGGTAAGATGGCAAAAATACTTTGCGTTCTCTTTGCAGATCCGGTTGACGGCTATCCTCCGGCCTACGCACGTGACGACATCCCGGTCATTGACCATTATCCTGGAGGTCAAACCGCTCCAACTCCCAAAGCCATTGATTTCAAGCCAGGAACCTTACTTGGCTGCGTGTCTGGCGAACTGGGGCTGCGCAAATACCTGGAGAGTCTCGGGCATCAGTTCATCGTCACCTCGGATAAGGACGGTCCAAATTCGCGATTCGAGCGCGAGCTACCCGATGCCGACGTTGTGATTTGGCAACCCTTCTGGCCCGCTTATCTCACGGCTGAAGGATAGCCAAAGCCCCTAAGCTGAAGCTCGCCATGACTGCGGGCATCGGTTCGGATCACGTCGACTTGCAAGCAGCGATGGATCAGAGCATCACCGCCGCCGAAGTGACATATTCAAACTTGATTAGTGTCGCCGAACATGCCGTGATGATGATCTTCCCGCTTGTCCGCAACTACATTACATCTTACCAGTGGGTGGTGAAGGGCGGATGTAATATTGCCGACTGCGTGTCGCGCTCCTACGACCTCGAAGGTATGCATGTCGGAACCGTCGCGGCAGGCCGTATCGGTACTGCGATCCTGCGCCGCTTAGCACGGTTCGACGTGCATCTGCATTATTTCGATCGCCTGCGTTTGCCGGAAGCCGTCGAGAAGGAACTCAACGTTATTTTTCACCCG
>DATJUF010000064.1:0-7838 GCA_035502655.1 Binataceae bacterium (SeqCode)
ATTGGCAAGCAGTCGGCCCTTATTTCCATCGCTTCGACGCGCTGATCGTGATAGCGCTCGCGCTCGCCGTGCTGGCTGTGTTGTACAACCGGATTCGCGGGATCATGTCCGCTCCCCAACCCTCGCGCTAACCGTCTCTGCTTATCAACGAAGCCGAGACGGTATCCCCCTGGCTTTCTATCACGCCCTGCTCTTTACGCTGAAAAGCGACTCGCGCTAACCTTCCCCGAGTGTTAGGGCGAGCCTGTGAGCCGGGCGCCTAAAAATCTTGAGACTGAGCGGACGGATGCTACCGTGAGACCGCTAGCCTGCAAAAGGCAGGTACGCGGCGCAACTCAATCTCGGTTTGAGTGCCACCAATAGGAGAATTGCCATGAAGCGCAGCAGCGAACGTATCCTGACCACTCACACCGGCAGCCTGCCGCGTCCGGCCGAAATGATTGCGATTCTGCAAGCCAAGGAGGCGGGCGAGCTGCAAGATGCTGGCGCCTTCGCGGCGCAAGTCAAATCGGCAGTAGCCGAGACCGTCAAGCGTCAGACCGCAGCGGGCGTCGATATCGTCAACGACGGCGAAATGGGCAAGCCGTCCTACTCGACCTACGTCAAAGACCGCCTGTCCGGTTTCGGTGGCGAAAAAAGCTCACGGCTGCTTGCCACCGACCTCGCCGAGTTTCCGTCGTTTACCAAGCGCGGCGGACGCGAGACCGGTGTAACCGTTCTTAAACGTCCCTCATGCACCGGGCCTATCACCTACGCCTCTCAGGATGGCGTACGTACCGATATCACGAATCTCAACGCCGCTCTCACCGGCGCGAAATACGAAGAGGCGTTCATCAGTGCGGCCTCGCCCGGCGTCGTCTCATTCTTTCTGAGCAATAATTATTACCCGAGCCATGAGGCGTATATCCGCGCAATCGCTGATGCGATGAGGACCGAGTATGAAGCGATCGTCAAGGCCGGCTTCATTCTCCAGGTTGATTGCCCCGACCTCGCGATGAGCCGTCATATCCAATTCAAAGACCTGTCGCTTGCGGATTTCCGCAAAACTATCGAACTGCATATCGACGCGCTTAATCACGCGCTCGCCAACGTTCCACCAGAGCGTTCGCGGCTTCATCTATGCTGGGGTAATTATGAAGGCCCGCATCATCATGACGTTGCCCTGCGCGATATCATCGGCATCGTCCTCAAAGCGCGTCCGCAAGGCCTTTCCTACGAGGCCTCAAACCCGCGCCACGAGCACGAATGGGCCGTGTTCAAGGATGTCAAACTGCCCGACGGCAAAGTCCTGATTCCAGGCGTAATCGATTCGGTCACCAACTTCGTCGAGCATCCCGAACTGGTCGCTCAGCGCATCACGATGCTGGCCGGTGTCGTTGGCCGTGACAACGTGATCGCTGGTACCGATTGTGGGTTCGGTACGATCGCAGGCGTCTCACGCGTCGATGGCGAAATCGCCTGGGCCAAACTCCAGTCGATGGCCCAAGGCGCACGGCTCGCGACCCAGAAGTTATGGTAGGGCGGCACTTGCCTGCGTAGGAGCGAGGTTGCCGGTGTGCCGCGTTAGAATCTGAGTATCGTTGACCCCCTATCGCCGTAAAGTTTTATCGGCCACGAAGGAGTCCATGCCAATGAAGCATAGTAGCGATCGCATCCAGACGACTCATACCGGCAGCTTGCCGCGCCCGGCCGGCCTGCTGAAGCTTATCGCCGAGCAGGAGGCAGGCGCTTCCGCCGACACACCCTCGGTCCGTGCGCGCTTCAAAGCCGCGGTCGCGGACGTTGTCCGCAAACAGGTCGAGACCGGCGTGGATATCGTCAACGACGGCGAGATGGGCAAGCCTTCTTACGCCACTTATGTCAAGGATCGCCTCTCCGGCTATGACGGAGAGATGACTATGCTGCCGATTCGCGACCTTGCCGAATATCCAGAATTTGCCGAGCGTTTCATGCGCGACAGTCCGATCGAAGAGTTGAAGCGCCCAGCCTGCACAGGGCCCGTGGCCTACGTCAACCTTGAGCCGCTCCAGCGCGACATTGAGAACCTCAAGGCGGCGGTTGACGCACGCCATCCGGCGGAGGCATTCATGAGCGCCGCTTCACCCGGCGTCATCACCATTTTCCTCGGCAATCATCACTACAAGAGCCACGAGGAATATCTAGCTGCTCTGGCCGACGCCATGAAGACCGAATACCAGGCGATCCATCAGGCTGGCTTCATTTTGCAAGTCGATTGCCCCGACCTCGCGATGGGCCGTCATATCCAGTTCCCCGACGCGAGCCTCAGCGAGTTCCGCAAGACCATCGAGATGCATGTCGAAGCGCTCAATCACGCCCTCGCTGGTATCCCGCCCGAAAGCGTGCGGCTCCATCTATGCTGGGGCAATTACGAAGGTCCGCATCATCTCGACGTCCCGCTGCGCGACATCATTGACATTGTTTTCAAAGCGAACGCCTCTGGCATCTCCTATGAAGCCTCGAATCCGCGCCACGAACACGAATGGGCCGTGTTCAAGGACGTCAAGCTGCCTGACGGCAAGGTGCTGATTCCTGGGGTGATCGATTCGACCAACAATTTTATCGAGCATCCCGAGTTGGTCGCGCAGCGCATCAGCAATATCGCTCGCATCGTTGGCAAGGAAAACGTTATCGCGGGTACCGATTGCGGATTCGCCACGGTTGCCGGCTACAGTCCAGTAGAGCCTAAGATCACCTGGGCCAAGTTCGCCTCGATGGCCGAAGGGGCACGCATCGCCACTGACGAGTTGTGGTAGCGTTAAATGGAGATCTAGTTTCGGCAAAGTGAACGCTTCCCGTACCGTCCGCCGCCAGATAAGCTTGATCATTCGGCGATGGCGCAGAGCAAGCATAAAGCGACTGATGCGAAGTCCAATGGCGCGAAAAGCGGCGGCTACGATCTCGTCGCCGAGAATCGCAAGGCCCGTCACGATTTTTTTATCGAAGAATCGCTCGAAGCGGGCCTTGCTCTGACGGGTACCGAGGTCAAGTCACTGCGCGCCCACAAAGCCAATCTGCGCGACAGCTACGCCCGCATCAAAGACGGCGAGGCCTTTCTGCAAGGCGTTCATATTGGCGCCTACGCACCAGCCGGCCAGTTCAGCCATAAGGAGACCCGCTCGCGCAAGCTCCTGATGCATCGCCGCGAGATCGAGCGATTATGGGGACGGGTGCGCGAACGTGGCTATTCCCTCGTACCGCTGAAAATCTATTTCCGCGACGGCCGCGCCAAGGTCGAGATCGCACTGGCCAAGGGCAAGCATCTGTACGACAAGCGAGAATCGATCGCGCGCAAATCGAGCCGCCGCGACATCGAACGCGCCCTCAAATCCCGCAATAGATAGGCCGAGGCCGTGCGGACTCGAGACTGCGAGCCGCCTGCCTAAAAGAATCCGCGATAGCATATTTGACGAGCTTAGCTTTTCTCTGAAACTTGCGCGGCCGGACTGCTCTCGCCGAGTAGCGCACGCAGGCGCGCGATTCGGCGGCTCAGCGGGGGATGGGTCGAAAACAGGTTCGACCAGAAGCCCTCGTCGTCCTCACGCGCACCCTCCAGCGGATTGACCATGAACAGATGAGCGACACCGCGCGACGCATGCTTGAGCGGCGATTCCGTCTGTGCGATATGCTCAAGCGCGCGCAGCAGCGCCCGTGGATTCCGCGTGAATTCCACTGACGACGCGTCTGCCAGATATTCGCGCTGGCGCGAAATCGCCATCGCAATCAACTGTGAAAAGATCGGCGCCACCGCGGCAAGAATAAAAACGGCGATTGCGATCAGCGCACCCGCATCGCCACCACCGTCACGATTATTACGGCCAGACCCGCCGCCACCGATCGCTCCGGTCCCGCCGAATCCACCGAACCACGACCAGCGGATGAAGAAATCCGCCAACAGCGCGATTCCGCCGACCAGCACCGCGATCATCATCATCGTGCGGATATCATAGTCGGCGATATGCGACATCTCATGGCCGATCACGCCCTGCAATTCCTCGCGATCCATCTCGTCCACCAGCCCCGAGGTTACGCAAATCACCGAGTGCTGCGGGTCACGTCCGGTGGCGAAGGCGTTCGGCGCCGGGTCATCGATTATGTAACCGCGCGGCACCGGTAATCGCGCCGCCAGCGCCATCTCGCGCGTCACGTCCAGCACCATCTGGTGCTTCGGACTATCGGCCGTGAGCTCGCGCGCATGCACTGAGGTGAGCACTAATGAGGCGCCGTTGTAGTACGATAGTAGTGCCTGGATCGAGCCAATTATCAGCGCCGCGATCGTTAGCATCGGAAAGCCAACTAGATGGCCAACGCTTATGCGCAGATCCCCGAAAACGAAATCCAGCCCGAAGCCCAGCGCAGTGAAGAGGACTAGAAAGACCGTCACCAGCAGCGCGGTCTCGCGCCGGTTGCGCTGCTCCAGTTCGCGGAAGCCGCTGCGTCCCAGGCTCATTGCGAGTTAGCTCTGCCGTCTAAGCGAGTCATCCAGACTGCTTAGGCATGCGGAGCGCCGAGCGACAAATCAACTTTCGGCACGGCGCGATCAGGCTCATCTATTTTGAAATACTGGGCCGTTGTAAAGCCAAAATTATTCGCGATCATGTTCGTCGGAAAGGATTGTATCCGCGTGTTGTAGTTCAACACGACGTCGTTGTAGGCTTGCCGCGCAAACGCCAACTGATTCTCGGTGGTAGTCAGTTGCTCCTGCAATTGCATGACGTTCTGATCAGCCTTCAATTGCGGATAGCGCTCCATCACCGCCAGCAAACGCCCGAGCCCCATTGTCAACTGATTTTCCGCTGCCACCCGCGACGCCTGATCAGGCGCTGCCACCGCGCGATTCCTTGCCTCGACCACCTGCGTCAGCGTGTCGCGCTCGAAGTTCATATAGCCTTTGACTGCTTCGACCAGGTTGGGAATCAAATCATGACGCCGCTTCAATTGAACGTCGATTTGCCGCCACGCGTTGTCAATTTCATTTTTGAGCCGCACCAGCCCGTTATAGGCAATCACCAGATAGAAGGCGATCACCACAACAACAGCCAGTAATATCAGAATCGCCATGAACGCTCCTGCAAGTCATTACGCACGATTCGCCCCTTATCGTTCCAAATCTCCGCACAAAAGCATAGGCCTTGCATGGGATGGGTGCCTTACAGATCTCTTAAGCCTCGCCTGCGCTGCCTTCGCTAAGTACATAAATAAACGGCGCGTGAGGCTTGCCACTCCACGCGCCGCTCAAGGTATCTAGCTATGGGTGAAATTAGTTGATCTGGATTTTGACCGGCTTGCTCTCGGGCCGCTTCCCGACCTTCAACTCCAGTACGCCGTCGGTATAGGATGCGTGAATCTGGTCGTGGCTTGCGTCCTTCGGCAATGCAAAGGCCCGGCGAATCGAGCCGTAATGACGCTCCGTGCGATGGACTTCTGTACCCTCTGGATACGCTCCACTTTTGCGCTCGGCGGTGATTGTAAGAATGCCGTCTTCCACGCGCACTTCAATCGCATCGTGCTTCAGGCCAGGCATCTCAACATAGAAGTGATATGCGTCGTTGTCCTCGGTCACGTCCGCACGCGGCGCAATATAACGCGGAACATTATTCACTTCGCGCATCCAGCCATTCATGCGGTCCGCCATCCAGTTATGCCCGTTCCAGCCATTTTCAAAACGAACTTCCATCAAACTCTCCCTCCAGTTGTGCACCGGATTCATATAAAATCTTGAGTTGCCCAGTTGCCCTCTGCCTATGCTTACTGTGCAAACCTCATGGCTAGAAAGTAAGTACGATCGTCCCGCCGTCAAGGGCCGAGCCGGCGCGTCAGCAAACCAAACTATGATTCAATTCGATAGCCATAATGTCCCAGGCAGTGCTGTGCCTTTGCACCGTTACTCAGTGAGCGGCGGACTGCCCACCCGTTCGATCTCATCCGCGTACCTGCGCGCCATCGATGCGTCACCTAATTGTTCTGCCAGCGCCTGCCCGTCTTTCAGCACTTCGATTGCGCGCGCTACATTGCCTTTACTGAGAAAATTGCCCGCCCGCCGGAATAGCTTGGCATAACGTTGTCCTTTTTCAGCCGCATCCATGGCTTCCAATATCCTCGAAGCAACGGCCGATACAATCCTCGGGGGTGCGCTGACTATCGCGCAGCCCAGTAACGGTTATCGTTTCGCTATCGACTCGATTCTGCTGGCGCGCTTCGCCGATATACGCCCGCGCGATCGCGTGCTGGAACTTGGCGCCGGATGTGGCGTCATCTCTATTACGATCGCCGCGACGCGCCATCCGCGCCACATCACTGCCCTCGAGCTTCACGCCGAATTGGTGGAGTTGATCATCCGCAACGCTGCACTGAATAACTGCCATCATGTGGCCGCGCTGCACGCCGATCTGCGCCACCGCATGATTCGCTCCCTGACGCCTGGCTCCTTCGACGCCGTCGTTGCAAATCCACCCTATCGCGCGATTGCCACTGGCCGCGCCAGTCCCAACCCGGCCCGCCGCGCCGCCCGTGGCGAAAGTCACGCGACTCTCGATGCTTTTATTCGTGCCGCCAGCCGCTATTGTAAAGACGGTGGCCGCGCCGCCTTAGTCTTCACCGCCGCTCGCGCTGCCGAATTGATTGCGACGCTGCAAAAACATCAGTTCGAACCCAAGCGGCTGCGCTTTGTCCATCCCTATGTTGATCGGCCCGCCACGACGATCCTGATTGAAGCGCGCAAACGCGGCGGCATTGAGGTGCAGATCGAGCCGCCACTGATTCTTTATGAGGTACCAGGCGTCTATACCGCTGAAGCCCGCCGGCTGCTGCTCGATCCGCCCAGTCAGCTATAGTGACGCCTGAAAATATGGCAATAATTACGGAGAACGGAATTGCCGGTAAGGTGTGTTTTCGCAGCAGGCACTGGAAGCCTCTGGAGGGCTGCCCGAGTGATTGAAATGCACGGTCATACGCAGAAGTGGAAGGCATTTTCGATCCGCGCAATGCTATAAGGGCTTCGCGAACTAGCCGCTCCCTACTAAA
Organism: Binataceae bacterium (SeqCode); assembly: GCA_035502655.1. Classification (GTDB taxonomy): domain Bacteria; phylum Desulfobacterota; class Binatia; order Binatales; family Binataceae; genus DATJUF01. The sequence goes on from DATJUF010000064.1 coordinate 7,042, forward strand.
GGCTGTACGGCAACTCCTGAAGTAGCTCCCTAAATACCATGCCGTTGCCACTGACGATTGGAATTGTGTTGTTCGAGGGCTTTGAACTCCTCGACGTCTTCGGCCCATGTGAGGCCTACGGGAGTAATCATCTCGATGGCACCTTCAAACTCCTGACCGTCGCAGCCCAGGCCGGCGCGATCGCGAGCGCGCAGGGACCTGCCGCCATCGCTGATTATTCATTCAACACCGCACCTCATCTCGATATGCTCTTGGTCCCCGGCGGTATTGGCACCCGCCGCGAAGTGGGCAATCCCACATTGCTGGCATGGCTCCGCGCCCGCAGCACCGACGCCACAATTGTCACCTCGGTATGCACCGGGGCTGCGCTGCTTGCCCGCACCGGCCTCCTCGACGGCCTGCGCGCGACCACGAATAAGCGCGCCTTTGCATGGGTCACCAGCCAGGGACCTGCCGTCAATTGGATCAGGCAAGCGCGGTGGGTCGAGGATGGCAAGTTTGCGACTTCCTCCGGCGTCTCAGCCGGGATCGATATGGCTCTGGCACTTATTTCACGTCTCGTCAGCGCCGAGGTTGCCAGCACCGTTGCCATCGCGATGGAATACGAATGGCATCGCGATCCGGCGGGATCCCTTCGCGAAAATCCACGGCCTCGCATGACTCCCCAGTAGCTGCCGAGGCTCCTCGCGAAATCTCAAGCTTGGCCCATTTCGCGGGACAAGATGAGAGCGTGCAGAGCAAAAATAGCGGCGGATCAATTTCAAAAGGGGTGACGATTAACCACGCAGCGTTGTATG
>DATJUF010000065.1:0-6719 GCA_035502655.1 Binataceae bacterium (SeqCode)
GCCGTACGGGTGCGGAGACTTCTTCGGTGTGGAGTCTGCGAAGCCCTTCCGGTCCGGCATAGCGTCTGGCCCCATAACCAAGCAGCTTAGCTTTCGAAATGCCCAGGTTCACCCAAAGAAACAGTGGATGGAAGAGGTAGCCCCATTGAATGATCGCCCAATCGTCAGGCATGTTCGACAACACTTCCAGTGCTTTCTTTTCGAATTGATAGGAGACTATGACATCGTCTTCAAAGATAGTTATGCTTTTATCTTGGGACGCTGCCATCTCCCAGAGCCTCAGGTGTGACATGGCGCAACCGAGCGCGCCTGGTCCGTAGGGTAGATCACCGGTGATGTAGCCCGACCGTAGCAATGCATCGCGGTCTAGCTCGCGGCCGTCGGCGGCTGCCACACGGATCACGTTTGGAAGATGGCCATTACGTTCTCTGAAGAGATGGAGGCGTTCGACGCTACGGTCGAGATTGATCAAATACATCGATGGCAGATCAATCATATCGAGCTTTTCCGAGGCCAAGATAGCTGCTTTGCCCAATTTATCCTAGTGTGCCGTCGCTGCCGAGGCACGCGAATCCCACCCACGGTCGTTGCCGGCCCTCGTGCTCTATCTAACCACCGCCCGATTGAGCGCGCGTTTGATTTGCTGTGCTGGCGGTTGCGACGGTGACATGGGTTAACCAGCGTGGTGTCCATCTCACGTCTCCTAGTGTCCCGACTCGTAAATATCGTCATCATGCATCGGGACACTGGCTCTTTGTTTTCAGTGGCCTGCTGGTCCCTGAAATGCGAAGGCGGTTCAGGGGCAGGATACTAGGGACGGCCATCGCAGTTTGGTCGACGCCGGTGGCATCTGAAATGCCGCGAAACCAATGGCTAAAATTGGGTGCCATCGGGGCTTGAATGGCGCAACTCCGCACAGTCATTCGTGGACTGTCGCCGCCCGTTTCAGACCGGGCTGCGCGGAACTTTGGTTCGATGGCGTGCGGCGCGGTCATTATGTGCAACGGGCCTCACGGCGACTCGCGTGGCGCAGCTATGCCGTCAGCACGAGCTCCAATTATCAGTGACGTCGATTTCACGGTTGGTTTCCAACCGCCCCATGTGATGGTCCATGTCAGGACCACGGGCGCGCTCTCGGAGAAGGGCGGCTGATCGATCCTGATCGGGCGCCAATCGCCGTCGGCGATCTCGCGGTTTGGAGCAGTCGGCCACTCGTCATTGGTGATGAGCAGGTACCTGAAGCGGGTCTTGAGCCCGCGAAGGTAGCCCTGAACTGTCCGGTTAGACAGGTGTTGCATGACGTCTTTGCACAGAAGCAAGTCTGCCTCCTGCACCTCTTCGATACTCGTGAAGACTCGGAACCGTATATTGGAGCGAGCAAATGCGCGCTGATTGCTCGATACCACGTTTTCAACGATATCGAAGCCGGTGTAATCGATGCCCGACCAATCGATGAATCGAGAGAACTGCCAGTCTCCACATCCGAGATCAACCACAGAGGTAATTTTGTTGCGAACAAGGAAGTTCTGTACGAACTTGATGTATTCGATGTTGTTGAGCGGCAGTGACCCTACACCCGAGCCATAGCCCCACTCATTTTTTTCGTAGATGCGGTTGAATTGTTCCATCGTCCGCCCGCAAGCATGCTATGGGATGTCTGCAATGAAGCTAGGCGATCGGGTATCGTCGCGGCCAGTCTCGGTTGTCCGCGGATGAGTCACGAGCGACATTCCCTCTCTGGCGGCCTTGGGCATGCAGTTCTCTCCTGCAGCCTTTTCCTCGAGCCAGTCGGACATCATGGCGCCGCCCTTCCCTTGCTTCTTTATCTTTCGTAACGGTGTCGTCGGAGCGTCCTCAGTTGCAGCTTTGTATATTCCCAGTGGCCGACTTCCGCGTCATGGTGATGATCGCGTCGGCAAGTCTCCCATAGTCACCGATATCATTGTATATCTAGGACGAAATGCGCAACCAAATCCTTTTCCCTTTGGGACAGCAAGAACTTGTCACGATTTTGTGAGAATGCCACGAGCGTTGCTCGAACTGCCTTCGTCCCTCCTCATCGGGTCCGAAAGAAACCCCATCCGGTAGGGGACAAGCGCCATGCTTCCGATCATCGAATTCGGGTACCGATATTTACCTTCCAGGCATTCGCAAGAAGAGCCATCGCGTCCCGAATCAGGCTATGGTTATGGGCCCGGACAGCATCTTCACCAAGGCAATCCATGAAATCGAAGGATTCCGGAATCGAGAGCCAGGGTGTCGGGTCACGCGTGCCGGCCCACTCGAAGCTCCCGGGGAATCGTCTGCTTGCATGCGAAGATAGAATTGCCGGTACAAGTCCTGCTTGCCTTTGTGGGGCGGCCCAAAGGAAGCCGCATCCACGTGGAACAGAATACCACTTGCGCAAGTCGGCGACGTACCAATCGGCACCAATGGCTTTGAGGTCAAAGGCCACCTCGCCAGGGACATGCGCGCCATCCACCAGAACAGCTACGCCGCGGTCACGCCAGGCTCTCGCCATTTCAGCCACCGGCAGCACCAGTGCCGTACGGGACGTAATGTGGTCGAGAATGGCGAGCTTGGTTCGGCGGGTGATTGCCTTTTCAACAGCATGGATGCACTTCTGAGGGTCCGGATTCGAAAAACGTAATGGCGCGACTGCGATCTGTGCGCCGTGCCAGCTTGCGATATATATAGCGGCTTGACGAACGGAGCCGCAGACCAATGAGGTTGTGAGTATCTCGTCGCCTGCGGTGAGAGGAAAAGATCGCGAGACAGCGTTCACTCCATCGGTGACGTTCTCGACGAGTGAGATGTCTTCCTTGCGAACAGAGAAACGTTCAGCGATGGACATGGCGATGGCGTGCCATGCCTGCGAAAAGTCGTGGGTGAGGAATCGTGTCGGGTTTGCTTCGAGTTCTTTCAGTTTTCCGGCACGGGTTTCCCTGACTTTCGAAGGCGTTACGCCGTAGCCGCCGTGATTGAGGAAGGTGGTGTCGGCCTCAAGATCGAACAAGCTTTTGGAGTCAGGGGTCAGCATGGTTAACGGGCTCTGTTTCAAAGGGACTGGGATGGAAGTTGGGCGATCCTCTTTTATATTGCGCAATGATTGCGGATCCTGAAGCGGAATGGAACCCGCTCCGTTTGGCGGATGGTTCATCTCAGGTGGCGCAGGGCGCGAGGTCGTGGCTTTGAAGGAGAGCGGCCACGGTAGCCCGCTTGGTCCGATTTCCGAATGGACGACAGGGGTGCTGAAAGGGTGAGAACATCGAAGGGCCGGGTGCCCGCGAGGCCCGGGCAGCCTGCCCCTAACCCACCGTAAAGGCTCTATGCCGATGCCATGTTCGCGCAGGCGATGAGCGCCGGGCGTACCTCGCCAGGATCGATGGCAGCGATCCATGCCTCACGATCAGCTACGCCATAGGAAATGAGCAGACGCCTGCCATCGGGGTGCCAGGCAAGCCCGGCGGCGAACTCCACTCCCTTTCCGTGAAAATGGAAGGGGCGGCTGACAGCCTCAAGGGCATTGGCCGCATCGAACCAGACGAAGCGATGGTGATAGACACGTTGCCCCTCATGGGCGCCACCCAACACTTCGTGGATGACGGCAAGCCGTCCCCCTTCGAATTCGACAGCCTGCGAACCACCTCTGAAATCCTCAGCAACGACGGCAGGCTCAACCAATGCCAATGTGCGCGCCGCCTCATCCACCACGTGGGTCGGGTCGCAAAGGCGGATGAAGAGCAGCCTCTCGTCCGCGACAAGCGGCATCCAGTTTTTCTCGTCCTGTGGCGGGACCTCGGCTTTGAGCACCCGCCAGTCAACCAGCCGGCAGAATTGCGGATCGTCTTCGTCGATGCGCGCCAGCACCTGCTCACACCTTCCCTCCGGCGTGAGCTCGCGCACGGTCGATATGCACCAGAGCGCGTCGCGCCAAGCGAACAGCCTTGAATCCTCGAACCCTTGAACGAGATCAAAGGCCGGCGCCGGCAGATCGTCCGGGCGTATGATTTCCGACGAAGACAGGATATCGAGATTTGCATCGAGCCGAACGAGAAAATTGCGGGTATTGACGGGCTCTCCCTGCGGTGTGCTGTACTGGCCATCCTCCGAAAGAATGAAGTTCACAGAGCGCTGGATCATGATGATCTCATCGCCGCGCCGAGCGACCGATGGATTTGTCAGATGATATCCTTCGGGCGCGACGAAGCCGATGCGGTGAACACATAAAGAAGGTAAAAGTTTCTCCAAAGGTTCAATATAAAATTGGAGGTTCTGCCGTGCCAGCATGCGTGACTGCGGAGGAACATCGCGATTAAGCGCCAACCAGTTGCATGTTGCGAACCCGTACTTTCTGCGTGTCGGGTTTTTGCAATAATAGGCTGCGATCGAGTACTCCTCCTTCAAGCCGGTATGATAGACAAAGTCTTCGATGAAAAGGACATCTCCCTCAGGTGGGCGAAGCGCAAGACCGGCTTCCGCGAACAGTGCGCCAGCTTCGTTCATGCCGTGCTCGCGGTAGAAGCGCGCGAGGTCGTAAAGCGGCTCAGCGCGGTGCGGGCGCTGATTGAAAGCCGCCAGCGCTTGACGCAGGAAGCCGCCCTCGTCTTTGAGGTCTCGGAGGCAGCGTGCTTCCTGGAGTTGTGCGTACCATGCCTCTTCGTCCCAGCCACCCATTGCCGCGCGCTTGGCGTAGGCTTCCGCCGCCTCCGAAATGCGGCCGGCATCCCTGTATGACTGGGCGAGATAGAACCAATAGCGTGGATTTTCCGGTTCCTGCTTCAAGCCCAGAAGCAGGAGCCGTATGTCGCGCTCGAACTTGCTGATGCGATTGGCTCCGCTTGCGTGATCCTTGAACCAGATACCAAGCAGCTGCTGGCTGCCACTGCGAGGCACGTCCAGATATTCGTGGGTTACGCCGCGATAACGCGCACCAGAATTGCGGTGTACGAGGCGAGGATTCCAATAGCTGATATCGGAGCGTTGCAATACGTCATAGCAAGGCGCCTCAAGTTTGGTTCTGAACTCTTTATCTTCGACAACCAATTCCATGTCCGCGTCAGTGAGGAGCAGATAATCGTATGCAAGGGGCGAGGCGTAGGCGCAGTCGAGCGCCGCATTTCGAGCCTGCTCAAAATCGACAAACGGAAAGCTGTGAAGCTCTCCCGGAATTTGCCGTGCACCGAAAAAGTCGCGGATAAATTTTTGTGTGTCGTCTGACGAGCCGGTATCGCAGATTACCCAGCAACCGATATGATCGGCCACTGATCGCAGGCAGCGATCGAGATTCGTCATTTCGTTCTTGACGATCATATTGAGGCAAAGAACCTTTTCCGGTGATACATCGGTGGCATCTTGCTTCTGCGCTGTCTTCATTTCGTCCTGCGCGATAGAGCTCTTCATGCTCATCTCCTCAAGTCATCTCGTTCTCATCCTTCCGTGGCCCTATGGCGATATCCCTCCACGCAGCATTCGCTCCGTCGCACGCATACTCGACATCTGATGCGCGCTCAGGCTGATTTGCGTTCCATCGAAGCATTGCTCAGCCCAGTCGTTCATGGTGAGCGCCGCCATGGCCACGCCGGCGGGACGAGCAACCTGAAGGCGAAGACATAGATGAAGAGCAAGGCATAGATCACGGCGAAGGCATAGAGCGGCTAGGGCCGGAAGATCACTAAGTTCACTGCCCGCACGATGAGCGGCCCGGGCCGCGTGCCGTCGGCGGGTGCGCTTTGCCGGAGCATCAGAAAGAGGTGCGATAGACGGCGACCAAAAAATAGTAATATCAAATAGATAGGAGAGAAACTGGCGGACCGCGACCGACGATGATGAGCACTATGTCTACGCCGTGGCCCTATGAACTCCGGGGCTTGCCCTGTCTCCCATAGTTGACGGGGCAACAGGTGTCTCCTATAGTTTACATATGATCGAGGTCCGCGAGACCAGGACTTTTTCCGAGTGGCTCTCCGGCCTGCGAGATGCTCGGGCCAAAGCGGAGGTCGCTCGTCGGGTGCGCCGCCTGGCGCTCGGCAATCCCGGCGACGTAAAGCCGGTTGGCGAAGGCGTCAGCGAGCTTCGTATCCATTATGGCCCCGGATACCGGGTCTATTACGTGCAGCGCAGGAGTCTTCTGATCGTCTTGCTCTGCGGCGGCGACAAGAGTGCTCAGGCTAAAGACATCGCCTTGGCTCTGAAGCTGGCGAAGGAGGTATGAAAATGACAATCGAGACCCGGCCGTTCGATCCGGCCGCCTACCTGGACAGCCCTGAAGCGATGCTTGCCTATCTCGACGGCGCCTTCGCGGATGGCGACGCTGGCGAGATCGCCGATGCGCTGGGCGTGGTCGCACGCGCGCGCGGCATGTCTCAACTCGCCGAGGAAACCGGCTTGACCCGGCAAGCGCTCTACAAGGCGCTGAGCAGCGATGGGAATCCGGAATTCGCTACTGTCCTGAAGGTCATTCGGGCGCTCGGCTTTCGTCTCCATCCCGAGCCCGCCTCCGTCGCCTGACATGTCGCAGTCACGGCTACCGCAGCGTACAATCGGCTGCCAATGGCGGAGGGAGTGGGATTCTAATTGACATTTCGTGATGCGTTTGGGGGCACCGCTAAACCACGATTCTCATTGATTTTACTGGCTTTTAGTGCCACTTAGTCCGCCATAGGGCACCACGGCATGTCCCGGTATCCCGTCCCCATTGGGGGCAAAAGGGGACAACG
>DATJUF010000066.1:0-5313 GCA_035502655.1 Binataceae bacterium (SeqCode)
TTGCCAGTAATCCGATTACCTAATCCTTACGTTGAGTATATTTTCAGCGGCGAAGGCTGCCTCGAGTCAGTACGCCAAAGCCGCGAAGGCGACGCCTGCACCCCGAACGGATACGGCGACGTGGGGACCTTTGCGCTCTCAGTCGAGGGCCTGCACGACGCATGGATGCACTATCTCACTAGTCAAATGCGGGCAGGACCTGGGACCGGCGAAATGAACTTTCTTCCATTTCTCCCGTATCTGGCGTCGGCCGGATGGTCCGTGAAGCCGCTGACCGTGACTGATCCGCGCGAGGCGCGTGGAGTCAACACGCCTGACGATCTGCAATTCGTCCGTCAGATGATCGCGCAAGAACAAGCCGCGGCTGAGGGGCGCAGGGATCGGGCATGAGCGGTGAGTTGATGCTGGTTACTGGCGGCGCTGGATTCATCGGCAGCTGCCTCGCCGAACGCCTGCTCGATCGCGGCTACCGCGTACGGGTGCTCGACAATCTGATCTACGGCAAGGCGAAATGGGTGCCGTCCGCCGCGGAGTTCCTCCAGGGCGACATTACCGATCGGGAAACGTGCGGGCGCGCCTGCATCGGCGTCAGCGGAGTATTTCATGCCGCGGCGATGTCGCGGGCGGCGCCGTCGCTTGACGCGATCGAGGAATGTACCCAGCAGAATATTGTCGGCACGCAGAACATGCTGATCGCCGCGCGTGCAGCAGGCGTCCGCAAATTTATCTATAGCGGCTCCTCGACCTACTATGGCAATCAGCCGGGGCCTCATCGCGAGCAGATGCGGCCGGACCTGCTCAACTTCTACGCGCTCAGCAAGTACGCCGGCGAGGAGTATTGCCGGCTGTTCGATCGCGCGCTCGGCCTTCCAACGATCATTCTCCGTTACTTCAACGTTTACGGACCGCGCCAGCCCGAGACCGGCTCCTACGCCCTGGTGCTCGGAATTTTTCTCCGCCGATGGCGCGATGGCCAATCACTCGAGATCCATGGTGATGGCGGACAGCGGCGCGATTTTATCCAGGTACGCGACGTCGCCGACTGCAACATTGCTGCTTACGAAAGCTCCGTGCGTGGAGAAGTCTTAAACGTTGGAAGCGGCGTCAACATTTCCGTGAAGGAGCTTGCTGACCGCATCTCCCCTAATCAGATCTTTGCACCACGGCGCGCTGGCGACGCCGAAGTGACACTGGCCGATATCTCGCGGACTACGGCTGCATTGGGATGGCTTCCGCGTATCTCATTTGACGAAGGCCTCGAAGAGTTAAAAAGAATCATGCAAGAGGAGTCTCAATGACTCCTGGGAGCGAAGCTTCCATAACAGATAATCGAGTACCTGGATCTAACGGCGGTGCAGACTACGATCGGCTCGGCGCCGCCCCATTTCTAATCTACCTAGCGGTGTCAGTCCTGACTTTCGGGCGTTCTTTGATCGGTGATTGGTCTGGCCGCTACATTGGCAGTGGAGCCGATCCCAGCCAGTTCATGTGGTACCTGCGATGGTGGCCGTACGCGATTGCCCATCACCTGAATCCGTTTCATCCACGTATCATTTGGCCGCCGAGTGGCGTTAACATTGCGTGGTCCGCTTCGATTCCATTGCCTAGCTTGCTCGCCTATCCCCTGACAGCCAAGTTCGGACTCGTCGCGACGTTCAACCTGCTTTGCCTGTTGTGCCCTGCGCTGGCCGGATGGGCCGCATTCATGGTTTGCCGCCTGGTCTCGCGATCATATTGGCCGTCAATCCTCGGCGGATTCATCTTCGCATTCTCCGCTCACATGCTTGGAAAAACCTATGGCAACCTCAACGACGCGCTGGTGTTTCCGGTGCCATTGGCCTTGTATCTAGCGATTCTTTGGTTCGGCCGGCGCATCCGATCGCCGGCCTTTGTAGTTTTGCTTTCCTTGCTATTGGTTACTGAATTTCTCTGCTTCATTGAAACATTCGCCACCATGAGCCTCTTCGGCGGGCTGGCGCTGCTAATCGCAATTGCGATGTATGAAGGAGATGAAAGGCGCCGCCTGCTGCAGATGATCGGGCCGCTCGCACTGAGCTTCGCGATCACTTTGGCCGTCCTCACTCCCTACCTCATATTTCTCTTCGCTCACCGGACACGGAGCGCAGAGATCATGTCTGCCAATGCATTTTCAATTGACCCGATCAATTTCTTCATTCCTAGTCCGTTGAATGAACTTGGGCGGATTCCATGGTTCAGCCATATTTCCACTTTGTATAGCGGCGGGCTAATGGAAAGTGGCGGTTATCTCAGTCCGCCGCTGATCATAATCGCTATACTTTTCGCATTGAGTAATTGGCATGAAACGCGCTACCACCTGATGGTTGATCTGCTGGCTATCATTCTGGTGCTTTCCCTTGGACCGCGGTTGCACCTTCTCGACTGGAACACGCGGATCTCATTACTTTGGGCGCCGTTCACCTACCTGCCATTTATTCAGAAGGCGCTGCCCGCCCGCTTCATGCTCTATGCGTTTCTTGACCTCGCTATGATGGCGTCGCTGTGGCTGAGCAGCCTTGACGCGCGCCCGCTCGCAAAGACTGCCATAGCCGGACTGACTATACTCTTCCTGTTGCCGAATCTGTCGGCAACTTATTGGACCGTGGAAACCGGCATTCCGGAATTCTTCTCGGGCGGACTGTATAAGCGCTACCTCTCGCCGCGCGAAAACGTGATCATCCTTCCATACGGCATGAACGGCGACACGATGCTATGGCAGGCGGCTTCAAATATGTACTTCAATATGGTCCAGGGCTGGACCGGATTTCCGATGGCTCCGATGGAGTTTGAAAATTGGCCAATAATGGACGCGCTGCTGCAGAACGCGGATATTCCCGGCGTTGGCTCCCAGCTCAAGGACTTTCTCACGGCATACGGCGTAAAGGCCGTTATCGTCGCACAGGACTGCAATTGCACTTGGCAGTATCTCCCTTGGCGTTTCGCACCAAGAACCTGGAGCCGCGCGCCCATTTCCGGCCACGACTCGATACTGTGGCATCAGTGGCTCACTTCGCTCGGCGTGACACCCGTTCAGGAAGGTGGTGTTTTACTGTACCGGACACCTGCACAATGGCTCGCCACGAAAAATCGAGTGAATGTGATTGACCTGAAATCAGCCGAGGAAGATCAGCGCTTGCCGGTAATCCTGAAGGCGGCCGCGCTCTACGTGCAGGACGGATACGATCCGGCCGATCTGAGTCCGCTGCATGCGGCGGAGGCTAATCTGCTCCCATCCGGCTGGATTAGCCAGGATATGCTGTTTTCCGATCCGGGAACTTCTCCGCTTCAGAGTGATATTCTCCTCACTGCAATCGATAAGGTACATATCGCGGTTGGCGTTGTGGCCCCGTATACTGTGCTCAAACCGCTGGTTGCTGAATACGGCGCACTTGCTTCGAATGTATCCTACCTTTCGATGGACGTCCCCCGCGTCATCGAGAAGGACCCTGCTTCGGCAACGGAGCCGCTGCTGTTGATTCTTACATTCGATCGGAAGTCCCTGATCGAGGAAGCCGCGAAACTCGAGTCCCGTCAATCCAAGTGGAATACCACCTACGCAAGGGCACCGCTCAATCAATAGTTCTGAGTATTATCTTCCTGCCCCGTGATCAAAGTGCTGCGAGTCAATCTCGAATTGCGCGATCGCTACGAGCGCGCACGTGCGTAGGCATCTCGCCCCGGAGCCGCAATCCCGGAATGCCAGCATTGCCGAGGCTTGCTGGAGTTCCCCTGTTTTAGTTTTCGTGATTCGCATTGCCACAGCTCTCGGTTAACATTTCCCTGAGCTTCGCTAACCGGTAAAATGCGTGCACTGTGAGTAATGATGAGGTTTTGCTATGCCTTCCGAAAGCCAGATTGTCGCAGCGCTCGATTCCCTCACTGCGGAGATGAGCCTGCTCAAGCATCCCTTCTACCAGCAATGGACCGCCGGCACTCTGCCACTCGAGCGGCTGTGCAACTATGCGGTCCAATACTATCAGCACGTTGCCGCCTTCCCGCGCTACTTGAGCGGCATTCACACACGTTGCAGCGATCTTTCGACCCGCCAAGCGCTGCTCGAAAATCTCATTGACGAAGAGCGCGGATCCGAGAACCATCCCGAGCTGTGGCTGCGTTTTGCCGAAGCGCTAGGCGTTCCCCGCACGGCCGTTCTCTCCGCTAGGGCACTACCCGCCACTCGTTTGCTGGTGGATACTTTTACCCACTTGACGCAGGACCAGCCTTTACCTGCCGGACTCGCCGCGCTCTACGCTTATGAGTCCCAGATTCCTGCGGTCGCCGAGGCCAAGATTGACGGACTTCGCCGCTTCTATGGCATTAGCGGCGAGGAGGGCTTGCGCTTCTTTAACGTCCATCGCGAAGCTGACCCTCATCACGCAAGGGCCGTCGGGCAGATGGTCAAACGTCACTGCGAGAATGCGGACGATCAACGGCTGGCGCTCCGGGCAGGACGTACGGCGATTGCTGCCGTATGGTCAATTCTTGACGCCGTCTGAGTTTGACTCTGGAGGGAGATTAGCGGCGTGTTCTACGCCATTCTCATGCAAAGGGCGGGGGACGCGGCCACAGGCCGCGTCCCCCGCCCTTTGCGGTTCCGATCAGCGCGGCGAGAGCAGAGGCAGGGGCTGGCGGCGCGCTTCGCGCCGCCAGCCCCTGCCTCTGCTCTCTTCAACCCAGCTTAGCCGCCAAGCCGGTCAACCGGTCGGCGCTCCACTGCTCCGAGCCAACTCTGCTATGGACGAAAAACAATCCATCCGGATCATATTTCCTCTTGATCTCAGCAAGGGTGGATAGTTCTCTCTCATAAGCTGCTACGCGTGTCACGAAGCAGCAGCGCGGGCCGCCACAGCGATTCATAACCGCAGATGAATCATCCAAGCTGCGCTGCATCATCCTTCCACTATGCGTTATTAGGGCATCGCTCCAGGCCGATCATCAAAATCAAAAACAAACTGCCCAGGCGAGTATGTAAGCGCATAGTCAAACAATGCGATTAGAGAGTTGCCACCAGGATTTGGAAAAGCCAATTCGGGCCAATGCCATTTCCACTATTGCACTTCCCGGAAGTGCCCCGGCTGACAAGCCCTCTTCACCAAGGCCGCGGAGAAAGCGAATAGCTGCGCGTGGCCTTCCTCGCCTTGGCCCAACTCTGATAAGCATTCCCCAAATTAGAGCAAGATGATGAACTTGCTTGGCCGGCTCATCCACTTATTTTTGTGCGCGCCATTCTATACACTCGCTTAGCAGACAGCTAAATACTACTGAGAGATGATGTACTCAGCGAAGACGCCGATG
>DATJUF010000067.1:0-11181 GCA_035502655.1 Binataceae bacterium (SeqCode)
ATCTCGTTGCCTTCCTTGATCAGCGTAGCCTGGGTCTCGGTGCGGGTTCTGCGGAGGTTATCGGCCTGAGCCTTGCCGCGTCCTTCGGCCATCGCTTCGGCGAAATTTGCGAAGCCAACGGTGAACCATAGCCAGATTGCGATTTGCAGCTCGAAACTGGCTATATGGGTGTGACCTTCGAAAAAGTCACGAAAGAGAATGATGGTGACGGCCAGCGCAGTCACCTCGACGACGAACATGACGGGATTACGCGCCTGAATGCGAGGATCGAATTTGCGCATCGAATCCCACAGCGCATTCATTACTATGTTTTTTTCCCACAAAGGAGTCGCAGTAGCCATAAAACCTGAACGTTCCGCTAGTAAGCAAGTCGAACCATTACTAAGTGAGTGCTAGGAAGCGCCGAATACTCCTACCCGGCGAACTAGAAGAGCTGGCCTTTGACCATCGCGAGATGCTCGACGATGGGCCCGAGCGCGTCGGCGGGGAAGAAGGTGAGGGCGGCAACGATCAGGATTATGCCGATCAGCAGGACCACGAAGATCAGCCCGTTAGTCGGGAAGGTGCCGGCGCTCGGGGGGACGGTGCGCTTGGTTACCAGCGAGCCCGCCATCGCTAGCACCGGAATCTTCATCATGAAGCGCCCGAAGAGCATCACGAAGCCGAGGGTAACGTTATAGAAGGGCGTGTTGGCGTTAAGGCCTGCGAAGGCCGAGCCGTTATTGGCGCTGGCTTCGGTATAGGCGTAGAGGATTTGCGTAAAGCCATGAGGGCCGGGATTCGAGATGCCAGCGAGGCCGGGCTTGATCACGACGGCAACGCCGGCCGGCAACAGAATGACCGCGGGGAAGATCAAGATGAAGAGCATCGCGAGTTTCATCTCGCGTCCTTCGATCTTTTTGCCGAGATATTCTGGGGTGCGGCCGACCATGAGGCCGGCGATGAAAACTGCCAGGACGGCCATCACGAGCATGCCGTAGAGGCCAGAGCCGACACCGCCGAAGATGATTTCGCCGATCTGCATATCAAGCAGCGGGATTAAGCCGCCCAGCGGCGTGTAGCTATCGTGCATCGAGTTGACGGCGCCGCATGAGGTATCAGTGGTAATAGTCGCCCAGGTGGCGGAGTCGACGATACCGAAACGGACCTCCTTGCCCTCCATGTTGCCGCCGCTTTGGGAGGCGCTGGCCGTTTGATTGATGCCCATCGCGGCGAAGTTGGGATTGCCACGCTGCTCGCAGTAAATGCAGATGGCGACACCGGCGAGGAAGAGAATGCCCATGGTGGCAAAGAGCGCCCACCCCTGGCGGCGGTCACCAGCCATCGCGCCGAAGGTATGCGTGAGGCCGGCGCCAATTGCGAAGATCAAGACCATTTCGATCAGGTTCGTGAGGGGCGTCGGATTTTCGAAAGGATGAGCGGAATTGGCATTGAAGAAGCCGCCACCGTTGGTGCCTAATTCCTTGATGGTTTCCTGCGAGGCAACGGGTCCGCCGGGGATAGTCTGCTGGGCGCCTTCGACAGTCTTGACTTGACGATAGGCGCTAAAATTCTCGGGGACACCTTGCCACACCAGGACGATGGTGAGGACAACGCAGACGGGGAGCAAAATCCAGAGGATAGTGCGTGTCAGGTCGATCCAGAAATTGCCGAGGGTCTTGGCGCTGCGGCGGACGAAACCGCGAATCACGGCGATAGCAACGGCGATACCGGCGGCGGCCGAGACAAAGTTATGAAAAGCGAGCCCGGCCATCTGAGTGAAATAGCTCATGGTCGTTTCGCCGCTGTAGGCTTGCCAATTAGTGTTAGTGGTGAAGCTGGCGGCGGTGTTGAAGGCGAGATCGGGTGCAACCGCGCTCATGGCCTGAGGATTGAACGGCAGGTAGTACTGCAGGCGCTCGATACCATAGAGGAGAAGCATGCCGGCACAGCTGAAGAGCAGCATCGCAACGGCATATTCCGTCCAGGTCTGTTCCTCGGCCGAATTGACTCCGCAGATACGGTAGATGAGGCGCTCGACTGGCTTCATCACGGGATCGAGGAAGGTGTGTTCCCCGGTGAAGACGCGCGCCATATAGAGGCCGAGCGGAATACTCAGCAGCGTCACCAGCACGCAAAATATAGTCAGTTGAATGAGAATATTGCCAATCACGCAGCTACCTCAGGGTTCTTACTCAGAACTCAGGGTTCTTATTCAGAATTTTTCCGGCCGCAGCATCGCATAGACGAGATAGGCGGTTAATCCGACCGCCATGATGATACCCATGATTAGTTCGCCGGTACTCATAAGCGCATACAACCTCTGACGTAGAGGAGTGCGACCGCGAAGAACGTGACGGTACTCGCTAAAAAGATAAAGTCCAGCATGACACTTCAGTTGAGCAGAAAATATGCCGGGCAAAAGTCCAGCAATCAATGAAGAATTAGCTCAAGAAGCAGGGCGACGCGAACGGCCTCTATTGCAAAATAAACGATCGTGGCAATGCAAAATAGAATAAGGGGCAGCGATACAATGGCTACGAATCTGGCAGCACTGGGTTCACCATGACGACGATGCTTTTGCGAAGTGATTTGCCATCAGATGGCGACTGAAAAGCGGTATCGCATAGCGCACAAAAAAGTTAAGCGGGATGCGGACGGCGTGATTCGGGCACGACCTCAAAGCTGAGCTTTTCGGAGCCGCGAAGGACGGTGACGGGGTTCGGCTGGCCGATGCGTTCGCCGGTCAAAAGGCGCTGGAGATCGTCGATGCCACCGACCGGACTGTTAGCGAAACCGACAAGGACGTCACCCTCACGGATTCCCGCACGATCGGCCGGACCGCCGGGCGTGACTGAGGCGGCCAGGACGCCGCTGCGTTTGTCGAGCTTATGGAAGCGGGCGACGCGGGCCGAGAGCGGGACGTTCTGGGCGGCCATCCCGATGAAGGCGCGGACGACGCGGCCCTGGGTAATCAACTGACCGGCGACCAGCTTGGCGGTGTTGACGGCAATCGCGAAGCATAGACCCTGGGCGGGGACGATGGTGGCAGTGTTGACGCCGATGACCTCGCCGCGCGAATTGACCAGTGGCCCGCCAGAATTGCCAGGATTGAGGGCGGCATCGGTCTGGATGACGTTATCGATCAGGCCGCCGGACTGTGCGCGCAGCGACCGGCCAAGAGCGCTGACGATGCCGGCGGTCACCGAGGACTGGTAGCCGAGGGGGCTGCCAATGGCGATAGCAAGCTGGCCGACGCGGATTTGCTGGGAATCGCCGAGAATTGCGGCGAAGAGATCGTTGGCGGCGATGCGGATGATGGCGAGGTCGGTATCGGGGTCGTCACCAATCAGGTCAGCGCGGAGGCGGCGGCCGTCGGTGAGGGTGACGTTAATCGAATCAGCCCCGTGGACGACATGGCTGTTGGTGAGGACGTAGCCGTCGGGCGTGAAGCAGAAGCCTGAGCCGGTATGAGCGCCGCTCGCATGGCTTTCGGTGCGGCGGCGGGCTTCGATATTAATGACGGCCGGACTGACGAGTTCGACCGCGTGGATTACCGCTTCGGAGTAGGCATCAAGGAGCTGTTCGTCAGGCAATATAGACATAAATCACAATATAGCCATCGGATGGCGGCTTGCTGGCCGGGATGTGGGCATAGGCAGTGTAGCATCGATGGCAAGCCGCTCGAATAGACAAGGACGAGGGGCGGCGAGCGGTCTGGGAACTCCAGGCCAACATGATCGAGAGCAAGCTGGGGAAAATCTCGGCCAGAGATCGCTCGAAAAATCATGCCGAGATAAGGCGGCAGATATGGATATAACAGAGGCTTCACGTAAACTGGCCGCTAATCAATCGCTCAGGACGGACTTGTAGGGGTAGAGTTACAGAGTAGATATGTAAGTTTGGCAGGGCAGACTGAAGTCCTCCGAGTTACCGGGCTGAGGGCGGAGACGGGTGCATGGGACCTATCGGCAAAGCAATCTTCCTGACTAAGGGCGTCGGCAAGCATAAGGAGAAGCTGCCCTCGTTTGAGCTGGCGTTGCGTGACGCGCGAATCGCCGAATTCAACCTGGTGCGGGTTAGTTCGATCTTCCCGCCCGGATGCAAAGTGATCCCGATTCAGGAAGGGCTAAAGTCCTTGAGTCCGGGGCAGGTGGTCTACACTGTGATGTATGACAACGCGACCAACGAGCCGCATCGGCTGATCGCGACGTCGGTGGGGCTGGCGATTCCCGCAGATCGCAACCAGTATGGCTACCTGTCGGAACATAAGAGCTTCGGCGAGACGGATGAGAAGGCCGGCAACTATGCCGAAGATCTGGCGGCGACAATGCTGGCGACAATCCTGGGGGTCGAATTCGATCCGAACGTGAGTTACGACGAGCGCAAGGATATCTGGCGGATGTCGGACAAGATTGTCCAAACGCGCAATATAACGCAGTCGGCAATTGGCGATCGTGACGGGCTATGGACGACGGTGCTGGCGGCGGCGGTGTTCGTCGACCCGCCGGGTATGGCCTAGGTGACTAAGGCCGGGGGCCGGTCAATCGGATGAGCCGGGATACGGAAGGGCGTCTGGGGCCATCAGTGACCGTAATGACGCAGAATCTGTATTTCGGCGCCGAGCTCGCGCCAATCTTCATCGCGCGGTCGCAAGAGGAGATGGTAGCCGCGGCGGCCGTGGCCTGGGAGCAAGTCCAGGCGAGTGAGATCGCGGAACGCGCTGAGAAGATCGCGGAACTGATCGCGGCTGAGGCGCCGGACCTGGTGGCGCTGCAAGAGGCGGCGCAGTGGTCGGCTGGAAAGGCCTCGGCGATGACGGTGAAATATGATTTCCTGTCATCGATCCTGCAAGCACTCCAGTCATTCGGAGTGTTCTATGTGCCAGTCGCGATTAGCCGCAACCTGGACCGGATGGCGCCGATCGATACGGAAGGGCGACAGGTACGTATCACCGACCGTGACGCAGTGCTGCTAAAGATCGGTGAATCGGCAATACAGGTGCGGCCCTTCAATATTCAATTGGAAAACTTCGCGGCGCTGATGCCAGTCACGAGTCCAGTGATGGGCGCGATGATGGTGCCGCGCGGCTGGATTGCGATTGACGCAGCGATAGATGAGCGGAAGTTCCGTTTCATCAATACTCATTTGGAATCATACGACGCGCAGGTCCAGATAGCGCAGGCGGCGGAGTTGATCGCGGGGCCTTGTGATACGAAGCTGCCACTAATCATAGTTGGCGATTTCAATTCTAATGCGAATCAGAAAACGGATGACGCGCCTGCGAATGAGAATGCCCGGGCTTATGGCAATCTAATTGCGAGCGGCTTGACGGATGCGTGGGCGAGCATGAATCCGGGCGATCCGGGGAATACGTGTTGCCAGCCTGCGGACTTAATGAATGACGCGGCGGCGTTGTCCGAACGGATTGATTTGATACTTATGCGCGGCCGAGTAACTCCGATCAGTGCGAAGCTGGTGGCGAATCAACCGCGGTCCCGGACGAAGACCGGGAGGTGGGCGTCCGACCATGCGGGAGTACTCGCGCGTGTGCGGATCGAGTGACCGCGAGCGGACCTTGCGTGGCCGCAAGATGCATTTCCAATCTTAGTGTCTGGACTGAGAACCCGAGGCATAGGCACCGCACGCTGATAATAGCCATAGCTCTTTTGGCAGGGTTATTGACTGCGGTTCCAGTTCGCGCGGCGCAAATCGAGGTGTGCTTTGCACCGCCGGCGGCTGGCGGCTGCGATCCGCTGGCGACTGTCATTCGAGAGATTGACGGCTCCCGCAATACGATTCTCATCCAGATGTACACACTTACGTCGGAGGAGATTGTCAGGGCGCTAATCAATGCGAAGAACCGCGGCGTCGATGTGCGTGCTATTGTTGATAAGAGCCAACTTCAGGATGACCCTGATGATCGGGCCGCGGCCGGCCGGCTTGCCTCGGCTGGCATCCCGGTCGTGGTGGACACCCTGCCTGGACTGATGCACGACAAGATCATGATCATCGATGGCGAGACCGTCCTTACTGGCAGCTTTAACTATACCTGGTCGGCAGAGCATCGGAATGCGGAAAACCTGCTGGTGATCAATGACCCCAAGCTTGCCGCGGAGTATGGGCAGAATTGGAATAGCTGCGCGGCTCGATCGCAGCCGCTCGCGGCGTCAGAAGGCGATTCCTCCCCGCAGCAGGAGACGGCGGACGAGGCGATAGTTGGCGATCGCCGCAGCATGATTTACGAATGGCCCGGCTGCCCCTATTACTACAAAATCGCGCCACGCAACCGAATCAGTTTTCCCAACCGGCAGGCTGCGGAAGATGCCGGATACCGTGCGGCGGGGAATTGCCCCGGATCCAGCCCAAGTCCTGGGCGAAAGGCCGACGCCCGGGGCCTATCCGGGCAGTTTTCAGGCGGCGGATTTTTTGGCCGCTGGTGACGCCAAAT
The DNA here is from genome assembly GCA_035502655.1 of Binataceae bacterium (SeqCode). Lineage (GTDB taxonomy): Bacteria > Desulfobacterota > Binatia > Binatales > Binataceae > DATJUF01. The sequence goes on from DATJUF010000067.1 coordinate 6,431, forward strand.
CGTGAGCGGCTTGGATTCGGCGGAGTTCTTCCCAGCCGAGATACGCGGTGAAGCGATCGTCGTTGAAGAAGAGTACCGGGCCATTGCAGATGAAGATGTATTCGGTGTCTTCCAATGCGGTGGTGGCGCCGTGGACCATCCCGTTCGCCTCGTAGACGTAATCGCCAGCATTGAGGACGCCGGTACGGACCTGCAGCTTGCCCGACAGGATGAAAGTGTGCGAGGCACTTAAATGCTTGTGCGGCGGCGCGACGTAACCCTTGAGCCATCGCAAAAGGACGGCCCAGGTGCCGGATTCGGAACCGGTCCAGAGGATCTTCAAGAAAGCGCGCTTAGGATCGTCCGCCATCGGAATCCATTCCATCCTGGACGAGCTCACAAGCGTATCCATCAGTTCGCTGTTGAAGGGATTGATTTCCTGCGGGAGGGGCATTGGGAGTACCTCATGGCAGCGGCGTGGATCGGAATCGTCACGGCTGCGGGTCGTGATGGTATGTCGTTAACTAGGTGGGTGCGGCATTGTCAAGCCAAGTCGCTAACTGCAGGTTTAGCAAGTCGCACTATCCACCGAGAGCCATTGCGGATTGCCGCCTGGAGCGAACATCCAGGAGTAGGGCAAAAATTACGAGCGCTGAGAAAAGGTATGCAAGGACGGTAATCGGCAGATGGAGGAGCGAGGCGAAATGCGGTTGCCACCGAACCGCAAAATCGGAGGCTAAAACCAAAGCAGCTATTGCCACAATGGAAAGCAGAAGCAGTTGGTGCGCTCGACCGTCAGCTTTCCGGCATGCAAATGCAGCCCAGATAGCTATTCCGAGATATATGAGGTGGAGATCTACCCCGAGAAATAATGCAAACCAACTGGACCCGGCGAACGCCAACGCCGGACTCGCGAAGTCCATCCATTGAGGTTCAAAGAAAAGCGCACAAAAAAGCAGCGCAAGCGCCAGGCAGAGCAATCTTGAGATTCTAGGCGCGCGGCCCATAGCAAAAATATAGGACAAGAATACGCCCCTCGTCACGCTTTGACCGCTCGAAAGGATGATTTCCAGCGGAGCAAGGAGAGAGGAGCGCCTCGCTTCAATCCTTGATGAATTGGGCGGGGGACGATATTCAATAAAGCCAGATAAGCAGGAGGACCGTATGCCGTACGCCGAAGGGCGCGTCTATAACGACGCCGACAGCCATATCATGGAGACCGAAAGCTGGCTCGCGAGCTATGCCGATCCAAAAGTGCGAGAGCGTATTCCGCCGCCGGACTTTGCGCGGACCGGCGTGATGGCGAAGGACGTTGGAGTGAACCGCGACTGGTCGAAGATCGATCTCGAAGCTAACCTGATGATTCTCAAAGGCTGGGGAGCTTACGGGGCGTACGATCCGCAGGAGCGGTCGAAGGCGCTGGATCTGCTTGGCTTCAATAAGCAACTTGTTTTCAGCTCGATTGCGTCGGGACAGTTTTGGGGCACCTTCGAACAAAGCCAGCATGAACCCGAATTGATGTATGGCGGGACGCGGGCGCTAAATCGGGCGATCGCGGATTTTTGTGCCCACGACAAGCGGTTGATGCCGGTCGGTTTCCTGCCGCTGGATGTTCCCGAACTGGCCGAGCGCGAGATCGAAGAAGCGATCAAGCTGGGATTGAGCTCGGTGTGGATTCCTGCGGGACCGGCGGGTGAGCGATCACCGACCCATCCGGATTTGGATGGCGTATGGGCGCGGATGCAGGACGCCAATATGCCGTTCATGCTGCATGTTGGCGCGGGCGCACTGCCAGTGCCAGCGGCCTATCACAACAACGGAATCAAAACGACGGATTTCCTTGGCGGCGGCGAGACGCTGCGGGCGAAGGATTACATGGTGTTCCACACGCCGTCGGAATTGTTCTTGAGCGCGATGGTGCTCGACGGCAAATTCGAGCAATTTCCCAAGTTGCGCTGCGGATGTATCGAAGAGGGCGCACTCTGGGTTGTGCCGTGGCTCAAACGGCTCGACCAGGCGCAGGATTCGTTCATTAGGACGGAGCCTAATCTGGCGTTGCCGATGCGGGCGTCCGAGTACGCGCGGCGTCAAGTGCGTTTCACGCCGGTGCCGAGTGAGCCACTGGGATGGATGATCGAACAGGCCGGCGCCGATCTGTTCCTGTTCTCGTCGGACTATCCGCATATCGAAGGCGGGCGGAATCCGCTGAAGCGCTTCGAGAATGCGATGCAAGGAATCGGAGAAGAGGCGAAGGATCGGTTCTATGCGCAGAATTTCACTTATCTGATGGAAGGTTGATCGCGTATCCGCAGTAGAAGCAAGGGCGAGAGGATCAATCCTCTTGCCCTTTTTTGAATTATGCCGCTGCGCGTTTGCGGGTGTGGAAGTCGGCGCACATTGGCCCGCCGCCTTTGGGTCTCTAATTCTAATACACGTGAGCGTCGTCTTTTAAAGCACGCGCCCATCATCGCCGGCGGCGAGGTAACAAGTCATCGTGCTCGAGCCGCCAGCTATCGATCTGTTCGCGATCGAAGCGAAAGCTGGTAGCGCCAAACTGGCTGCACGGAATTTCGCCGGATCTGGCCAACCGGTAGATGACGCTGCGATCAGTGCCAAGATACTGGGCCACCGCACTAACTGTCATGAAGGCTGGCGCCTCGGGCGGAGCCTCCAGTTGCTGGCTGGCGCTCTGGTTATGCATCGCAGTCAGTTTCGCTCTGATATCCCGGCGGAACGTTCGTGGCGGACAAATCGACTGAAGCTGATCGAGTAACTCGTGCAGCTCAGTTACGGACTCCCAAGCGCGATCAGGAGTATCCTTACGTTTGGCGAGAAACTCATCGATGATCCGATGGGCTCGTTCGACTAGTTCGAGTACTTGAAGTGGTTCATGCGAGAGACTATTCGTACCCACCATTAGCCCCCTTCGCACATTTTTATTGAATTCTCCCCTACGGTAGTGGCTGATTTCGTGCCAGTCAAGTAACACCAATGCATCATGCAGGCAACCGCAAGCTGGAAAAGGGCGCCGTATAATGAAGTTCTTATGAACGCTTCCCGAGGCCCTCTGATGGCGGTAAAATTCACGGCATTTAGCGCTTCGATCCTAAGTTTGCGAGAGTGAAAACGGCGAAATAAAGAAGCAGGCTTGTGCGGTAATGTACTGCCCGGCCGCCTAGCGCCGCTCCATCAGCCGATCAGATTGTTTATTGCGGCTGGCTCGTGGGATTGACTCAGAGTTTCAGGCGCGACATTCGCAGCCTCATGCGCTTCAGAGTCTGAGGCCAGCCGTTCGCAGACTCAGGCTGGCACGGGGTTGCGGGCAACCCCTATCTCTCGCAAGCTCAGCCTAGATACTGGCGATGAGGAGTTTCGGCCTAAGCGTACTATGACCAGCGCGCGGTGCGCGGTTTGCCGCCCGGTCCGCTATAGGTGGCCGTATAGCCCGGCTCGCGAGTGAACTTGACCGGCGGCATCTGCGCGTAAAGCGCTTTCCATGCGGTGATCAATTCGTCTTCGGCGCGATAGTCAAAGGGATCCTGGAGAATCTTCTCATCGGCGCCGTTGGGCTCAAGCGGATGGTCCATCAGCCATCGCGCGGTCAGGGCGAGGCCGTCACGCGGAGCGATGACGTCGCGATAGCCGAGCAGAGTTTTGAGTTTCGTTAAGTCGAAGACACGATGAGTGGTCCAGGGCTGGCCGAGCAAGGGCCGGGCGGTGACTGCGAACTCCCACGGCATCGAGACGATCTCGAGTTCGTAATCGAGGGCTTCAGCTATCAACTCGATGGTCTGGCGCAGGGTAAAAAGCTGCTCGTCGGCACAGTTGAAGATCTGGCCGGCCGCGGCTTCGGGCTTATCGGCGGCGAGCAGGAGCGCATGGGCGGCGTTTTCGACATAGCAGCAGTGATAGAGCGAGAGGCCGTCTTCGGGCACGATGATCGAGCGGCGGCCGTCGCGAATACGGCGAACGACGCACCATTCACGCGGTGCGATCTGATATGGGCCGTACAGAATCGGATAGCGAAAATGGGTGGCGCGCGGATGATTCGCGAAGACGATTTGCTCGGTCTGGGCGACGCGCCAGCCCTTGGCGTCTTCTTCTTCAATGGTGACGATGGGAGCGTCTTCTGCGATCGGAATGCGCATGCCGGTGGGATGCATCACGGCGGGATTCATGTAGCCACGATAGGCTGGGACGCCGCCGATCGAGATGAAGCGATCGGTATGGCCAGCCATGATTTCGGCGATACGCCGGAGGCGGCCGTAGGCGGCGATCGTCAGATCGAAAGTGCGGGCGCCAAGCGCGCTGCGGAAAGCCTCAGCGTTGAAAGGATCGCTATGAATATGCTCGACGGAGGAGGGAATTTCGTCTAATTCGTGACGGCCCGTGTGAAGCATTGCGACTGAGTAACCGCGCTGCAGAAGGCCATTAACGATGAGATGTCCGGTGGGACCGGTGCCGCCAATAACCAGAGCTTTCAATTGAGTATTCCTTTTTAGCAAAGCGGTGCCTGCGCACGCTTCGGATTCTTAGGCGCGGGCAAAATTGTTAAGAGAACCATAGAGTCTTGACGCGGCTGGTGCGCAGCCTTACAGCGGCTGGGTCGCAAGCGAATCCTATTTTCCCGGACTCGGGCACTGCTTGCGAGCGGCTCCTACTTGCGGATTTTGCCGAGCAGATGGTCGGAGATAATGCGCAACTGGATTTCCGAAGTGCCCTCGAAAATTTTCGTCAGGCGGGCGTCGCGCCAATAACGTTCGGCCGCGAAT
>DATJUF010000068.1:0-9651 GCA_035502655.1 Binataceae bacterium (SeqCode)
GTTTCAAGCACACGCTCAACCAGCTCGCGCAGATCAAACGCAATCCATTCCAGGCTCAACCGCCCGCTTTCCACTTTCGCCAGATCCAGGATGCCGTCAATCAAGTCCAGCAGTGCATTGCCGTTGCTTCGAATCGTGTCGAGATAACGCCGCTGTTCCGTCGTCAGCGAGGTTTCCCACAACAGGTCCGTCATTCCCAGCATCGCATTCATCGGCGTGCGGATTTCGTGCGACATGCTAGACAGGAAATTCGATTTTGCCTCCGAAGCTGCAACCGCCTCTTCGCGCGCGGCTACCAGTTCCGCCTCGATTCTTTTGCGCTCCGAGATATCCTGCGCGATTGCGACGACGCAGTCCTCGCCCGCGATCTGTACCATCTCGGCCGAAAGCTCCGCGACCAGCGTTTTTCCGTGCTTGGTTCGCACTTGTGCTTCGAGATTGCGAACTCGGCCTTCCTCCTGCAGCCGCCGTAGATAATCTTGCCGGTCGGACTCGTTGATCCAAAGATTCAGTTCTGGATTTCTGAGCCGTATGAATTCCTCCTCCGAGTAGCCATACATGCGCCTTGAGGCCTCATTGACCGCAAGATGCTTTCCATCCGCCAATCGAATCAGCGACGTGGAATCCGGGGTTGCGTCAAAAATCTTGCGCAGGACCGTTTCACTCTGCTTCAGTCGAGATTCACTTTCACGCGAAACCTGTACCTGCCGCGACAACTCTTCACGCGCTGCCAGCAATTCCGCTTCATCCCGTTTGCGCGCCGAGATGTCGTGCGCGATCGCCACGATGCAAGGCTCACCGCCGACCTCGGCGACTACCGCCGAGGTAATGTGCGGCACCAGGCTGCCATCCCAGCGGCGCAAATTCGCTTCGAAGGCGTGCACCGCACCGTCGCGCTTGAGCAACCGGCGGTATTCGCGGCCCCGCTCGGGATCCTCCCACATTTCCAATTCCAGCGCCGATCGCCCTAATACCTCGTCGATCTTCCGCCCCGCGAACTCCGCCATGCTGCGGTTCACAGCGACAAAACGGCCGTCCATGAGACGGTTGATCCCGATGATGTCGATACTCGTGTCAAATACTTTACGGAACATTGCCTCGCTCTCGTGCTGGCGCTGCTCCGCCGCCTCACGTTCCCGCGCTTCCCGATGCAGCCGCGCCTCGCTTGCCCGTAACGCCTCAACTTGCGCCTTCAACTCCTCGCGCGCGGCCAGCAAATAGCGCTCGGTCTGCTTCATCTCGCTGATGTCGCGGCCCACCGTCAGCACGCACGTCTGACCGCTGATCTCGACTTTCGTCCCTGAAATCAAGCAGCGCCGTCTCGTTCCATCACCGGATCGTAGATCGACCTCCAGGTTGCGCGCCGCGCCTACCCTATGTATTAGTTCGCCGAATTCGCGCCGCTCCTCGTCATTTTCCCATAAGTTAAATTCACCCATCACCCGCCCGGCGAGTTGGTCGTGCGTGAACCCGACCAGCCTTTCGTATTCCCGATTGCAGTAAATCATCCGGCCTTCCGGGTACGAGGTAAGTGCCATCGCATCGGGACTCGCCTGCGCGATCGTGCCGAGCAGCTCTTCAGCCTCGCGCACTCCGCTGATATCGCGCGCGACCGCAACTGAGCAAGGCTGCCCGTTAACTTCGCTCAGCACCGCCGAGACCAGATACGGCCGCCGCTTCCCGTCAAGCCCTCGCAGATCCATTGCGAAGTTACTGACTAAGCCATCAGCCATCAGCCGTCTGGCATATTCCTCGAAGTCTCGGGCGCCGACCACTCCGTTTATATCGGTTGTCTTCTGGCCAATAGCTTCCTCGCGTTTGACTCCCAGAATCGCCGCGTAGGCCGGATTGAGATCGATCAGCTTGCCCTCCGGCATGCTGCTGATCCCGATCGCATCCGGACTGGCCTCGAAAACCGCCCGCAGAAACGATTCATTACTGCGCGCCCGCCGTTCGGCCTGCGCGCGTTCCTCAGCCTCAGCCCTGAGCCTCTTCTCACTCGCCTGCAGTGACGCGAGCCGCTCGCGCAGTTCCGACCGGGTTGCGATTAGCTGCTTCTCCGCCCGCAGCATCCGCACCATCCCGCGCCGCGACCGCCGCGCCTCACGTATGATGTTGATAGCTACGAAGAACACCGTCGCCATCGCCAACGCCAGCCAGTAGTCATTCCACCAGCCGTTGGACGGTTCGAACTTCTCGAGAACGGCCATCATGGCGAATCCGGCCGTCCACAAACCTCCATTCCAATACCAGCGCCACGGCGCCGTGAGCCCCGGCACTATTCCCACCAGGATTAAGGTTGTCAGCAACGGCAGTGGCGTCCCGTTCATCAGGCTTAAGCCGAACGTCGATCCCAGCACTCCCAGTCCTGCGCCCAGCAAAATCCCGCGCCAGTAACGGCGGCCTATCGAACGGAAAAGTAGCAATCCGCTCGTTACCACGATCAGAAAGTTTAAGGTATGAAGCACCATGGCCGGGCGGCTTAACGTCTCCGCACTGAGGTCCCAGCCAATATAGGCCACCTGGTAGCCGAGCCACGTCCACATGCCGATTGTCAGCAGCCTGAAATAGCGCCTGGCCAGTACCCATCTGCTCAGCGTCGGCCGATAGTCAGCGGAGGAGGCTGCCGGGTCGCGGCCAGGAAACGCGGGCGTTCCCCCACTCTGGCTATTCAGGCCGGGTCCACTCGAATAGCACACGGCTTCAGCATTGTTAGTTTTTGTCATGAAGGCTCAATTGGCTATTGGGCATGTCGCTCTCCGGCTTCTCAGAGCAAGAGCAATGCCCCCGAAGCTGGATTGGCCCGCCTTTGCAACTGGTCTCAGTCGCCGAGTTTCTATCGCCGATGACCTCAGAATGAGACACACGGCGAAACAGCAGCCGCATTAGGCCCTTCATTCGTCCAGATTTCATACAGGCACTTCGCATACCTGCATGCTTCGGCATCGCTGCTATTAGATGTTTATGTAACTACTCCACCGTAGGAGACATTGATACCTGCAATTTTATTCAAAGCGATGCCAACGCTTCCTGGCAGTCCTCAATCAGGTCGGCGGTCGCTTCGAGGCCGACCGAGAGCCGAATCAGGCCATCGCGGATTCCCGCCCGTTCCCGCTCCTCGCGCGGCATCCCGGCATGCGAAGTTGTGGCTGGCCGTGTGATAAGGCTCTCGACTCCGCCCAGGCTTGGCGCGCAGATTGGAATCGTCAACTTGCTAATAAACGCCTCAGCCGCCTCCACGCCACCCTTGAGTTCGAAGCTGAGGCAGCCGCCCGAGCCCTCGAACATTTCGCTTGCCCGCCGAAAGCTCGGACTGCTCACCAGGCCCGGATAGTTGACCCGCTCAACTTCGGGCTGAGCTTCGAGAAACTCTGCGATCTTGAGCGTACTTGCATTCTGGTGGCGCACCCTTACCGCCAGCGTCTTAAGCCCGCGATGAAGCAGGAAGCAGGCATGCGGATCGAGCGCCGCCCCCAGATGACCCAGCGTCAGATTGATTCGGCTTATCAGTTCTGCCTTCCCAATCACCGCTCCCGCCACGATATCCGAATGACCATTGAGGTATTTGGTGCCGCTGTGCACCGACAGGTCGAAACCAATCTCAGCCGGACGAAAATTCATCGGACTTGCAAAGGTGTTGTCGATTATCGAGATCAGCCCGTGCTCCCGCGCAAACGCTGCTACCGCCCGCAGGTCACCGGCTTCCATCAGTGGATTCGAGATCGTCTCGACGTAAATCGCCTTCGTTTGCGGCGTCAGTTGCTCTCGCCATCCAGCCGGATTCGAGCAATCGATAAAGTCCGTCGCGATATCCAGGCGGGGAAACTCGACCCGCAGCAAGTCGTGCGTACCGCCGTATAGGCAGTCCTGCGCCATCAGGCGCTCGCCCGCGCCGATTACGGTCAGCAGCGTGGTCGCGACCGCTGCCATCCCGCTCGCCATCACCAGCGCCGCCTCGGCATTCTCGATCGCCGCCAGCTTGGCATGCAGCGCCTGATGGTTCGGGGTATTGTTCAGCCGGATATAGCGGATATCGTGATAGCTTCCTTCGCCGCTATGCACATAGGTCGAGGATTGAAAGATCGGCATGCTGACCGCGCCTTCGATTCGTGGCCACGGCTCCCCAGCATGGATCAACCGCGTCTCCAGCCCTTGCTCCGGTTTCCGCATTATAATTCCCTCAATCTGTAAACTGCCTGCTTATCCTCGCCGCCAAGGCTCGTCTCCAGTCTGACATTCCTATGACAGATTGAACGCTCGGACTTCCACTGCCTGCGCGCGGGCCACTATAGCGCACCATCGGATGGACGCCGCTCGTAGTCCTATCCTGTCCGCTCCGCGACGGTTAAACTTGAATTAACAACTTTGTCTTAGCTGGGCCGGAGAATCCCAATTGAAAGTCCTCATCGTTGGCGGCGGCATTATCGGCAGCTCGATCGCGTGGCGGCTGGCTCGTGAGGGGGCGACTGTCACTGTGCTCGAACGTGCCCGCCTCGGCCACGAAGCCTCATGGGCCGCGGCCGGCTTGATTGCCCCACAGGCCGAAGCCCAAGGCGCCGGTCCCTTTTTCGACCTCTGCCTGCACGCCCGCGACGCTTTTCGCGAAGTTCATCCTCGTCTGATTGAGGACAGTGGCGTCGACCCTGAATATGCCCCGAAGGGCATCCTCTATCTGGCCCTTGATCGTGCCGATCAAAAGGAACTCGAAGAGCGCGCGCGCTGGCAGCGGCAGGCCGGTGGCGTAGTCGAAGAATTAACTCCCGCGGCGGCTCGCAAGCTCGAACCAGCGATCGGTCACGACACGCTTTACGCCCTCTACATGCCCGAGGACCGTCCACTCGACAACCGCAAACTGACCCAGGCCTACGCCGTCGCTGCCGTCCGCGCGGGTGCCATCCTGAGTGAAGGAGCCAGCGCCGATGCGATCCTCACGTCCGGCGGGCGCGCAACCGCCGTCCGGCTCCACGACGGCTCCTCTCTTGAGGCTGACCTCGTCGTCGTCGCGGCGGGCGCCTGGTCGCATATGCTGCGCGGTCTCGAGGCTGACCGCATCATGCTTCACCCCGTACGCGGTCAGATCGTCTGTTTCGAGGGCCGCCCAGGCCTGCTCGGCCCACCGGTATTTTCCTCGCGCGGCTACCTCGTGCCGCGCCTCGACGGCCGCATATTGGCTGGCTCTACCATGGAGCAGGCGGGCTTCAACCGCTCCGTGACGCTGGCCGGTATCGAAAGGATTACCGGCGCCGCCCTTGCGATGGTGCCCGCATTAAGCAACCTGGCTTTTCGCGAGGCTTGGGCCGGACTGCGTCCAGCCACCCACGATCTCCTACCCGTGCTCGGCTTCTCCTCTACTATCTCCAACGTAATCTACGCGACCGGTCACTTCCGCAGCGGTATCCTGCTTTCGGCTTTGACCGGCACTATTGTCGCCGATCTTGTGGCAGGCCGCCAACCATCCATAGATCTGGAGCCGTTTTCACCGGCGCGCTTCAGGGCGTCCCAATCCTCCTGATGGCTGCCAGCGTCTTAGCTTTGGTCCGCGACCTCCTGCTGCGTTCGCGCATAGAAGCCGCCGCCGATGCCGCAGGCGTCGAGGTTGCCTTCGCCGCGACTTACGACCGCCTCCGCATTATTGCCGCTGAGACGTCCATCACTACCGTCTTCGCCGACCTTTCCGATTCGAGCTTCAATCCCGAAACCACTGCCCGCGAACTAACCAGCCTCTGCCCGAACGCGCTCTTAGTTGGCTTCGCCTCACATATCGACCTGAAGCCGCTTGCGGCGGCCCGTGCGGCTGGTTTCGCCCAAACCTTATCGCGCAGCGAATTTGTCAGCCGTCTCCCGGCCTTGCTCAAGCCGCAGCCCGGCTCAGCTACATAGCCTAGCCTCGTCCGAACTTCAATTTGTACTTTAGATTCTGCGCGTATCAGATCGTTGCTATGGGCAGATGACGTTCAATCGCCAAAGCCTGCTCGACCCTCTGGCCGAGTGCCTTTAACTGCTTCGCCAGCGGTGTCTCTGCATATTCGCGCACAAACAGCGTGCCACGATCGCAACACTCCGCCAGGCGCGGGTCAAACGGCAGACGCGCCAGCACTGGGGTTCCAGCTTCCTTGGCTGCCGCCGCCAAATCACCCTGCGGCATCAACGGCCGCACGGCATGACAGCCGTCGCAATTGAAACCGGCCATATTCTCGACCAGCCCAATCACTCTGATTCCACTGTTCGCCGCCATTTCCAGAACGCCCCGCACGGCTTGAACGCTCAGCGCGGAGGGTTGCGTTACGACTATCACCCCAGTTAGTGGTGCCATCCGCGCGATCCGATGGAGCTGTCCCGCTCCCGGCGCCAAATCGATCAGCAGAACTTCGATTCCCGTCAAACGCGTCCCGCTCACCAGGCGGCTGAGTGCGTCGGTATAGCTCAACTCATTCGAGCCATGACCGTTGGCCGATAGTACAGGCATCGCTTCATCGTCTAAAAAGCTCACGGGTGGCGGCTCGCCTTCCGTCAGCAGACTGCTCGCCGCGATCCGCAGCCCTAGCGGTCCCGCTATCGGTTCGATCAAATCTGCTGCAAAAATCCGGCGCGGTGCCTTGAGCCCCAGCATCGTCAACACGCTGGACGCGTTTAGGTCGGCATCCAGCAACCCGACCTTGCGGCCAGCCTGGGCCATCGCCACCGCCAGGTTGACTGCTAACGTGCTTTTGCCGGATCCGCCCTTGGCGCTGGCGATCGCAACAACTGCTTTGACCTCGGCCAGATTCCCTTCCGCTTTATCCGCCCTGATCGTTTCAGCCGGCAGCACACGGCCGATCGCGTTTTCGCTGAAAATCCTCATCGTTGCCGTTTTGTCACCGCTGAAGCTTCCTTTCACCGCCGCCAGCGCTTTGATTCGCTGGCATGTCAGGAGACGCTGCTTTACTTCGGATAAAATGCCCGGTTGGCACAGTTTGGTAAAGCCGCCTGATCAAGAAATGTTCCACATGCTTTCACGATAGTCGCTACCGCCCGACTTGGCTTGCCGTGCCGCTCCTGTACCGCCAATCCATCCGGGATACCGCCGCAGCTTCTCTCGTCTCGGCCAACAGGCCCAAGTTCTCTCCGTAGTCCCATCGGCCTAAATTTCTCGCTGAGGCCGTGACGGCTCTAGCCGGCAGTACATTTAAGACCGCACAGCCGCCGCGTATCAAATATTATCTTCGTCAGCATCAGTTGATCCTATCTTGCGATAGGTGTTGCGTTCGTCGTCGTAGCGCCGCTGGGCGCGGGCTTCGCGTTCCTGGTCCTGCTGACAATCCCGGCATAAGCGCGTAAATGGCATCGCTTCCAGCCGCTCCTCGGCGATCTCAAGGCCACACGATTCGCACTCGCCATAGCTCCCCTCTTCCATCCGTTCGAGCACATCGTCAATTTGCCTGACTTTGACCCGCTCGCGATCCGACAAGATGAAGTTGATCTCGCGATCCCGTTCCTCCGACGCGAGATCATACGCGTCCATGCCCTCATCTTTATTGGCTTCGCGTTCGGCCTTTAGCTCTGAGTCGATTTCAGAGAGGATTTTACCCTTCATGTCGAGCAGATGCTGCTTCAGGCCGGCCAAAAACTTTTTACGATAAGCCGCCATCGTTTTCTTTGTCATCGCTCGCCACCCCTTCAGTTCGCTAGCGTTGAACCAACTATTTCCCCGTGGAGGTCGTAGGTCAGCGTTCGATTGATCCGTGCCTGCACGAATTCACCTGGCTCAACCTCACCTTTCAGTATCACCATCCCGTCGATTTCTGGCGCCTGCCCGGCCATTCGTCCACGCATCCGCGTGGCGCGTCCCGGCATCGAATTCTCAACCAGCACTTCAATTTCCTTTGCAAGGAAACTTTGATTTTTTCTCCGCGCAATCCCGGCCTGTAGTTCCATTATGGCCGCCCGGCGCGCGCGCTTTGCGCGCTCCGGAAGCTGGCCTGCCAGCTCGAACGCCGCCGTATTCTCCTCTCGGGAATAGGTGAATACACCGACTCGGTCGAACTGTTGTTCCTCGACGAAGTCCATCAAGTTCCGATGCGCCTGTTCCGTCTCGCCCGGAAACCCAACGATAAATGAAGTACGGATTGCGACTTCAGGAATGCGCCGCCGAATTCGTTCAAGCAGCCGCCGCAGCGCGTCGCCGGAACGCTCGCGCTTCATCGCCCGCAGAACCTCGTTATCCGCATGCTGCAGCGGTATATCGATATACTTGACGATCTGCGGCAACTCCGCGATCGCCTCCAGTAGTTCCTCCGTTACGAAGTTCGGATAGCAATAGAGCAGGCGAATCCAGTGCAAGCCCTCGACTTGCGCCAGCCGCCGCAACAGCGCTGCAAGCGAACTGGCGGGCTTCAGGTCGCGCCCGTAGGCGGTCAAATCCTGAGCTATCAGATTAATTTCGCGCACCCCTGACGCTGCCAGCGATTTGGCCTCAGCAACCACATCGTCGGGCTCACGGCTTTCATGTAGTCCGCGAATTTTCGGAATTATGCAGAACGCGCACTTATGGTTGCAGCCTTCCGAAATCTTCAAGTAAGCCGTGAAGAAATCACCAGTCGTGGCGCGCGTCATAGCCGCAGCCGGCAGCAGATGAGCTGCCCCTGAATAGGGAATCGGCCGTGTCTCCGGCGTCTCCGTCCGGCGCAACAATTCGGGCAAATCGAGAAAATTGCCGGTGCCGACGAAAATATCGACCTCTGGCATTTCGGCCCGCAGTTCGGCACCATAGCGCTGCGCCATGCATCCGGCCACCACCAACCGGCGCCCGGACGCGCGGCGCTTCACTTCCGCCGCTTCCAGAATCGCCGCTATCGATTCCTTCTTTGCCGCCTCGATAAACGCGCAAGTGTTCACCACCAGTACTTGAGCGCTCTCAGGATCAAGCGTGACTTCAAACCCGGCACCGGCGAGCGCTCCGATCATCAATTCGCTGTCGGCAACGTTCTTCGGACAGCCCAAAGTCAAAAAGTGCACCTTTTCCATCAAATTAATTACGAGGAATCTATCTCTATTCGCCGGTTCACCGTCATGCAATGCGTGGTTCGCCTTAAGCATAGCACGAGCCACGCCAACGCCGCATCTGACAGCGTCCGATCCGCTTTGCCGATTAATTAGTGAACGGGCTTTAGTGCGTTCCTGATGGGCTTACGATATCTGCGCCTGCGGGCACTTTGAATGCGAACAGCGCTTTTTCAAGCGGTACATTAATTCTGATATCGCTGAACCGAAAAATCGTGACATTGCCCAATGCATCTTTTAAATGTAAGGTCACGATGTCGAAGTTTGCCGGGTCCACCCCGAGCTCGATGCGATCCCCGCCAGCTTTCGGAATCAGCCCGATATTTTCCAAATCCTCTGCGCTTCGCGGCCCCGGAATTGCTTCGAATTCGCGTTCAAGGTTTCCCGCGCCCATCAGAAATGCAGCCGCACTCGGAGTTTTCAACACGTTGCTCAGTGGCGTTTCAATCACTTGGTTGAGCCCGGGGTCGTAGTCGTAGAAAGTCGTCCCATCGCTCACCAGCGTCTCCGGCTGTGGCGAGGTAAAATCGAACCTTATTTGGCCTGGCTTACGATAATAAATCGTGCCATGGCGTTCCTGCGGCGGTCCACCGACACGCCTGATCGTCTCCA
>DATJUF010000069.1:0-31315 GCA_035502655.1 Binataceae bacterium (SeqCode)
ACCAGCAGATCGACTTCGGCCGGGCGGATGAAGCGGCTGTCGAATTCGACGTACTGCTGCCAGCCGAGCTGCAGGCGCTCGAAGGCCAGGGCGAGGAATTCGCGCACCGAATGGGTCTCGCCGGTCGCCACCACGTAGTCCGAGGGCTGCGCCTGCTGCAGCATCAGCCACATCGCCTCGACGTAGTCGCCGGCGAAGCCCCAGTCGCGGCGCGCCTCGAGATTGCCGAGCACCAGCTTGTCCTGCATCCCGAGCTTGATGCGGGTGGCGCTGCGGGTGATTTTGCGGGTGACGAAATTCTCGCCGCGGCGCGGCGATTCGTGGTTGAACAGGATGCCGTTGACGGCGAACAGCCCGTAGGCTTCGCGGTAATTGACGGTCTGCCAGTGCGCGTAGCACTTGGCGCAAGCGTAGGGGCTGCGCGGATGAAACGGCGTGGCCTCGCGCTGCGGAATCTCCGCCGCCTGGCCGAACATCTCGGACGAGCCCGCCTGATAGTAGCGCACCGCGCGGCCGTGGCGCTTGTTATGGTCGCGAATCGCTTCGAGCAGGCGCAGTGCACCCAGGCCCACCACGTCGGCAGTATAGGCCGGCTGGTCGAAGGAGATGCGCACGTGCGATTGCGCCGCCAGGTTGTAGACCTCGTCCGGCAGGGCCTGCTCGATGATCCGGCGCAGCCCTGAGGCGTCGCCCAGGTCACCGTAGTGCAGATGGAGCCGCGCCCCCGCCTCCGGGTGCTGGCGCAGATGGTCGATGCGGCCGGTGGCGAAACTCGAGCTGCGGCGCACCACGCCGTGGACCGTATAGCCCTTGCCCAGCAGCAGTTCGGCCAGATACGAGCCGTCCTGCCCGGTGATGCCGGTGAGCAGCGCAGTTTTACTCATAGCGCCGTCCTTTACGCCGAACCTGGCCCAGGCGGGGGCCTAGTCACCTTTGGCCAGGCGGTGGGAATCGCTGTCGAAATGCTGGGTCGAAAACTCGTAGAGCTCGGAGTCCTCCAGCGCCTCCATCTGATGGACCAGCCCGATTGGCACGTCCATGCACTGGCCCGCTTCCAGGATAAATTCCTCCAGCGCCTCGGACTCAGGCGATTCCTTGACCCGCAGCTTGAGCCGCCCGGCGCGCAGATAGAATGATTCGGTCTTGAGCCGGTGAAAGTGCAGCGAGCACTTCTTGCCCTTATTGATTTCCAGGATCTTGCCGCAATAGCGCTCGGAATTGGCGATCCACACCTCGCGGCCCCATCCTTTTGGCTCGATATGTACCGGTTGCCTGGCGCGGTTCACGCACGTGCCTCCAGTTGCGTACTGATGCAGCCTGTTAATCCACTATACGCGATTCATCACCACGGGTCTGCCCGTTAATAAAGGAATTGCGCCAGAGTGATCTTTGCCGTTGGCCGGTGCCGAGATCACTTCACTTAAGCCGATAGCGAAACGGCGCACGGCTATCCGGCGGCTGCTGGCGAGGTTAGAGAGCGCAGCCATCCGCTCGTCCGGCAGCGCTTCAGTGGCGATCAGTATCTGGTTGAACCAGGTGCGGGCGAGAATCACCTCCAGATCGTCAATTGAGCCAAGTATCGGCCGTCCATGCACGACTTTGCCGAATTTGAAATTGTCATCATCCACAAAACCGACGATTCGAACCCGATCCGAGGCCGACGCTAAATAACGTACCGCGCTCTCCGCCAGAGGGCCGGCTCCGACGATCAACACGCGATCGGCCGGCGCAGCCATCAGAGCCATCGCCTTACGCAGTGCCTGGAATGAAAAACGGCTTGCCACCAGCAAGTTGAACAGCAGGATAACGTATAGGACCGCGATTGAGCCCGACAGGGCAATCGGATGAGCGAGCGAGACCAGGACCAGAAAGATACCTGCCACAATCGCACCGTTGGCAAAGCGCACGATGTCCGAAAGGCTCGCATAACGCCAAATCCCGCGGTAGACACCGGCAACGACGAAGGCCGCGTAAGTCGCCCCTATCACCCATGGGATGCTCAACAGAATGGCGTGGACGCTCCCCTCGTCGATAGTGAAATCGAGCCGCAGTAGAAACGCTGCGAAATAGGCTGCCGGAATAACCGCGAGATCGAAGAGGGCCTCGGCCACCCGGCGTTTGTAGGTCCAAGCGACCAGCAAACGCGCTATTCCATGGGCGTCGCTATGCACCACGCTAGGCGAGTTCGAGTCGAAGGTCAGGTCGATCATGAACAGGCCAACCAGTCCGAAAACCGCCAGCATCAGGGGCAGCGTCGAGACCAGGTAAGGGTATGGCATCAGCGCAATCAAGATTGCACAACTGCCGGCCACCAGCGCAACGCACCAGCATAAGGCGGCGGCCCGCTCGCCCGAGAGCCCCAATGCCAGCAGCCGATGATGCGAATGGTCGAGGCCGCGGCGTGAGACCGGCGTGCCGGTGGCAATTCGGCTGACACTGACGATGGTCGTGTCAAGCAGCGGCACCAGCATGATGAGGATCGGTACGGCGTAATGCGCCAGCTTGGAATGGCCGCTCAGTCCCCCGGCGTGCAGCGCCATGATCCCAAGCAACAATCCTAGCGGCAAGGCTCCGCCATCGCCCATGAAGATCGAAGCTGGGTGAAGATTGTAGATCAGAAAACCGCCGAGAGCCCCTGCGATTACGAGGCATTGCAGGAGGGCCTGGGGATCGTTATGCAGGGCAGCCACGCCCGCCGCGGCCAACGCCGCGGCAATCCCGACTCCGCCAGCCAGCCCGTCCAGGCCGTCGATCAGATTGAATGCGTTGACGGTCGAAAGCAGGAAAAAGCCGGCCAATATGAGATTAAGCAAACGCCACGGGCTCAGCGCAAAGCGCGGGGCAGTGACCACAACGAGGGCGACTACCAGTAATTGGAAGACAAGCTTCCCCAGCGGACGCATCACCACGGCGTCGTCGGCCACGCCAACGATCAGAAGCGCCAGGGTCGGAAGTCCAATCCATAGCGGAAGCGCCCCGCTAAGCAGCAACGGAAGAAGAATGCCTGCGATGATCGCCACACCGCCGAGCAAAGGCACCTGGCGGGGCCGGAGGGTCTCGCTATAAGGTGTCGCGACGATTCCATAACGCAACGCGACACGCTTCATCAATGGCAGGCCCCCTACGGCAATTACGAAGGCCACCAGCGGCAACCCAATAAGCGTTCCTAGCGGACCAATCATGCGGTTTTAATCCCGACTGATGTATGAGACTGGGCTACGCGCAAATTCTTCAAACGACCATCCATGATGAGCGGTGACATGCTGGAAATGCAATAGTCCTTAACCGTAAATAGAAGCCGCAAGCGGCTTTTTTGCACTATTCGCGGCGATTTGCGGCGCATAGTTGACTCGCGCGGTAGAATTCAGCACTTCGCCAAATTTACGAGTAACGATCGTCCTGTCGAAGGACTTAAGAGCGAGTTGGCGCGCCTTAAAGCCCATTAAAGCGAGATCTTTCGGTCGTATTGCCAAGCCTTGAAGCGCCGCCGCCAGCGCGGAATCATCGCCGGGGCGCACTACCACGCCGATATCGTGCCGAGCAGCGAGCCTGGCAATCTCGGCGTGAGCGTCCATGATTGCCACGAAAGGCCGGCCCGCGGCCATGATGCCGTAGGCCTTGCTGGGCACCAGGCATCCTGCCGCCCCATCCTTGAGTGGAATCAAATGGATATCCGCAGCGCCGAGTAACTCAGCCAGCCGCTCTTTGGGCTGACACGGCAGAAAGCGCACGTTCGGCAGGCCGTGCTTTGCCACCCAGTCCTCCAACGAGGCTTTACGCGCTCCTTCGCCAGCTAATACGAATAAGATGCGCGAATCGTCACGCAAGCGTTCCGCCGCGGCAATGACGGTTTCCAGTTGCTGAGAGAGGCCAAGATTGCCGGAATACATCACGACGAATTTGCCCCCGAATGATTCCCGCAAGGGATTCCGTGCTGGCGGCTTGAGCGCGGCGCAATCGGCCCAATCGGTGACCACCTTAATGCGATCGGGCGCAACGCCGTGGGCGGCAATGCGATCGCGCATGTCGTTGCCAAGGACAATTACGCAATCCGCGGCAGCGAAAGCCTGGCGATTGGCATACTCCAGCAGCTTAAGTAATGAAAGGCTGCGTACGCCGCCGTTGATATAAGCGATATCCGGATAAAGGTCACGAACGTTGTATACCAGCGGACAGTCCCATCGGCGCTTGAGCCACGCGCCCATCAAGCCGAGTAGCGGAGGATCGGTTGCCGCGACGATCAGGTCGGGCCGTGCGACAGCCTGGCTGGCCGCCGCAGCCAGTGCGAAATAACTGGCCAGATTCAAAATCCTGAGCGGCAGCCGCCGCTTCGGCAGCCGCGTACCGCCGGTCCGGACAATCTCGATCCTGCCGCGCCGTTCACGGCGCCAAAGCATGGCTCCGCGAGCGGTGGAAGCCTGCTGCCGTTTGCATGCTGGGCCAGCGATGAAAGTGATGCGATGTTCAAGCGCCAGGTCGTCGCATAGTTCCGTGAAGAATTGGCCGGTAGCTTGGCGATCAGGCCAAAACGAACGATTCAAAAACAAGATGTGCGTAGCGCTTTACCCCCCGGATGAACAGGATTTCGACGGACAATTTTCGATGAGGATCACGGGCAGCGCGCGAAGCGCCGAGCCGAATTGCAGATAGCCGAGCGGCTACTGGAAAGCGTCACACAGGGTGGCGCCGTTCCAAGGAATTCCAGCGCGAGCACCAATGCGCAGTATCTCGCGGCGCGTGGCGCCGGTTCGCGATGTGAATTGACTAAGGGATAATCAGGCGGCGCGGCCGGAATCGGCGGCGGCTTTAGTCTCGCCCAGGCCGAACCACCGCTTGCCGTAAGCCAGCGAGCTGTAGGTATTGCACATCGCGCGGGCGGCTGCGCTCCAGGAGAAATCCGACGCCATCCATTCGCGGCCGCGCGAGCCCATCGAGGCCAGTGGCGCATCGCGCATCTGCTGAATCGCCCGCGCCAGTTCGGCGGGGCTATTTGCCACCCACAATCCGCAGCCCTTTTCTTCAACCGCTGCCCACGGCGTGCCGTGGCTTGCGATCACGGGAATACCTGAGGCGAGCGCTTCGGCTACCACCTGGGCGAAATTCTCAGTGTGCGAGGGCACAACCAGCAGGTTGATGCTCTCGAAAAAGGCCCGTTTCGCGTGATTATGGACCTCGCCGATGAACTGCACCTCGGTGTCGAGGCGGAGCCTGGCAGTTTGGGTCTTGAGCGCCCGGCTATAATGTTCCGGCCCACCGCCGGCAATCGTCAGCGTAAAGGAAGTCCCGTTTGCCTTGACAGCAGCGCAAGCGCTGAGCAGGTTCTCGATTCCTTTCTTGGGGTCGAGGCGGCCGATAAAGCCCATCCGTAAAGAGCCGTCGCCCGGCTGAAAGGCTGCTTCAAGCGGGAGGCGAACGCCATTTGGAATCGTTACCGTAGCCAGCCTGCGAAAGCGGCGATGGCTCTCGATTTGCTCCTGCTCAGAGGTTACATGAAGAATTGTGCGATGGCCTGCGAGCGGCTTGCATGCGGCTTCCCATAGCCTTTTGAGCGCGACGCGCCGGCTCCCGGCCCATCGTTGGAGGGCGCCGCGCGGCGACCATACGAGGGGCTTCCGGAGGATGGCCGCGGCAAGCAGGGTGGGAATTGTCGGGAACGAATAGACTCCGGTAAGATGAACCACGTCAACGCGCTTGACTTCGGGCAGCAGCCGTAGAAGCATCGACGGTGCTACCGCATGGCGTATCCAACGTGGCAGATAACGCACCTCGAGTCCTGCCGCTACGGCAATCAACCGGCCGCTATCGACGGCGAGCGAGCGGCCGATACCGTCGCTGTTGGTGGTGAGTACACGGACCTCGCAGCCGGCGGACGCGACCCCGAGACAGAGGCGGTAAACCGATTCGACTGGCCCTCCATAGGACCGCGCCGGAATGAAATACGGTGTTACGTGCAGAATTTTCACGTGCTTGGAACCGCCCTTCCTGCGTTACCAGTCTGACCCGCCGCAGTCGTGCTGTTTTGATCATCAATATTGAGCTTTATCGACGCGAACGCAACTGGCTGGCAGTCTGACGTTGTTTTCTCATCTAATCTCACAAGGGTAGCGGTTTATTACCTGCTCATGGCTGATATGTCATGTGCAGATAAGCGAATCGGCGTTGCCTGATGCTCGGTAGCTGTTCGAGAGCGTCAAGCAGGCCGGCGCGGCCAGCCTGAAAATTCCACTTGCTGACGATCTTGCGGCTCGCATCGCCCATCCGAGCCGCCCGCGCCGGATTGGCGAGGACGGATGCGATCGCGTCCCGCAGCGCTGCAACGTCAGAGGCCGGAACGATATGGCCGTTAATCCCTTCGCGAATTAAATCGCGCGCTGCGCCGACGCGATCGCTGGCGATTACGGGTTTGCCTGCGTTCATCACTTCGTTGAGGACGAGCCCCCAGGCCTCGTTATCTGAGGGCAGTACCAGGAGATCGCAAAGGTCGTAAAAGGCGGGCATCCGGGTCTGATTTTGGAATCCCGGCCAACGCGCTGAATCGAAGCGCAGCGCACGTGCCCGCGCCTGGAGGGCATCACGTTCGCCACCATCACCTGCAATCAGCAAATATGGACGCAGATGCGCCAGCCCGGCGCACGCCTCGAGCAAATCGTTTACGCGTTTGAGCCGCTGAAGCTTGCCCGCATAGAGAATTACCGGGCGTCCCGGCGTCAGCGCCAGTTCGGCACGAAAAGCTTCACGCCGCCTTGAGGCGGCCTCGGCGCCCGCGGTAAAAAAATCGTTGTCGACAGCGTACGGTGTCATGAAAATGCGATCTTCGCTCACTCCGTAATGGCGGTAGTAGTCGCGATTGGCGCTACCGATGGCTAGAAAGGCGTCAACGAATCCGAACAGGCGCGGCAACAGCAGATGCTTCAGCTGGTGATTCGGCGTTCTGGGGGTTGGAGGCCCGAAGCGCGAATCGCCACGCAGAAGCACGGGGACCCGATTGGCCCGGGCGTACAGGATCGCTCGAAGGAGTCCATGATGGCCGTAGCCGTGGACCCATAACGCGTCGAAACGGCCGGACGCCATCAGCCGCCATAAGCCGTGCACGGACGGGCGCCAGAAGGAAAGCCGCTGCTTGCGATCACATTTATCGATCTTCGCAAGAAAGCGATGAGAATAGCCGCCGAGCGGCGTGTCCCATTCAATTTGCGTGCGGAAGCCGGGATCGTAATGCGGCCCGGCCGTGAGATCGGTTAGAAAGAACACGGTCAGGCTGAGCGCCGGATCCGCCGCGAGATAACGAAACATCGGCGCCTGATACTGAATCGGATGCGTTACCAGGCAGGCCAGCCGGTATGGCTTATTCATCGGCTTGGAAGGGCCGTCATGCGCGTACCGCGGCAGAACCTGCGGCCAGCGAGCCGCTGAGATACCGAATGATGGACTGACGCTCAGAAGTGTCGAAGACCAGTGCAAGATAGGCAGTCAGGACGATGGTGGCGGTCGTGCACGCGAACATAAAGCACGCGAAGGGTGCTGCGAATCGGCCAGCAATCACCGTCACGGCGAGAGCCCCGGTGCTGATGGTTATGGGTAGTGCGAGGCGGTGCAGCATCGGACGCCATCCAAGTCCGATCACGGCGGGCGCTGCGGCGCTGACGTACCAGGACGTAGTGAGCAGCGAGGCCGCGATGGTCGCTCCGATTACCCCGGCGAGACCATAACGGCGGACCCATAAGAGAGAAAGAGCGAGGTTGAGCAGCCCTTCGACGATCGTGCTCGCTGCGTATCGGTAATGCCGGGTGGTTGCAGCCAGAATCGCGGTTGACGGCGCAGTTACGGCCAGAATCGCAAATAAAGCGATTTGCATCGCGAAAACAGCCCGGCCGGGAAACACTTCCGGTCCCGCCCACCACCCGATCAGGGACGGGCCAGCAGTCCACAAGAGCATCGCGCCGCAGGTGGCGAACAGCAGCGCGAGGCGCAAGGCGATCAGATAATGGCGGACGAGCACTCGCTGCTGCGCGAGCGCGTAATGTCCAGTGATGGTTGGCATCGCGGCGTTAACCGCTACCGTAAAGACCAGGGCGGCCATCCAAATCAGCCGAAACGGAACCGCGTAACGAGTTACCGCCGCAGCTCCCAGCACCGCGCCGATTACCAGATTATCGATGCCCAGGGTCAGCGTGGTGCCGGCCTGCAAGGCCAGAAAAGCTGCGCTCGGCCGGATCAGGGAGCGCAGGCAATGCCATTGGAAGCGTTCCGGAAGAGGTTGGATCGCGCCGCCGATACGCCGTGCAAGCGGATAGGCGAGAGCCGCGGCGAGCAGTGCTGAACAGCCATTGACCATTGCGATCGCGATGAGCTTCCCGCCCGCGGCCAGCGCGATCACTGCGAGTGCGGTGCGGGCGAGCGTGCTGAGGGCGTCGAGCGCCTGCTCGCAATCGACCCGCTCAAATCCGCGCAGGGCTGCCTGGTAGATCCTGGCCGGCATCGCCAGGCAGATCAGGACTATATAGATGATCAACGCGGCGCTCGCGCCGGCCGAGCGCAGCCAATGATCGGCGATAACCGGTATAACAGTCACCAGCGCCGCGATTAGCCCGATCGCGAGCAGTGCGTAAGTCCAGAAGCCGGTCGCCACCAGTGTCCTGATCTCGCCGCGGCGATTGAATGCGGTTGCCTCGGCGATCCGGTTGCCGACAGTCTGCGCGATACCGAGATTGGCCAGGCCCAGGTAGGCGGTCAGGCTGAGGATCATCAGCCACTCGCCGTAGAGCCGGGCGCCGAGATAGCGCACGCAAAAGGGGACTGTCACCACAGGCGCAAAGGCGGAGGCGCTCCAGGCCACGTAACTCCACCGCACGTTGCGCGAGAGGCGACGGCTGCCATCAGCAAAGGCGGGAGATTCTGGGAGGCCGGTCGCGGCTTGCCTCCTCAGGACGAGGCCGCGGCTCACGGCTGCGACGCCACGGCTGAGGGCGTTGATGGCGAGACTTCAATAGCGGGGTCATGCTCGAAGCTGCTGGCGGATGGACGCACCGCGCGGAACCCGAGCAGCCATAACCGCAGCATGACCACGGCCCATAGCCGCGACCAATGCACGCGGCCGCTTTGAAATGCTGCCCACAGCGCGAGCGCGCCGCTCCGATCAATTACGCCGGAACTGTCGCGGCTGTTCAGCACTTCCACGATCGTGCCGCTGAGATCGCCGCGCAGCCACCGCGCAAAGGGCAGCGTGAAACCGGCCTTGCGCCGATTCGCGATTTCGGGAGGAATCCAATCGGACAATGCCCGCAGCAGCAACGCCTTTGGCCGTCCATGGAATTTCCACGCGGGCGGCAGTGCCGCGGCGAACTCTACCAGTTCATGATCAAGCAGCGGGCATCGGACCTCGAGGCCATGCGCCATGCTCATTACGTCAGTGTCGCGCAATAGCTGGTTATGCATATAGACCTGGAGTTCGAGCAGCGAAACCGCGCTGGCGGTATCCGCTCCTACTCCTGGAACGCTGCCCAAATAGCTTAAGGTATCGAATTGGCGGCGCCCGGCCTCAGCGAAATCCCGCTGGAGCAGGGCCGCACTAAGCTCATCGCTGAACAGTCCGCGCACGGCAAAGTAAGCACGCGGAAGTGACGGCACGCCGCTAAAATAGTCGCGCAAACGAGCCGTTCGCGAAGTTACGCCGCAGTTCAACAGGCGGGTGAGCATACGAGCCGCCGGTCGAATCCTGCGCAGTACAGCACCAGCCCGAAGCAGTGCCGGAACGCGCACAAATGAATCATAGCCGCCGAATAGTTCGTCGCCGCCAAGGCCGGACAGGGCAACGACGATACCTGTGGCGCGGGCATATTTTGCAATAAAATAGGTATTGATCCCGTCGACTGAGGGCTGGTCGATGGCTGAGGTCAGTTTGGGCAATTCCTCCGCGAGATTGCGCGCGGTCAGCGGGTGCTCGATCAGCTCCACATCGGCCCGTTGTGCGGCCAGCCGCGCCCATGGCGCCTCGCTATCCGGCTCGTCGGGGAAGACCAGCGTGTGTGCGCGCAGCGGCTGCGAGGACGCTGCACGCGCCGCGGCCAGCACCGCAGTGGAATCGATGCCACCGGATAGAAAAACACCGGCCGGCGCCTCATTCACGGTGCGTATCGCCACCGCCTCGGCGACGATCCCGCGCAAATGATCCGCCGCCTCGTTTTGCGTAACCCCACCTGCCAGGCGATGACTGGCGGCCTCCTCAAGGCTCCAATAGCGCGTGAGATGCAGATGACCACCGGCCAACACCCCATATTGGCCGGCTTCCAGCGCACGCACCGGGTCGGCGATCGTGAGTGGAGCCGGCACTGAACCCAGCGCCAGGTAGGCATAAGCCGCGCCTGCGCTCAAGGCACAGTCAACCAGCCCCGAGGCGATGATCGCGCGTAGTTCCGAAGCGAAGATCAGGCGTCCGCGCGTAAGTGCGTAATACAGCGGCTTCTCCCCGAGCCGATCGCGCGCAAGCAGCAGCCGGCGCCGGTGCGTATCCCAGATCGCGAACGCGAACATCCCCCGCAGCCGCCGCAACAGGCCCTCGATCCCCCATGCGTCGTAGCCGTGCAGCACCACCTCTGTATCGGTTCCCGATTGAAACGCATAGCCGGCGCCGGCAAGTTGGCGGCGCAACTCCGCGAAGTTGTAGATCTCGCCATTGAAGACTATCCACGCAGCCGCCACCGCATTGGTCATCGGCTGCCGTCCTGCGGGCGAACGGTCGATGATCGCCAGCCGGCGGCTGCCTAAAGCCGTGAAGATGCCTGAGCCGGCTCCGAGCACTGCCACGCCGGCGTCGTCAGGCCCGCGATGACGCTGGGCGGTGGTCATCGCCCGGATCGCTCGTTCGATTGCGGGCCGCGATCCGGCCCCCACGAAACCAGCTATCCCGCACATCAGCTTATCGCCTCGTTGCCATTGACGGCGGCATGCGCAGAACCGTTGCCACTTTCGCTATGCAGCGCGACGGCCTGGCGTTCGCCGCGTTCGTGATCGCCGGCTGATGACTGCGTCAGCGGCAATGCTGCGATCGCGGCAGGCGCCTGCGCCGCCAGAGACGCGGCAGCACCCCTCAGCCATTCCTGCATGATGGTCCATCCGGCCAGCAGGACAATTACGATAAAGCCGCTGAGCGCCGCGCGAGTGCGCGCCACCGGCGCATAGTAGTGGTCTGGCACAACCGGCGGCTCGACAATTCTGAAGGCGAAATCGGCTTGCACCTGTGCGAGTTTCTCGCGCTGGATCTGCCGCGCCATCAAGTCATAAAGCTGATTCTGCAGCAGCGCGTCGGGGGTCTTGCTGACCTCTTCTGCCAGTGATGCGGCGGCGGTGGAGGCTGACCGCACGGCCTGGCTGCGCAGGCGATCGCGCAGGCGCTCGAGATAGCAGGCCAGAATCCGCTGTGCCGTCGCGCGGTTGGGGTCAGTGAAATAAAGGGTCAGGTTGCCGGTACGGTAGTCGTATTCGGAAGTGAAGCGGCTGTTCAGCTCCAAATGCAGCCGCCATGGCGTCGGCGCGGACGGCGAACCGGAAAAGGACCGCCCGCGCGTGAGAACCGGTACCAGATTATTGCGCTGAATCAAATCGAGGCCGAAATCATAGCTTTCCATGATCGCGACGAAGCGCTCTGCGGCGACCACGTTGTCGCCCGCGGCCCCGATTCCGAGCAATGCACTGAGGCCGGCCACACCTTCAAACGGGCTTTCGCTGAGGCCACTGTCTGCCTCCTCGCCCGGTCCCAAGGGCGTGATTACCGTCTCGGCACGATACCATTTGCAACAGTAAAAGCGCGTCACGAGCCCGACGCCGAGCGCGATTGCGAGCGTGACTCCGCCAATCAGCCAGCGCCGCCGCCATAGCAGATTCCAGTAGCGCAGCAATTCGAGCGCGGCCTGATCAGAATCGCTGATCGCACCGAAGCCGCGTATTGGATAATGCGAAGCGCCATTGCCGTTCGCCTGATAACCATTGGTCAGCGCCATGTGAACACCCCACTCGGCGGTGCAAGCCCGATCGAAAGCGTCATCATCACCCGCGTTGAATCGGCGTTGAGATAGTTGAGATGGCTGACGTATTCGACCGCCGCTGCGAGCTCGAAATCGGCTATCGCAGCCTGAAGCCGCTTAACTTTGAAGGGCAGCCGCGTGAGGCCGAGGCGAAAGCCGCCGCCCCGCTCGGTCAAGGAAGAGTCCGCCGGAACCAGCGGCTGGCGAAACTCGTAGTAGAGATCACTTTCCAGTTTGTAGCGTAAGGTGAACCAGTGGCCGAGGCCCCAATCAAAGCGCTGCGCCCCAGGGCCAAGCGGATAGCCCATCAGGACCCCGTCGTTGGCCCAGTACAGTGAATCACTATGGATAGAATAGTTGCGGTCGGTCAGGGTCCATTCGAGGCGTCCGTCAGTCAGGCCGCCGCGGGTCAGCCGGGGAATATACAGGCCGAGTGTGTATGACGGCGATTTGAATGGCAGCTTGATCCCGAGGCTCTTGCCGAACGGCTGGTAGAAGTCCTCGCCCAGAATCTCACCGTAGAGTTCGGCGCCGCGCAGACTGGGAAAGCGCAACTTAGTATAGACGCTCACGCGCGAGTTGGTATTGGCGCCGAGCGAGTTACCAGTATCGATACCGGTTGCGCGGCCGAAAAAACCACCGATTCCGTAGTTGTCATTGCCGCGTCCGCCGAACTCGATCGCATGGGTGACACCCAACTCAAGGTCCGGCAGCGGCTTCAACGCAATGATTTGGCCGGTGATCCAGGGATGGGCAAAGACGCGGTCAGCGTCGAGCTGGCCGAGAAAGGCGTTGTAGCGCATCAGACCCAGATAGCGCAGGAAACCCGGCAGATGGCCCGGATGGATATTCTGGAATCGCAAGGCCGGAAACGCTGAAGCGTTGGTGCTTTGCGAGAGCTGGCCGTAGTAGCCCACGCCCCATTGCATCTGCTCGTTACCGTAGGAGATAGCGAGATTGCCGAGGCTTACGACCGCCGCGCCATCGACGATGCGGTCGCGGCCGGGAACTTGCGGGCCAGTACGTAACGGACCACCGTAGGCGCCTTCGGCGTAGCCGGTGAGAAAACTGCCGAAACCGGCCCATCCGGACCATAGCGCGGTGCCATTGCTGCCGCTGGCCGATGGCAAGTCACTATTGCCGGGAAGCAGCGGCGTGGCTTCGTCCACCGTGACCGGATGCTCATTCTCGACGTAGAACTCGCGGCGCGCGCCCGAGGAATAGACGTATTGCAGCGCCATCCGCTGTACCGGCCGCACCATCGAGGGCAGCCCGTCTTCATGGTCGTCGTTGAGCCATCCAACTTCGAGCGCCAGTTGCGAATGCAGGGCGTCGAGTACCGCCACCGCGAGCGGGTCCGGCTGCTTGACTTGAGCGATATTGGTATCGGCTTCGATTACCAGCCGCGCCGCTTCGACCCGGCTGATCGGTTTGACTTCGGGCAGATAGGAATCCAGCAGGCCGAGGCCGTCGAGCGTATCGAGCTCGTCGTAGATCTGATCATCGAGCGGAATGAACACGGCGTAGGTCGAAGCTCGCGCGAGGGTTGCCAGGTTCAGCATGATCAAGCAGACGGCGAGCGCCACCAATGCCGTAACCAATTGGAACAGACGCAGCTTGATCATTTACCTTTAAGGGCCGGGCCGGTGCCTTTAGTCACATGGCTGGATTGGCCGGATTTGGCCGCCAGCGCGCGGTTGCGTTGAATCAGTTCGAGTTGACGAAACGGATCGCCCGGTTCCTCGGCGGGCCCGTCGCCGGTCGAATAGAGGCGCGGAGACGAGCGGCGGGCGCTGTGGCGATCAGGTTGAACAGCTGGCTGCGACAAATAGGCGAGCAAGACCTTCCGCACGTAGCTTCGAGTCTCGGCGTAGGGCGGGATGCCGCCATAGCGGGCGACCGCGCCTTCCCCCGCGTTGTAAGCTGCCAGCACATTCGGCAAGGTTCGGGGAGGTCCCGAGGCTTGCCGCAGATAGCTCAGGAAGCGCGCCGCTCCGAGCAGGTTCTCCACCGGGTCAGCAGGATTGGTAACGCCGAAACGCGCGGCAGTCTGTGGCATGAGCTGCATCACTCCGATCGCGCCGCGCGGCGAGACCGCGGCGGGATCATCATCCGATTCAACGCGCGCGATCGCCGTCATCAAGGCCGGGTCGAGACCGTAAAGATAGGCAGCCGCACGCAGCATTCGCTTCAGTGCCGGTGACGCCATCTCGATACGAGTTGTTGTTGCCGCAGTGGCGGGCGCTGGCTCTCGCAGCATTTCCTGCGCCCCAGCGCGGCGAGGCGGAGCCAAGGCCAGCAGGGCGGCGATGACCGCGAAGGCCGGCCAATACTTGGCGCGTTTCATCTGAATAACCCCCGGTATTGATTGGCAAGGCCGAAGCCGCTGCTGGAGTTCTTGCTTAAAGGCCGGCGGCCAAGGCGAAGATTCCGACGGTCTGCGCGGTCGAGGCAACAATCTGAGCGATATTCGAGTAGAGTTTGGCCTTATTTGGATAGACCAGTTTTTCCGGCACGAAAATCGTATCGCCAGGTTCCAGCCGATGGCCCATCAGGCCTCCCTGGATTACTGGCAGTAACGGGAACATCGTGGCGCGCGAGCTATTCTTGAGGCCTTGGTCGGTTATGATGGAGCCGTCCGCTTTGACTACGAAAATGTGGCTGGTATCGGCGCCCTCCGCCGGACCGCCCGCCCGTTCGAGATAATCGCGGACCTTGAGCGTGGGGTCGTAGACAATCGCGTTGGGACTGTAAACGCGGCCGAGCACGTTTACCGATGAAGGGCGGCGCGGAATTATGATCTCGTCCTGATCCTCAAGCACTACGTTGTCGTCCGAGCTGGCCAGTTCCCCGAGCGGCTGCAGGTGAATAACCAGGCGGCCTTGCGCCTGCTGGCTATTGGTCTGATCGAGCACCTGTTGCAGCATCTCAAGCGCGTGCGGATCGGTATTGGAGTTTTTATCCTCTTCGAGTGCAGCCGGCGTTAGCTGGTAGCGTGCGATTGCTTCCTGTAATTGCTGGCGAGCCTCATTAAGGCGCTTCTGTTCCATCTCTTTGACTGATTGGCGGAGGAAAATAGCGCCTGGCGGATAGGCGTCGGGCAGCATCCCGCCACAACGTTCGAGCAGCGAGGCCAGGCGTTCGCCTTCGTGAATCGAGTATGGTCCCGGACGCACCACCTGGCCCTTGACCTGCACGACCCACGGCAGATGCCAATCGGTAGCCCGCCGCACGAATAGCTGATCGTTGGGCGACAGCACTAAATTGTCGGTCTCGCTCCCGTCCAAGGCCGCGTGCAAGTTGATATCGACATAGCTATGGCTGGTGTCGGAGCCATTGATTACCTGGGTGCGCGCGAGTTCTGCGCGCGTGGTATAGGCGTCGTCCTTGAGGCCGCCTGCCAGATAGACCAAGTCGCTTACGCGCATCGCGCGGTCGAGCACGTAAAAGCCCGGATTGCGCACTTCGCCGGAGACCTGCACGGTCGGCAGGTCTTTGATCTGGGCTTCACTAAACACCGTCAATGTATCCTGCGACTGCAATTCAACGTCGGCGTCACCGCCGTTCTCACCAATTGCCGCACCGAGATCGACCGGAACCAGCCGCACCGCCTTGTCCGGCCCTGCAAGCCGCCGGATCAGGGCGTAGCGGAAGAAGGTGCGCGGCGCTACGCCCTCTGATTGGCGCAGCAAATCGTCCACGCGCATTCCGGAGTACCACTGATAATTACCGGGACGGTTGACATTGCCACGCACCACCACGACGTCTTTCTGCTCGGGCAGCACGGGATACACTTTGACCAGGTCGCCATCGGTGATCGTGAAGCGGGTTGCCTTAAGCTGGTTCAGGTCAACGTCGAGTGCGATTCGCTGGGTATGGTCCTCCACCCGCT
This sequence comes from Binataceae bacterium (SeqCode), assembly GCA_035502655.1. GTDB lineage: Bacteria > Desulfobacterota > Binatia > Binatales > Binataceae > DATJUF01. The sequence goes on from DATJUF010000069.1 coordinate 15,913, forward strand.
CGACCTGAACGCGCTGCCCGTAGCCGAACGCGCTGATTCCGCCGGCCAGCCGCAGCACGGCGTCGAGACTTTCCGTTGGGCGCGCGAGTTCATAAATACCGGGACGCTTGACGTCGCCCGCGATCGCGGTGACGTTGCCAATCACCGGGACGAAGATCACATCATTAGGCTCGACTTGGAGATCCTGGGAGGTATCGCCGTAGAGCAGCATCCCATACAAATCGATCACCTTGACAAGCTGGTTGCCCCGGCGCAGTTCGACCCGTCGCAACGAACCAATCTTGGTAATCCCGCCTGAGGCGGCGAGCGCGTTGGAAACGTGCGACAAAGCGCTTATCGTATAGGCGCCGGGCTGGCGCACTTCGCCCATCACAAAGACCGGAATCGTGCGCAGGCGGCCCATCGTAACGGCAACCTGGACGCCGGTGATCTGTTCGCCGCGCGATTCGATCAGTTTCTTCGCCTGCTCGAAGCTCAGTCCCGCTATCTGCAGCGGCCCGATTTCGGGAATCAGAACGCTGCCGTCACGCTGTACGGTCAAGTCGAGCCTGTCATTGACGCGGCCCCAGATGAGCGCCTTCAATTCGTCGCCGGGACCAATCACATAGTCACTGCCGACTGGGACATCGTTCACTGGGGCAAAGGTTGAGACGCGCGAGTCGAACAGCGCGTAGCCAAACTGGCTGATATTGGCTGCGCTCGGCGCGGCCGGCGCCGCTCCTGAGTCAAGTGCACGAAACGAACGCTCAATCGACGAGAGCTCCGGCGGCGGCATCGCGGCTGTCCGCGAGGGACTCGCAGCGCCATTGCCAGCCGCTTGGCTGGGTTGCGCATTGGCCGAGCCGCCGATCGTCGTGCAGCTTTGCAATTGCGCCAGCTGCTGATCCGTCAGGTTGAGTCCGAGAGAAGCGGCAATCGCCTGCACGTCACTAGGCGCTAGTTGCCGCGCGGCGAAGCGCAGGCATAGTTGCTGAATATCGTCGGGCGAAAGCTGCCCGTCCGCCAAGCGGTTCTTGAGGCTGGCAAATTCGCTGGGATTGAGACCCAGTTTGCCGGCGAGATCAGGCGACGCCATGCTCAGCGCTGACGGATTGAGCTCGCCTCCATTCTGCAAAGTGGACTCGTCGCGCAGGAGCCCGCCGCCTTGCGGCGCGACGCCAGCCCCGGCATCAGGCGTGCTGCTCGCGCTGGGATTAAGCTGCACTGGCTGGGAGCCGGTGCCGAGAGCGCCGGCAGCCGCCACGCCATATTCCTGCGCATGCGCCAGCCGCGGCCCGATCATCAGCGCGGCGAGTGCAATCAAGGCCAGCCTGGAGATGCGCCGGAGCAGTCCAGATTGAACGCACACTTTCGTCAGCCTTTTGCAGCTTTCATCGAACATAAGTGTTGTCTCGTCCCGTTGTTGGCTCATTCTGCGGCGCAGGCCTGCCTGCGCTTGCGCTTTGATTCCGATGGCGGCTGGAGTTCTATTTGCCGCCCATGCGTCCGCCATCGCGTGGCGCGGCGGCGAGGCGTCTGGCGCATGCAAGCGATGCGCCCGGGTTAAAAATGGGTGAGAGGTAGCCAGCCGCTTCAATAGGCAGGCGGGCGAAAACCCTTTTGCCAGCGTTGGAGCAGCGACGTCGATCTACAAAAAGACGTGATAACCGTCTAACCGTAGCGAAATAGAACCGATCAGTATGCTTTGCAAGAATTCAAACAGGCGTCCCCCCTTGCCGGAACCAGCGCTATATGGTTCCGGTGCCCCTTTTTGCAACAGATTTAAGCTGGCCGAAATCAGTAGGTTGCGTTCTTGCCGCAGCCTGCCGCACCGGCCCGTCTCAGCCTATGAACATTTGGTTACAGCCGAAGTGGCAAGCACCACGCGCAAGCCTTTGCTCTCGAGTGCGTTGAGCAGAATTGCGACCCGGTCCGCGCCGGACAGATAGCGTTCAAAGATCGCCTCGAACCCACGAAACGGCCCGTCAACTACGCGTACACGATCGCCGTTATCCAATGATTCTTCAGCGATTTTGACCACGCCATTAACGCCGCGGCGCTTGATTTCGTCGATGACAAAATCCGGCACGCTCTGCGGGTCATTGCCAGCCGAAACCAAGCCCTGCACACCAGCCAGGTACTTGACATCGAAGTAATGGGCCCGCAAATCGAAGCGGGCAAAAACGTAGCAGGGGAAGAGCGGGGAAATCGACCAGACCAGCTTGCCCCAGCGCGGCGCGCGTGCCTCCAGGAGAGGCAGGAACACCTCTGGCAGGGTTGTCGCCAATTGATCGCGCACCCATCGTTCCTTACCAGCCTTAGTACGAACCAAGTACCATTCCACGTTGTTTGCTCTCGTTATTAGATCGCGGCAACGCTGGAGTCAGCCGGTCCACCGCGCGTCTCCATCTATTCCGGGATCGCGCGCTCCGCGATCCAAGTTGGATGGCGATTAACTCGTTGTCAAGGTCAATGAGCAAAGCGCAGGCCAGAACTCGCGGTACGGCTATGGAATGCTTTGAATTTGGATTGTCGCGAACCGAGGTAGACTAAAACGAATATAAGCACGCTTTAGCATCAAAGCGTGCGCTGGTACTGGATACGTCATCGCCTCAGGAGGACATCGGTACCTTGTAAAGATCGTTCATTATGAGTGCGAGTGACCTAATAATGTCAGACAAAAAAATGGCGAATACACATTAAACCAATTCAGCTAGTTAAAGCTGAATAAAAGGCCAACTATCGCCTAACAGCCGCTGCCATCGTCAACCGGTCAATCAACAGCCAGATCGCGGGCTAGCGCTGACGCTATCTCTCCCGTGATTGCGACGGTCACGCGGAGTTCCGGGTGATCGACTTCGATCTCGATCTTGCCGTGCCTGGCCATGGCTGCGAATTCCTCGGGCTCAAGCCCGCCCAACCGAAAGCGCACAAACTGCACCGAGCTGATGCGATCGGTGGCCATTTGACGGGAATCGAAGCGGGCTTGCTCACGCCGTTCCCCGATGCGTATCCACAAATGCTGCTCCAGTCCAACCAGCCTGCGCAATTTGCTATCGCGCTCCTGCGGGTCCGGGTATTCGATCAGCATGGTGGCGGCGAGTTCGCCGGCCCTAGGCAGTAAGTCGTTGTACGTGTCGATTTCGTGGCGAATTGCGTTCTCAGCCGTAAGGCGCTCGGTGCGCACCATTTCCTGAATCTGATACCAGACGCTTTGGCCGTTCTCGAACAGCAGTGTCATATGATTGCCCAGCGCCAGCCGGTGACGCTCCTTGTCGGCAAGGAACAACGGACGCAAGCGCGGACGCAGGATTTCATATTGTTCGAACGGCAGAATTTCCTTGAGCGTAACTGATTTCACCATAACTAACTCACTGATTGTTTGGACTCACGCCGAATCACCAGAGGTAGTGGAGGAGGGCGCTGCCGGGACCTCGGGTTCAACCGCCTGCGCAAAACCGCCGGGTTCATAGGCGCGAGCGATAATCTCGATTGGATTGAGTGGACGCACGCCGGTGCCTTGTTCGATTTGGATTGCGGCAAGCGGACAGTCGGTCGCCATCACTGCGGCCTCGGCCTCGCGCATCCCGCTGAAAGCCTTCTCGCCTAATTCCATCGATAAGGCGAAGTTTTCTTTTTTCATCGCCCAAGTGCCGTCATGTGCGGTACAGGCATCGATGGTGACGACCTCGGCGCCTGGGATCTGGCGCATCAGGTCGCGTGCGCGGAAGCCGATACTCTGCGCCTTCAGATGGCATGGAATATGGTAAGCGACTTTGCCCGGCGTCGAGCGGAATTCGCGATTGAATTTACCGGCGCGCCGCAGCGTGTAGAGCAACTCATGCGGATCGGTGATGGCTGCGGCCAGTTCCCGCGCTTCAGGGGTTCCGATCAGCGCCGGATAATCGCGGCGCATCATCAACGAGCAGCTTGGATTGATTGCGGTGATTTTGTAGCCGTCGCGTACCAGCGGCAGCAACGAATCGATGTTGGCGCGTGCCTGCTTTTGTGCAAACGCGACATCGCCGCCGTCCATCGCGGGCATCCCGCAGCAAGTCTGCTGCGGACATTTGATTGCGCAGTTATTGCGCGCCAGCACGTTGACCAGGGCTTTGCCTGGCGCCGTATTGTAATAATTGACGGTACAGGTCTGAAAAATTGCGGCCTTGGCGGCCGGCTCAGCCGGTATGGAAGGGAGGCCATTGACCGCCACCCATTTTTCGAAAGTCTGCTCAGCGAACTCTGGAAGCTGCTTGTCGCGATGGATGCCCAGTACCTGTTCCATCAGCCGGCGCTGAACAGTGCTGCGGCATGACCAGTTGGCGATTCTTGGTGCGAACGTACCGAGCTTGCCAGCCCGGATGGGATTGCCGAGGATGCGCTCGCGCAGGTTAATCCCATGTTCGCGTGCGTCAACCGCACGCGAACGCAGAATCAGCGCGGGAAAATCAAGCTGGAATTCATGGCCGTCACGCGGAGTGTAAGGGCATTTGATCTCACACAACCTGCATTCGTAGCAGAGATCAATCACGCGCTGCTTTTCGGTGGCAGTCAGATTGCGGACATCGTCGCCTTTCGCATCGATCGCCTTGAACAAGGCAGGAAACGAGGGGCATAGGTTAAAGCACAGGCGGCAGCCATGACATATGTCGAACACCCGCTCGATCTCCTTATCGAGCTTGGCGCGTTCCCAGTACTTGGGCTCGTTGGGATTGTACGAGAGGGCGTCGGTTGGCCGGGCTTCGATTCGGCTGCTCATCGCTGTCAGTGACTCAGGATTAATGATTGGCTTTGGTTGTCCAATCCGGCTGCACAGATTCAACTATGAAGGCTGCGGGCAACCGAATCGGGCGAGGTTAAGAAGGCCGGCCCCCATGAGCGAACTGAAGCCGGCCGCAGTTCGAAGGTCAAGACTAGAGGGTTTCAGCAGCCTTGGCGAAGCGTCCAGCGTGGGACTTTTCCGCCTTGGCGAGAGTCTCAAACCAGTCCGCGATCTCCTTAAATCCTTCGTCGCGCGCGGTCTTGGCCATCCCGGGGTACATATCAGTGTACTCATGGGTTTCGCCGTGCACTGCGGATTTGAGATTCAGCAGCGAATCGCCGATCGGCAAGCCGGTCGCCGGGTCGCCAACGCTCTTCAGATAATCCAGATGGCCGTGGGCATGCCCGGTCTCGCCCTCGGCGGTGTCGCGGAATAACCCGGCAACCTCCGGCTGACCCTCAACATCGGCCACCTTGGCGAAGTAGAGATAGCGGCGGTTGGCCTGACTCTCGCCGGCGAACGCCTCTTTCAGATTTGCCTCGGTTTTGCTTCCTTTTAGATTTGCCATTTTTTCCTTACTCCTTCCTGTTGCGGGGTTTCCGCACCGCCTTAAGGCGGCGTTGATCATTACGATTGCTACGATTGCTGATGGCCAATGAACCCGCTTTGCATTGGCCGCAGATCGCCAAAACTTCCAGCGACCAGCCGATCGGCGTAAACCCTTCCAGCGCGAGACCGCCCTCCATCACATGCTCCAATCCACTGATTGCAACGTCACGAATGCTGCGGCATTTGATGCATACCACGTGATGATGAGGCTCGAGGTTGCCGTCGTAGCGCGCACTGTCATAGAGCATCGTCACTTTGCGCGCTTCGCCGATCGCACACAGGGTTTCCAGCGTACGATGGACGGTCGCCAGCGAGATATGCGGATGAAGGCGGCGCACATCGTCGAAAATCTGTTCCGCCCGCGGATGGTCAGCCGAAGCCACCAATGCCTCGATGATCGCCAGACGCTGGGGCGTTACCGCTAGTCCGGCTGCGCGGCAGCGTTGGGTAAATTCGGCGATCCGCTGCCGCGCGTAGGCGGCGCGTCCGCGGCTATCAATCATCGCGACTTCCATAGCTAGGTGATAATAATTATCAGGTGAGTACGACTCGCGTCAACAGGCTCCCGCCAGCATAGCTGGACGGCATCGATGCCGGGCCGAGGGGCTTGACTGACAGTTTACGGCGAGCCAGCTTCCAGCCAACTTTTGCGGCCGCCGCCGGGCGGAGCAGCCTTGCCCCTGCGGCTGGCGCAAGATTTCTTCTCAGCCGGCAAGTGAGGCAGAGCAGGCCGGCCGGATCCAAATTCCCACTGGGAGAGAAGGGCTTTGATTATTTATTGCGCTGACTGTCTGTCTACTGGAGATAACTTGGCGTCAATCTACGCCAGTTATCAGCAATTAAAACGCTTGCCTTAGTGGAAAAGAATCATGTACACATTTGAGCGTAGGTTTGAGCCGATAGAACAAAGGGGAGCGCTCGGGGCCTCTCTCCGACGGAGCCAAAATGGAAAGTTCAACGCGCTGCACATACTCATTACCGACAGAAGCAGGCAACGCTTCCGGCCCTTTGTTTGAGATGGTGGCACGTGGACATAAAACTGGGAACGAACGCGGCTTGAACGAGAATCTAACCGGCTGCCTGGCTGACCTCGCGGCGCTCAGTTCGCGGGCGCAGCAAAACGAGAACTCAACGGCAATTCTCGGCCAGGCGATCGCGCTGGCGCGTGAGGCGCTGAAGGCCGACTACTGCGCGCTTTACGAAGCTGCGCCGGGGGTAGAACGGTTCGCGATGCGCCAGGGTGGCGGATGGCGCTATGAGCTGCCCGGTGAATTCGAGCTGGACGAGATAGCCGGGGCGGGTACGCCGTCAGAACCCCCCTTCATGGTTGACGGTCTTGCACCATCGATGTCGTCGCTGCTGCTCAGGTTCATGGCTGCGCATCAAGTCAATAGTGGCGCCGCGGTGCGGATTGAAAGCAAATGGGGCTTGTGCGGACTGTTGGCGGTCTATACGACCGATGGACGGCACTTTGGCCAAATAGAACTGGATTTTTTGCAGATCATCGCGAATATCATCGGCGGCATCTTCGCGGCTGAACGCTGCGCGGCCGAACGCATCAAGGCCGCGGCGCTTGAGGCGGCACGGCTCAAGTCCGCATTTCTGGCTAATACCACTCACGAAATCCGGTCACCGTTAAATGTGATCATGGGTTATACGGAGCTGGTAGCCGAAAACCTGAGCGAAGCGGGCGATACCAGCCAGATGCGCTATCTCGAAGCGGTCAAGCGGGCCGGCCGGCGGCTGCTCTCGACGGTCGAGAAAATCATCGATTACGCGCGCCTGGAGTCGGGTAATTTCGCTTCGCGTCCCGAATCTATTGACGCTGGCGCGATGCTGACTGCATTAATCGAGGAACATCGGGGTACTGCCGAGGACAAGGGACTAACTCTAAGATGCCGGATCGACGCAGCCGATACGATCGTTGCGTTCGATCGCCATTGCCTCACCAGCGTCATCGCGAATCCCCTGCTTAATGCAATCAAGTTTACCGAAACCGGCCACGTTAGCGCCCGCCTTTATCGCAATGGCGCAGGCAAGCTTCGGTTGGAAATCAGCGACAGCGGGATCGGCATCGATGCAGCGTACCTCACACGAGCCTTCGAGCCGTTTTCCCAGGAAGACTTTGGCACCGCTCGCCGTTTCGAGGGGGCCGGCCTAGGACTCGCTTTGACCCGCCGCTGCGCTGCGCTGAATGGAGCTTCAATCGAAGTCCAGAGCCGTAAAGGCCGTGGCACTACTGTAGCCATTCAATTCGACGATGCGTCTCCGGGAATTAATCTCGGCGCCGAATTAAGAGGCATCAACTAAATCAGCCAGGGGGCGGCTATACCCGGCGCGATTTTCGCCCTCATTTATAAATTCTTCGTCGATGAATCGCCGCCCGATGGTGTCGGAGTGGCTGGTTGCGCTGACACCGATGGCGATGAGGCCGGAGCCGGCGTAGCGCTCGAAGAAGTTACTGATGGGGCTGGAGTCGGGGTTGCCGGAGTAGGCGCTGCGGCAGGCGTCGGCGTTGGAACGAAGACGGTCGGCAGGGGCGTGGCGGCTGGAGGAGGCACGGCGGGCGCCGTCGGCAGTGAGGCACTCGGCGTTGCCGCCTGGAGCAATGCAGTGCCGACCCCATAGTCAAAAACTATGTCGCCACCGAGGAAGCCCTGGTAGAGGATTAAGCCCGCAGTGATAACGACGACAGCCAGGTATATAGGCTTGCTTCGCGCAGCGAATCCCGTGAATTGAATGAGCAGCCGCCACAGCACGAGCGCCGCCAACAGGTACGGCAGGCGATGGCCGAGCCATGCGTGCCGGCTCAAGAGCTCTTTGGCGGGACCGTTTACGCTGTGCCAGACCTGATGGGCTGTCCATTCACCTGTTAACATCGACCCGAAGGCCGCCGCCGTGCCCAGGATCAACAGCGTTAGTGCCATGTAGCGCAGCCATAGGCGGGAAGCCATAACCGACGCCACCAGTTCCACCAGTACTGCAACTACGATCAACGATATAGTGAAGTGATCGACGAACGGATGAAGATTCCAGATTTTGAGGTTATCGATCAGCGGTTGCATCGAGGCTCCTTAAAATGGCGAAGAAAATGCCCGAGAAGTCCCAACAGCGTCTGGTCTCGGGCGGCGGCGTTCACTTAGCGCCCGAATTATCCCAGCCCTCAGCAGGTGTCACAAGTTGACGGGAAGAACGGGCTGGGGATTCGGGCGAGCGTGGCTATTCGTCCAAATCGGTTAGCGCTGGCGGATTCGAGGGACGCGAAGTGATGGTTATCGGCGCCGCAAGCGGACGCACCCACGCCTCATCGGTGAAGATGTAGCGCAGGGCCGACGTGGGGGTGAGGCTGCTCCATGTCAGCGGCCAAGTCACTGCGTAGTCGAAATCGAAGCGGCGGAGGCCCGCAGACCCACCGGACCCGCCTTCAGGTCCGCGGCCGGCCAATGGCGGGCCGACGTCGACCGCGGCGATAGCCGGATTCTTGACGGGCCGCAGCCCGCGCAAATACCAACGCACGGCCGGGGCCTCCAAATGAAAATACGAGGTGGCGTCAGCGGGCGTAATACCTGCCATTGCCCGGCGGCAATAAAGCGGCGTTTGAATCGTCGTGGTCAGGCCACTCCAATATAAATTGGCATGACGGTTCCAGGCTGCTTCGCTTGCATCGGGAGCGTAATAGATAAAATTGGTGAGAATCTGCACGTAGAGCGTCAGAACTGCCAGCACGCCTACCACCACCCGCACTACGGGCCAGGCATTCGTATGATGGAGCCATTCGATTCCCAGTGCACCCAGCACCGCCATCGGCAGCAGCATAAGGGTCAGATTGGCGATATCGGTTGGCAGCATCAGCGCCAGAATGATGCTGAATAAGGTCCACAATGCGACCCAGGCAGCTAGTATTGACCGAAGGCGCGCGCTCAGCACCGCGGCGATTCCCACGATGGCGGTGAGAACGATCAGAAATTCGTCGAGCGCAAGCGCCGGCAGGTAAGAGTGAACGGCTGCAATCAGGCCCAGGCTGCCGCCAGCCTGCTGAATTGCCGAATCACTGGACGCGAACTCGGCGGGAACACTGGCGAAGAATGCTGAGGCGAACCAGGCAAGGAGTGTTGTGATCACAACGATAAGCAGAAGGCCACCATGGCGCTTGAACCATACTTTGATATTAAGCAGGGAGTGTTGCCTCGCCGCCAGGCAGTAGAGTCCGATCAGGGCCAGCGCCAGGATGAAGCTGACCTCGATCACGCGGCCCTCCGGCGCGGCCGCGCTCAGCAGCCCGATTACGATTCCCAGCCAGGTTGCTCGTGCGGTGGCCGGATGCTCGGCGAGGATGCAGAAGGCATAGAGGGTCAGCAGCGCCATCAGGGCTGTGGGCATTTCGGGTGCGTCAGCGCGAGCGTAGTAGGCGAACCCTGGTGAGAGCGTGAGCAGCAGGGCGAGCGCGAGACCGCCCGCCCGTCCGATATAGCGCCGAAGCCCGAAGGCCACCGCAATCAGCATCAATCCGCAGAATGCCGGGACAAAGCGCATGCTCCAGGCGGATGCTCCGAGGGCGCTCAGAGCCGCAGTTATCAGGTTGACCCATCCGGGTTGCGGGGCGAGATTAACCGCGCCGCTATAGCCGCTCAGCATCGCCAAAGCCCGCGTGGCCTCACCCGCGTCGAGCGGCCTCGCGCTTAGCCATGCGAAACGCGAAAACGCGGCATAAGCGATCAGCAGCAGCCATCCGCAATGCTCGGCGGTCAGCGTATGCAAAGGCCGCTCAAGCCGCTCAAGGCTGCGGTCGCGCTGCGGCTCGGGTTCGACTGGCGGCATCACCGGCAGACCGGAGTCAGTTCCGAGCTGCCATTCACTTTCATTAGTGCTCACCGCCACGCCGTGATCGGTATTTGCCGTAATCGCGCTTGTCAATCGCGTCACCTCGTCCGCGCTTTAGCCATCGCGCGATTTTGCCACGAGAAATTAATCGAATTTAGCCTGGCGTTTCGCTTGATCGGTTTGAGTCATGAGACTCCGCCTATATCCTGTTGCACGGACTCAATCCGATGGCGCGACGAATAACTTTCAGGCGGACAACCGGCGGACTGCTCTCATTCATCGTACTCGCGTCGATCGTAGCGCTATTCTTCGCTTTCCATCGGCGCGAACTCGTCCTTCCGCTCCATCGCCCACGGCTGCACGTCTCGGCCCGGCACCTGCCTTATTATGCTTTTTGCTCTTTCGCACGCATGACGGTTGCTTATGTCATCGCGATGATCTTCTCAATCATTTATGGGCTGCTGGCAGGCCGCAGCCGCGCCTGGGAACGGGTGCTGATTCCTGTCATCGACGTTGCACAATCGGTCCCTGTAGTCGGCTTTTTCCCCGCTGCAATCTACTTCTTTGTTGCACTCGCCCACGGCCACCGGATCGGAGTCGAGATGGCGGCTGTATTCCTGATTTTCACCAGCCAGGCGTGGAATCTCGCACTCGGCGTCTATGAGGCGGTGCGGACTATCCCCAATGATTCAATGGAAGCGCTTGACGCCTTCGGCGCTTCCGAATGGCTGCGCTTCAAGCGCTTACTCATGCCGGCCTGCATACCTAAGCTAGTATACAATTCAATCCTCTCGTGGGTTACGGGCTGGTACTATCTCATCGCCTGCGAGATTATCACCGTGGGTCCGGCCCATTATGTGCTGCCTGGCCTTGGCAGCTATTTGATGACGGCCTCGGAGAAAGGCCGCACCGGCGAAATCATTACTGGATTGGTGGTGCTGCTGGTGATCATAGTTCTAATGGACGTGATCGTCTGGCAGCCGCTGTCGGCGTGGGCAGAAAGATTCCGCTATGAGTTCTCCGCCACCTCCGAGCCGATCGCAGCGCTCGGCATGCTCGACGTGCTGGGGCAGCTTGGGCCAGCCATTTTACGGTTGATCCGATCACTGTTTCGACCGGTTTTCGCCATCCTGCGGATGGTTTTTGCGACGGTACGGCCTTTCGACCCACGCCGCTACCCGGAGCTGCGCCGGTACCTGCGCTTCGTTCGGATCCTGGCGCTGACCGCGCTCGCGTTTTTGTTTGCCTATGCTGTGATTGACGGCGTCGTCGCACTGGTGCGCACGCTGCTGCACCCGTGGCCGCCACAGGTCAAGCAGATACCTTTGGCGACGGGAGCCTCGCTATTGCGCATTATCGTGGCGTATCTGATCTCATTGGCCTGGACGATTCCCTGTGCAATCGCGGCCAGCGAGAGTCCAAGCTTCGCCCGCCGGCTGGCTCCGTTCGCCGAAATTGTCGGATCGATGCCTGCCACGGCCCTTTTTCCGCTGATTGTGCTATTCGTAATCAAAGCAACCGGCGGCATGAATCTCGCCTCGATTCTGCTAATCCTGACCGGGATGCAGTGGTATCTGCTGTTCAATCTGCTGGCGGGCATCAGCCAAATTCCTTCCGATCTGAAGGAGGCGGCGCGGTCATTCGGCGTGAGCCGCTTCGGGACTTGGCGCACTGTGACCTTGCCCGCAGTCGTGCCCTCGCTGATCACGGGCAGTATCACCGCATGGGGTGGCGGGTGGAATGCGCTGATATTGTCCGAGTACTTTCCTTTCCGTGGCGAGACCTACAAAGTCTTCGGCCTCGGCGCGATGCTCGATGTTGCAACCTATGAGACCGACAACGGCTTGATGATTCTGCTAACCCTGCTCTCGATGGTGGCGGTCGTCATACTCCTCAACCGGCTGGTTTGGCGGCGGCTCTATAACGTGGCGACAGAACGCTATCGGATGGATTACTAGAAGCTCCAGCGATGACTCCGTCCGATTTCCCCGAACCATGGCATTACTTGAACTTAAGAGCGTCTCCAAGAGCTTTCCGCTCGCCAAGGGCAGGCTGGAAGTCTTGAAGGCCATGACATTCACCGTGGACGAAGGCCAGCTCGTGGCTATCGTTGGACCCTCTGGATGCGGCAAGTCGACCATGCTGCGAATCATCAACGGCCTGATACCGCCGACCACCGGCCAAGTGCTTTACCAGGGCCGCCAAGTTGACGGTATCAACCTCGAATGCGCGCTGGTCTTTCAATCATTCGCGCTAATGCCCTGGCTGACGGTCAAGGCCAACATCGAGCTTGGCCTCGAAGCTCGCGGGCTGCCTCCCGCATCACGTGAGAAGCGGGCTAGCGTCTATATCGATAAGGTCGGCCTCGACGGTTTCGAGGAAGCCTATCCCCGCGAGCTTTCAGGCGGGATGAAGCAGCGGGTCGGATTGGCGCGGGCGCTGGCGGTGGAACCGCGGCTTTTACTGATGGACGAGCCGTTTTCTGCACTCGACGCGCTGACCGCGATTACCTTGCGCGAAGAGCTGCTGGATATCTGGCAATCGCCGGACATGCCGGTCCATACCATCGTCATCGTGACTCATATAATTGAGGAAGCGGTGGAACTGGCGGATCGTATCCTGGTGCTCGCGCCGAACCCCGGGCGGCTGCTGGCGGATCTGAAAGTTGATCTGCCGCGCCCGCGCGATCGGCGCCGCGAGGGCTTCAATGTCTTGACCGATCAGGTGTTCCGCCTGATCGAGGAGCGCGCCTGATGCCCGCAGGCATCAATCCCATACCGGATTGCCAACTGACATGGGTCTTTGGCTTGCTGGAAACCCTGGAAGATCGCGGTGGGCGCGACGACGGTTACAAAATCGCCCGCGACCTTCAATTCAAGTTCAGCGACCTGCTGAAGGTGATGAAGACTGCCGAGATTCTGGGCTTTGTCTCAACGCCTGACGGCGATGTCGTGCTCGAAGCGCTCGGCCGTCAATGGCTCGCCAGTGATATTAATGCACGTAAGCTAATCGTTCGTGATCAACTGAAGCAGCTCGGCCTGTTTGCCTATTTCGCGCGGCTTTTGCGGGCTCAGGAGGAGCGATCACTCAGCCGCGAAGTAGTCCTCCAGCATCTGGCGATACTGCTGCCGAATGAAAAGCCCGCCAGAATCTTCAATACGATTGTCAACTGGGGCCGCTATGCCCAATTTTTCGGCTATAACAAGGACGAGGACCGCTTTTACCTTGACGAGGAATAGACGAATCTGATGAAGCTTGACAGTCAGTCAAACCCGTCAATGCGAAGGGAGAATCAACTATGGCAAGCCCGGCCGAAAAGACCGTAACCGAATTTTGCAACGCCTGGGCCCGGCTCGACGTTAATGCGATCGTGGACTTTTTCACCGAAGACGCGGTCTATCACAATATTCCGATGCCCGCGGCGAAGGGCAAGGAAGTTATCCGCAAGACTATTGAAGGCCTGATGCGGGGCACAACCTGGGTCGAGTTCAAAATTCTCAACACGGCCGCCAATGGTAACATCGTGTTCAACGAGCGGGTCGATTCGTTCGAGGCCGGAGGCAAAAAAATTTCGTTGCCCGTAACTGGCGTCTTTGAAGTCACCGATGATGGTAAGATCAAAGGCTGGCGCGATTACTTCGACCTCAAGATGTACACCGACCAGTTGAAGTAGGGCGGCAGCAGTCTTGCCGTAATCAATCCGGCGGGGCATGCGGAAATGTCCAGCGTGCATTAGTGATGGCTGCCCAGGTCGTCCACGCGATTATCGGTACCGCCGGCCATATCGATCACGGCAAGACTGCCCTTATCAAGGCACTGACCGGGCAAGATACCGACCGTCTCCAGGAGGAGAAGGACCGCGGCATCTCGATCGAGCTCGGCTTTGCCTGGATGACCCTGCCTGACGGGCGGCGAGCAGGCGTAGTCGATGTACCTGGGCACGAGCGTTTCATCCGCAACATGCTGGCCGGTGCTCACGGTATCGACCTCGTGCTCTTCACAATCGCGGCGGACGACGGCGTGATGCCGCAAAGCGAAGAACACCTCGACATCATTCATCTGCTCGGCACTGCGCGCGGCATCTTCGTAATCACCAAGGCCGATCTGGCTGACCGCCAGCGAATTGATGAAGTACGCGAAGAGATAACTATCCTGGCCGATGGCACCACACTCGAAAACGCGCCGGTGATCGCGGTTTCGGCGCTTGACGGCACTGGTTTGGACGCTCTTCGTGAAGCGATCGCCGGCCAGCTAGAAGGCTTCGATCATCGCCGCCCGGCCGGTCTCTTCCGCCTGCCACTAGATCGGGTCTTTACAATCAAGGGCCACGGGGTGGTCGTCACCGGCACTGCAATCGGCGCCGAAGTTGCCATCGGACAGCGCCTACGCGTGCTGCCTGGCGGCGACGAAGTGCGCGTCCGTTCCCTGCAGGTGCATAACGAACCGGTAGAGCGCGCCGGCCTCGGCCAGCGCGTCGCGATTAACCTGAGCGGCGCCGAGCGGCTGGAGTTGCGGCGCGGCATGGTCATCTGCGACGAGCGGATCGATCAGGCGGCGAGCCGTTTCGACGCGCGCCTCGAGATTCGGCCCGCGGCCAAGCGCGCGCTCAAGAATCATCAGCGCGTTCGCCTGTTTCTCGGTACTGCGGAGACTCAGGCCCGCGTGATTGTGCTTGAAGGTGGCGAGATTGCACCGAAGGATCGCGCATTAGCGCAACTCGTCCTCGACGATCCGATTGCTATGCTCAAGGACGATCGTTTCGTCATCCGCGACGAAACCAACGTAAGGACTTTGGGCGGCGGTATCGTTCTGAATCCCTTCGGACGTTCGTCACGCCGCCCGGTCGAGGCCTACGCCCAGCAGCTTAGGACGGTCGCCGAACCCTTTGGCCCCGCCGCTATCGAAGCCATGATTAACCTGCAGGAAAGCTTCGCACTTACGCCGGCCCGGATTGCGCTCCTGTTCAATCGCCCGGATTCTGAGGTTGAAGCGGCGCTCCACGACTCACGCCTTACCGGCTTCGGCTCGAGCGAGGAGGCCAGCTTTACGACCGTCGCGCGATGGAATGATCTGAAGGGCAGGGTAGTCAAGCTTCTGACCGACTTTCATCGGCAACAACCGCTAGTTCCCGGAATCGAGCTGGAAGAGCTGCGATCGCATCTTCCGCAATCAATCTCAACGCGCGATTTCAGGGCGATGGTCGAGCGAATGAGCAGCGAGGCTGGATTGGTG
>DATJUF010000070.1:0-6497 GCA_035502655.1 Binataceae bacterium (SeqCode)
CTCGCGCGCAATGCCGAAGCTGCGATCGCGGGTGCGGCTCAAATCGGCTATCCAGTGCTGATTCGGCCCTCCTACGTATTGGGCGGACGCGCGATGGAAGTGATTACCAACGAGAGTAATCTTCGCCGCTACCTGGAGCAGGCGCTGCAGGCTTCCGAGGAACGTCCGCTGCTGGTCGACCGCTATCTGGACGGAGCGATTGAAGTCGATGTTGATGCGATTGCAGACGGCGAGCGGGTCGTAATCGGCGGTATCCTCGAGCATATCGAGCATGCGGGAATCCATTCGGGCGACAGCGCCTGTGTGCTGCCCCCACATTCGCTGAGCCATGAGATTCAATCCGAGCTGATGCGGCAGACGCGGATGCTGGCGAGCGAGCTTGGCGTGGTCGGCCTGATCAACGTTCAGTACGCGATCTTCGAGGGCGAGATTTACATCCTCGAAGTAAATCCGCGGGCCTCGCGCACGATTCCATTCATCAGCAAGACGATTGGCGTGCCGCTGGCGAAGCTTGCGGCGCGTGTGATGGCGGGTAAAAGGCTCAGCGAGCTAGGCTTTACCGAGGAGCGGATTCCGAGGCATGTTGCGGTCAAGGAATCGGTCTTCCCGTTCGTCCGCTTCCCCGGCGTTGATACTATTCTCGGCCCGGAAATGAAATCGACCGGCGAGGTGATGGGCCTGGACAGCAATTTTCCAGCGGCTTTTGCTAAAGCCGAACTTGCAGCCTCGACCGATCTGCCGATGCGCGGGCTGGCCTTCATCAGCGTGCGTGATCATGACAAGCCGCAGCTTGCGCCAATCGTGCGCGGACTGGCCGCGATGGGCTTCGAGTTAATCGCAACGGATGGCACGGCCGCGGAAATCAACCGTTTGGGGATTCGCTGCGAGCGCATCAACAAGGTGGTCCAGGGCAGCCCGCATATCGTCGATCGGATGCGCGGCGATGGAGTCGCACTAGTGATCAACACACCGGACGCCGCGGGTGAGGCCGATTCATTTTCGATCCGGCGTACGGCGCTCGAATTGCGCCTGCCGTTTTTCACCACGATGGCGGGTGCGGCGGCTGCCGTTGAAGCAATCGCGTCACTGCGGGCCGGTCCGCCTACTGTGCGCGCATTGCAGGACTATAGCGCCTGACGCGGTAGTGCCGCATTGAATTGGGTTTTCATTTGGCGACCGTAAAAGCACCGCCGCCCGAGATGGGTTTTCGTTTCCGCCAGGCTTCATTGCCGCCGCCGCAACCGCCAGCAACGCCTGAACGGTTACCTACGCCGTCCACCATGACTTCTCAAGCTCAGAGGCCATCAAGCAGGATAGAGGATCGCGATATTGCTTCGGCGGAAGGGATCGGGCCAAAGCGGGCGGAAGCGTTGTACCGCCGCGAAATTGCTACCTTCGGCGATGCAGTCCTTCACTTGCCCTATCGCTACAAAGATCTGCGGCGGCGCGATCGCATCGCCGATCTGCGGCCCGGGATCGATGCCGTAATTGAAGGACAACTTGAGAATTTTAAGCAGCGGCCGCTGCGCGGCTCACGCGTCCGCAGCCTTGCGTCGGCGAGCTTCCGCGATCACGAAGGGGGCGTGCTCGAGATTGCATGGTTTAATTTGCCCTCGTATGTGCGCTTTCCGATGAATCAATCAGTTTTGCTGAGCGGACGGATCAGTCTCGGGACGCGCGGCAAGCTCCAAATTGTCCATCCCGAAGTGTATCGCAGCGCCGGCGCGATTTCCCCATTGGAGCCCGTTTATAGCCTCCCTTCTGAGATACCGCCGCGCGTGTTCGCCGATGTAGTTCAACAAATACTTAAGGTTCTGCCCGAGGACGCTCTGGCTGCTTTACCTCCGCCGCTACGCGCCGCGGCCAAGTTGCCCGGATATCGTGAGGCGCTGAGTTATCTCCATCGGCCGCCCGCCGATGCCGATCTCAAGCAATTGGAAGAGGGCAACAGCACGGTCCAGCAGGCACTCGCGATTGACGAAATGTTCGCGTTCCAGCTTGCTCTCGCGCAGGAAAAGCAGCGCAGCCAGCGCCGCGCGGGTGTGACAATTCCACCGCACAATCAAGCCGCCGCAGACTTTCTCCAGCAGTTGCCGTTTCGTCCGACCGCAGCTCAACTTAAAGCAATAGATGAGATTGTCAGCGACCTCGCCAAGCCCGCGCAGATGAACCGGATGCTGATTGGCGACGTCGGCAGCGGCAAGACTCTGGTCGCCTTCCACGCCCTGATGAGCGCCGCAGGCGCAGGCTGCCAGGCTGTGATGATGGCGCCGACTCAGCTTCTCGCCGAGCAGCACTACCGCAATTTTGTACGCATGACCGCCAGCACCAAAATCATGAGCACATTGCTCACTGCCAAAGTGACAGGTACCGAACGGTTGCGCCTGCTGCGCGCGATCGAGCGCGGTGATATCGCAGTGATTTTCGGCACGCAGGCTCTGATCCAGCAGGAAATGAAGATTAAGCGGCTGGGAGTAGCGGTGATTGATGAGCAGCACCGCTTCGGGGTTTTCGAGCGGGCGCGGTTGAAAGGCCTCGGCGCGGAAACCAACGTACTCTCGATGACCGCGACGCCGATTCCGCGCAGCCTCGCACTGATGCTTTTTCGCAACCTTGAAGTCTCGATCCTTGACGAAATGCCGCCCGGACGGACGCCAGTGGCCACGCGCGTGATCGCCGAGACTGAGCTCGAAGAAGCCGACAAGCTTGTTTTGCGCGAGCTGGAACGCGGTTATCGCGCCTATTACATCGCACCGATGATCGATGGCGAGGATGACGAGGCACGTACTGTATCGGCGACAGCGAAACGTCTGAGTGAAGGCGTGCTGCACGGACGGCGAATCGGAATCCTGCATGGCCGCATGCGGCCGCCGGAAAAAGATCGCGTGATGCGAGAGTTTCGTGACGGCGCGCTCGAAGTGCTGGTGGCAACGACGGTGGTCGAAGTTGGAATTGACGTCCCGGAAGCGACTATCATGGTGGTGATCGCGGCTGAGCGTTATGGCCTCGCCCAATTGCACCAGTTGCGCGGACGCGTTGGACGCGGCGAGGAGCCGTCACAATGCCTCTTAATCGCCTCGGCCGGTGCAGATAGCGGCGTACTTGAGCGGCTTGAAGTTCTCGCGCGAACCGGGAGCGGAGCGGAAGTTGCCCGCGAGGATTTGCGCCTTCGTGGTCCCGGGGACTTGCTTGGTGCACGCCAAACGGGAGCTTTGCCGCTGCGCTTCGCCGAGTATATTCGCGACGAACGGCTGATCGAGCGGGCGGGTGAATTGGCCGATGAGTGGCTGCGGCGCGATCCGCGGCTCGTGAGCCGCGATTCAGCCGGGGCGCGCATGGCGCTTGAGCGGATGCTGGCTTTCGGCTTTAGCCTCGGCGATGTAGCTTAGTTGCGATGGGGGAGTGCGGCGCGAAAGTGGACAAGCGTAAATTGCGAAACACCAAGAGCGGAACTCCCGGTCTGCCGGGCCGGATCCGGCGCGAGGTCTCAGCGGGCGGCCTGATCTGGCGCCGCGGGCCGCGCGAAAAAGGCATCGAGATCGTGCTTGTGCGGCCAGCTGGCAAGGATACGTGGGTGCTGCCGAAGGGCCACGTCGAGCCGGGTGAAGGCGTGATCGAGGCGGCTTTGCGCGAAACCACCGAAGAGAGCGGGCTCGAAGTCGAGGCGGGCGATCCGCTCGGCGAAATCTCCTATATCTATTCATGGCGCGACCGCCCGGGTGAAACGCCGATCCGCATCTCAAAGCGGGTGCACTTCTACTTAATGGAGCCGCGCGGGGGCGATACGTCCCGGCATGACGCCGAGATCGACGAGGTTCAATGGGTGCCGCTCGAGGAGGCACTGCGCCGCGCGAGCCATAAGAGCGAACGCGAATTGATCATGAAAGCGCGCACGATGTTGAATGCGGCCACGCGTTAAGGCGAACCGGGAATCGCGGCACGGGGCGCTATCAGGATAGTGGAAGCAGCCGGTTCGGCCGTGATGCTGCTCGAATTCCAGACCGCAGGCGCGAATTGATCGAACTCGCGTGAACCCCCTCCGATTACAGCCAATACCTCATTACTTTTTGTAGCAATCCGAAAAGGATGAGCAGCCGGGATATGGCTCAAAATGTGTGAGTAGACCGTAGCGAATCGGTTAGCGCTCGAGTCGCCGCTAAATCCAACCAGCCATAGAATGGTCAGTGCCTTGCCCTTCCGCAGCACGATCAGCCGGTCCGCGGTCCATTGATTTGCCAGCGCAACGTCAGGAGAGTTGTCACCCAGGTTACGCCGCAAAATCACCTTCAGTAGCAATGCCCCGTAAGTATCGTCATCGGATTGCTGCCAATCCTTGAGATAGGGCTGATAACCGCCGAGCATGACGGTTGCGGGTTTAAATGTGTGATCGAAATAAATTTCGGGATGCATTATCTGGAGCGTGGCCTGCGGCGGGTCGTGATAGATCGCATCGACGGCGCTCCATCCACCGCGCCGATAGGCATAGGCGACGAAGCGCGCGCCATCGTAGTATTGAAAGACCATCGGAGCGCTAAGGCCTAGCGGGACATTGCCGGATTCAGCGGCGAGGGTTTTCGGCAGATCGGCGAGGCGCAGCAAAATCGTATTGAGGTTTGCGTTGTTGAGGTTGCCATATATATAGCCGAAGCCGGAGAGCGTCGCGTCGCCCTCGGCCACTGCCTTCAGCGCAAGGTCGCGGTCGTCATTGTCTTTGACCGCATCCATCATACGCGCAAGATGGAAATGCTGGTCCTGCAGCGCATGGGTTAATTCATGGGCGAGCACCATCTCGCCGATCGTATCGCGCTGGCTGACGAGGCTCGCCGCGCTGTTCCAGAAGCTGACATTGATCGCACCCTCGACCAGCACCATCTGCTTGCCGTGAGGGTCATAGAAACCGGCAATCTGGCTATGCATCAGGCTGAGGGTCGAGGACTTCAGGTCCATGCCCACTGGATAAACGCCGGTCATCACGCCGGTTTCGCCGCCGAGTTCCAGCTCTTCGTCGCTATGGTCGCGCTTGAGATCGGCCAGTAGCATCTGCTGTACCTGATCACGGGTCTTGACGGCCAGTGGGACAGGCGAAGTGAAGTTGAGCTGGCGGAAGCGGGCGATACCCTGCTTGACCTGATCGGCGCGGGTCTGATTGACGGCACCATTGTGGACGATCGTATAGGCGCATCCGCCGATCGCGGCTAGACAAACTATTAGCGTGCGCGCCGTGCGAAGCAGCCTCGCGCGTGAGTTAACGCCGCTCGCCATCACGACCGCTCAGTGAATGCAAGCTGCTGTAATGATTGCAAGCGGGATCAAGCGGATGCGCGGGGCGAGAGTTCGCCGGAGCAGTTGGGGCAGACGTTACTCATCTGCGCGGCACAATCGGGGCAGAAAGTGCACTGGAAAGAGCAGGCGCGGGCAGCGGCGTCGAGCGGTAGCGGCTTATGGCATTTTTCGCAGGCGGTCTTGAGCGTCGTCATACCCTTGAGCAGATTGGCGTTGTCGTCCTCGCGTTGGGCCGCTGCGAGTAGTGCTTCTCGCGCTTTGGTGTTGCGCTCGGACTCGGCCCAACGCCGATAGATCGAGCCTCCACTGAATTCCAGCCGCGACAGCAAAGCCATTTGGCCGAAGCGCGACAAGCCTTCGAATAATGAGGCGAGTACCTGTTCGGGCGTCAGATTATCATTTTTCATAGCTAGTCCATTTAAGTAGCTATTGACGAATTGGCTCTCAGGTGGGGTGTTACTGGAGGCAGCGCAGCAGCCGCCAGGCTAGCCGTTCCATGCGCCCTGCGCCTCCTCCCATCCGATGACCGCGAGTGGCGAACCGTCAGGAGCGACGAACTTAAGCGGCCCAAGGAAGGTCATATAAAATTCGCTCGCGATGGGAAAGTAGGTCTGATCGTGGCGTGCATTCGCCGCCTCATAGCCATAACCTGGCGCGATTGCAGTATCGCCGCCAGCCATGCTGCCGCCGCGAACGTCCATTTTGCCGCGCGTAAGAAAATACTCGCCGGGCCCAAGATGAACATGCGGCGCGAAGGACGAACCGGCCGGACAATCGAAGATAGCCGTCCACGCGCCCATCTCGGGCGAGACGTGCAAAAGTTTCCAGCGGATACCGCCCTTAGAAAACGTTTCGGGGAAGGGCTTCCACGCGATCCCATCGAGGTGCAGGTATTCTTCTTTGACACGCGCTTTCATTAAACTGCTCCCTAATCCATCAGCTTTAAGCCGCCAGTTCGCAGACTGAGAGTCTTTAGCCGGATGCTCGCAGCCTCGGCTTATCCGGCTTCCCGGGTTTGCCAGCGAGCCTTCATCTTAATCGGCATTTGAACGGTGACACGAGCGCCGCCGGGACTGCAACCGCTCGTATAGAGTCTGCATGGCCCGCTCGGTTTATTGCGATGGCCGCTGGCTGTTAAGTTAATCGAATTGGCGGTGACGATTTTCGTCTAAAGTAAAGGCGAGAATGCATCCTAATCAAGCACAGCGATGGGG
>DATJUF010000071.1:0-8956 GCA_035502655.1 Binataceae bacterium (SeqCode)
TGCCGAGCAGGAAGTCTATCGGGTAGCGGCGAAGGGCTGCCGCGTCGGCCTGATTCGTCCGATCGATGCGATGGGCAATTACCCGATTCAGCCGAAGTACGCGCGCGTGTGGCATGCGATGGAAGAGACCGGCGTGGTTTACGGGATGCATCCGTTCCCGGCGCTGGGAGTGCTGAAGCCGCCCGGCTATAGCGAGCAATATTCGGGAGCGGAGTTGATCGCGCTAACGGCAACATCCTCGGGACTGCCGCATTCGTTCCTGACCAACGTGCAGAATTTCCAGGCCGAAGCCTCGATGTGGGTTGCGATGGTGCTGATGACGGGCTTCTTCGAGCGCTATCCGAAGATTCGTGCGGCGGTATTTGAGGCGTCTTCGACCTGGCTCAGCTTTATCGTCGATGAATGCGACAAGGCCTATAAATTGTATCGCAATGAACGGCAACTGGCGCCATTGAAGCGGCTGCCGAGTGAGACGTTCTTTGAATATTGCGTAACCGGCTTCGAGGGCGACGAGGCCCCGCCGTCGCGGCTGCCCGAGTTCTACGAGAATATTCTCGCGTGGTCGTCGGACGTCTACCATCATGACGGTGATGACGCTTGGCGGGCGATCGAGACGATGCGCAAGTGCGAACTGCCTGAGTCATACCAGGCGAAGTTCCTCGGTGACAATGCGCGGCGGATGTATAAAATCGATAAGCCGAAGACATTCATCAGCGAGCGCGTGACGGAAATCGAGCGGCCCGACTGGTGGCCCAACGAAGCAGAGATCCGCGAATCACTAAAGCCCGAAGCGGCGCTGCGCCGGAGCTCCGGCGCGAATCTCAGGGTGAACTGACTAATGGCGAAGAAAGCGTTTCCGGTCTTCGATAGTGACTCGCACGTGACCGAGCCGCATGAGATTTGGACCAGGTATCTCGACCCGGAGTACCGCACCCTCGGCAAGCATGCGTTGTGGCGTGAAGAAGGGGAGCTTGGGTCGTATCTGAAGGTCAACGGCAAGATCTTCCGCGACACGATGAACCCTAACATCCCGCGCCACGCCATTTGGCGGCCGGGAATGACGTGGGAGCAGGTCGGCGAACTGGACGCCAGCGTACGCCATGCAGCGGTCGAAGGTGCATCGCATCCTGAGGCGCGGCTTAAAGACATGGATGCGATGGGCGTCGATCAGGCGTTCCTCTATCCGACGTGGTTCGCGGAGGGATTTCACCTGGTCGAAGACCCGGATACTGCATACGCGTTGGCGCGGGCGTATAACGATTGGATCGCCGACTTTTGCAAGACCGCACCTGATCGCCTATTCGCGGCGGCGATGATTCCGCTGCAGAACATGGATTACACGGTCGCCGAACTGCGCAGGGTTGCGAAGAATCCAATCTTCCGTGGCGCCTTTATTCGGCCGATGTTCATAGAGGGACATTACTTCACTCATCCGATGTATGATCCGCTGTGGGCCGAACTAGAAAACTTAAAACTAGCAGCGGTGGTACATCCTTCAGCGGGGCTATGGAATCCCGAGTGGACCTCGCATGGGCCGTTTATTGAAAAGATCAAGAATCGGTTCAATCGGCACGTGTTTATTGGCAGCTCAGGGGGTGGACCGTTTGCAGGCGGCGGGACGGACCGGGGCTTCGCGTTCAGCGCGTCGCCGCCATTGGGTCATCCGCTAGCGCCAATAATCTCGCCGTGGCTGGATAATCATATGTTCGTGGCGTCAGCGCTGATTGCGTTTACCGTGATGCAACGTTATCCGAAAATGAAAGTGATTGTGGCGCACGGGAAGGCGTCGTGGATGGAGGAGGTGCTGGAAAAAATGGAGGCCTCCACCCGCACGATTCCATTATTGCATCACTACCCGGTGCGCACCGACGTGGAAGAAATGTGGGAGGAAGGAAACGTGATGCTCGGCTTCGATGCCGAGGAGCGGCTGATCCAGAAACTGCCGCAGGACTTCGCTGAGAAGGTAGTGTGGGGTTCGCGTTATCCGCATCACGATACAACGAGCGCGTCGGACGCGATCGAGATGCTGAGCCGGGCCCATCTGGATGAGCCGGCACTCGCGCAGATGCTCGGCGGCAACGCGGCGGAGCAACTCGGCATTACAGCAGCGCATAAGATTGCGGCATAGCGCCAGTATTCTGCAAATCCACTACGAGTAAGTAATCGAGCGCTGGCTAATCGTAGCGATTAGCCAGCGCTTTTGTTTGACGAGCTAGTGACGCAATACCCACTGAGTATTCAATGTGATTTGAGAAAATTGCTGATCGCATCGAATGATTGCTGTGGCTGTTCGAGCCAGAAGCAATGACCGGCCGGTTCGAGGATTATCAATTCGGCGCCACGAATGTGATCGGCGATCAGGCGGGAATTTTGCCATGAAATAAGCGCGTCGTCCTTGCCGCTAATCACCAGGGCAGGCGCTTTGATCTCGCCAAGGCGATCGTAGACGTCGTGATGGAGAGCGGCCTTGAGCCGATGATCGAGGGCGGTAGGATCGATCGGACGCTGGCGGCGGGCCTCGATCATAGAAGGGATAATCTCAGGGTGCTTCTCGATATAGCCTTTGGTGAAGGCTGCTTCGGCGAGCGCCCTGCCCCGCTCCTCTGCGGACATCGGCGTGGCCGAATAGGCATTCGTGAAAGCGCTGCCGCCAATCCGAATGGCTTTGGGACCGCCTGGTGTGGTGCATCCGAGCACGAGTGAGCGCGTCTTTCCCGGATGGCGCAGGACAAACTCGAGCGCGATCATTCCACCCATCGAGACGCCAACTATATGGGCGGTGTCAAAGCCCGCATGGTCCATCAGCGCCGCGCTGTCGTCGGCGAGCATCGCGATGCTATAGTCCATATCAGGCTTCTCACTGAGGCCGGACCCGCGTTGATCGAAAGTGAGTACACGATAATTAGAAGCGAAATGCGCGGCTAGATCGTTGAACATCATCTGATCGCCCTGCGCACCATGGATCATCACGAGAGGACTGCCCGAGCCGCGAAGCTGATACGCAAGTTCGACCTGATTGATGCGGGCACGCTCCATGGGACAATCCTCCATACGCGGGCAGTTGAAATCGCGAATGAGTACTGACAGCCTCTTCGATACACCCGCGCGACGTAAACCGCAATGAGTGGCTGGTAATGGCAGGCCGGTACCGGCTGGCTATCGACAGCAGGTCAGGCTTTGCGGCTTTGGATGAGTAATTCGAGTTCGTCGAGCGAACGTGGCCAGTCGGCGTGCATCAGGCGCGACAGGGCTCGGTCACTCAGGAGCTTGCCGCCGGTCTGGCAGCGCGCGCAGTAGTTCGCCTCGTTGGCAGCGTAGCGAATCCGCTGGATTCTCGCGCCGCAATTCATACAGGGCTGCCGGTAGCGGCCATGCACTGCCATTTCCGGATGGAAGGCGGTCACTTTTTCGGGGAAGCCATCCCCGGTTTGCTGGCGTAGGCGATCAATCCATGCGGTGAGGGTAGTGCGGGCCGCGTCGAAGAGCCGGGTGATCTCATTGTCGTCCAGCTTCTGCGACAGCTTCAGCGGCGAGAGGCGCGCCGCGAAGAGAATTTCGTCGGAGTAGGCATTACCGATACCACTGAAAAGGTGCGGATCGGTCAGCGCGCGCTTCAATGTATGATTCGAAGAGCGCAGAACTTCAGCGAAGCGATCGCGGCCTGCCTGCAGCACTTCGAGTCCGCCAGGGTCAAGCGAGGAGAGTCCGCTTTCACCTGAGACAACGTGAAATGCGGCGCGCCGCTGCGTACCTGCTTCGGTCAACACCAGAGTGCCGCCGGTAAAGGAGAGCGTCGCGAGACCGCGAGGAATACGTTTGGCGCTACGCTCGTACCAATGAAGGCGGCCGGCAATCATCAAGTGGATTACCAGCCAAAGGCCGTTATCGAAACCGATCGCGATTCGTTTGCCGATGCGCCGGAGCTCGCGGACGTTCTGGCCTTCGATAGCCGCGAGCTGCGGATCGACTGTACGCAGCAGAAATAGACTATTGAGATGCACCTTTTCCAGCGTCGAGCTGAGAATGCGCGGCCGCAGCGCTCCAAGGTAGGTCTCGATGTCCGGCAACTCAGGCATCGGAACCAAGGGTAGTACAGTTGCGCTCGTCAGGATAATGGCGCGAACGGCTCGGTAATGACTACTTATCTTTATGCCGCTGATAGTGGCGATGCGCTTTGGCGCGATTGCCACACGCCTGCATCGAACACCATCGGCGCGTACCGTTTTTGCTGTCGTCGAGAAAGAGCCAGAGGCACTGATCGTTTGCGCATTCGCGAAGCCGGGCGGAATCTGGACCGGCGATAATATCGGCCGCAGACCATAATATTGGCGCCAGAAGGCTGGCGGCAGTAGGCTCTATTGCGACACGCCAGCCCATCTCGGCGCCTGCCTGAGCGAGACTGAGCCGTAGTGGCGCTTCGCCGAGAGCATGATTGAGGCGTTGAAGATCACCGGCCGGTGGCGCCAAGTGCCTGGCGACCGCACGGAGCATGCTATAAATCATCTCGCGCAGGCTGATCGCGTCGTTAAACAAACGCACCGCGTCGGAATGCGCGCCGGCGATCAATTTCGGGAGAGCGGTGACCGCTGGTTCAGGAAGCGCCTTCGCAGCAGCCAGCCAAGTGAATAAATCACCCAGGTTATGCAGGCTGTCCTCGGAGGTGCTTCCCCGGTATGCAACGGTATTGGCGAAGTCAATACTGAGGCTGCGCCGTGGAACAACGATATAGTTGCGCACCCTGGGTAGGTTACCCACAATAGGCATACTTCGCCTATTCTAACCTATTCGCCGGTTGACATCGATGATGGTTTAGGCTATCTCTAACCAGCGTTCAGGTTAGATTCATCAGGCTAAAATAAAGCGCGAGGCGCGTCCAGGAATGGAGGAACGGCAATGATCAGTCATGTATCGATTGGCGTACGCGAGGTCGGAAAGGCTGGCAAGTTCTATGATGCGGCGCTAGGAGCGCTCGGCTACAAGCGGCTCTACGACAGCGCCGAGGCGGTTGGTTATGGGAACGATAGTCCGCAGTTGTGGCTAATGAAAGCAGAACATCCAGTTCAGGCGGATCCGGCATCCGGGCTTCATTTTTGCTTTGAAGCCAAGAAGCGTGCGGATGTCGATCACTTCCATGCCTCGGCATTAAAGGCGGGCGGGAAGGACAACGGCAAGCCGGGGCTGCGGCCCGACTACGGCGAAAACTACTACGCGGCCTTTGTCGTGGACCCGGAAGGCTATCGACTCGAGGCGTACTGCGGAGTTTAGGGCAGCGATTAAAGAGAGGCGCGGGAAGGTGGCCGTCGCCTTTTCGCGCTGGCCTGTTGAGAGATTTGCAGCAAGCCGGCGCGATGACAGTCTGTAAACCGGCGCTATATGATGCCGAGATGCACTTGATGAATTATCTCAGTCAAGAGGAAAGATGAAAGCGCTAACGGGCGGGTGCAGCTGCGGAGAGATACGGTATCGGCTGACTAATACGCCATTAGTCGTCCATGCGTGCCATTGCCGGAACTGCCAGAGGATTACCGGCAGCGCGTTTGTCATCAATATTTGGATCGAGAGGCAATATGTAGAAGCGTCAGGAACCAAGCCTAAGTCATACTTGACGGCTGGCGGAAGCGGCAAGGAACATGAGGCGTTCTTTTGCGGGAAATGCGGTACGTACGTATGGAGCCGTTATGCTATCGCGCCGGGCGACGCATTGTTCGTGCGTGCAGGTACACTCGACAATCCCAAGGCAGTCAGTCCAGACATTCATCTATTCACACGGCATAAACTGCCGTGGGTGACGCTGCCGGAAGGAGTACCGGCCTTCAGATCGGCATACAAAATAGCCGAGGTCTGGCCTGATGCGAGCAAAGAACGCCTGCGCCAGAGCATGACTGCCCAATTGCCAGCCACAAAAGGGGCACGCCGAAATTAACTTCCCGGCCGGCGAGCTTGGGAGGCAAGAGAGGCTCGGAGAGCAATGCTCAGTCGAACGTTAATAGTTAAATAGCACCGGTGAAGAAGTGCAGTGAGCGGCTGGCGAAGGCGATTACGGGCGGAGGATAGAGACCGAGAGCGACAGTCGCGATAGCCAGTACACCCATCAAGCCGTAGTTCCACAAGTCAGCATTGAATTGCGGGTCACCCTCCTGGGGTGGTTCGAGAAACATCGCTCGGACGGGGCGCATATAGTAATAGAGTGAAACCACGGAATTGAGTATCCCGATAATGGCGAGGATGTAAAAACGCTGCTGGATGGCAGCGGCGAATACATAGAACTTGCCGATGAAGCCAATGGTCGCAGGAATGCCGGTGAGCGAAAGCAAGAACACTGTCAGCGCGATAGCTGGAACCGCGCCGCCACGCGCGGCAAGTCCACGATAGGCGCCGAGGTCTTCGCGGCCGGTGGCGTTCGCGACCATCATAACGACCAGAAAAGCGCCGGCATCCATTAGATAGTAGGCGAATAGGTAGACAAGCATCGCGCGGATGCCGTCGTTAGAGAGCAGCACGAAACCCATCAGGGCGTAACCGGCCTGAGCGATGCTCGAATAAGCGAGCATCCGCTTCATATTGTCCTGCTGAAGCGCGGCGAGATTTCCCAACGTCATAGTGATGGCGCAAATGTATAAAAGGAGTTGAGGCCATTCGACACCCTTGAGTGCCGTCCAGTTGCCATTGGCTGTAAGCTGAGAGATGGCAGGATAGAAAAAGCGCGTAAGTAGCGCGAAGCCGGCGGCCTTCGATCCAATCGCGAGAAAAGTGGTGACTGGTATGGGCGCGCCTTCATAAACGTCGGGCGCCCACATATGGAATGGGACCGAAGCGACCTTGTAGCCGAAGCCCGCGAGAATCAGGACCAATGCGATAAAGACAGTCAGAACTGGAGCGTGAGGAGTGGCGAAGAGCGCGCGATTAATGATGTTGAAGTCGAGCGACCCGGCGAGACCATAAATCCAGCTCATGCCGTAAATCATCGTGGCAGAGGCGACACCGCCATAGATGAGATATTTCAGCGCGGCTTCCTGGGAGCGGCGATTGTGCTTAATGATGCCGGTCAGGATGTACGAAGTGAGGCTAACGAATTCCAGGGAGAGATAGGCCATCAGGAGGTTGGCCGAGGTCGCCATCAGAAACATGCCGAGGGTGCTGGCAAGAAGCACAGTATAGTATTCGCCTTCTTGAACATTACGTACTTCGGCAGAGCCGATGGACATCCAGACTGCGACGAGACCTGCCAGCGCAATCAAGGCGCGGAAGAAAACGGCAAAAGAATCCAGCACGATCATGCGATGAAATAACCATGCACCGCTGGAATGAGGTTCGAGGCCAATAAGGAACAGCGTGGCGGCCGCAAAGATAAGAGCGATATCGCCAAGGCGGGATTTATCCCTGATTACCAAGTCGGCAAGGATAATCACGAGCGTCCCAGCGGCCAGCAAAAGCTCCGGGAGGAA
The DNA here is from genome assembly GCA_035502655.1 of Binataceae bacterium (SeqCode). Lineage (GTDB taxonomy): Bacteria > Desulfobacterota > Binatia > Binatales > Binataceae > DATJUF01. The sequence goes on from DATJUF010000071.1 coordinate 7,446, forward strand.
GTAGCGGAGACTGGCTATGTTACCCAGGTCCATCGAGCGTCCTAGTGGAGGGCAATCACGGAACTGTTTCCGGCGGCGGCAATCACAGTCTGATTGAGATGCGTAAGAGAGGTATTGATCAAGCTGAGAATCGCATGCGGATAGACGCCCAGCACGAGCACGATCGCGCCGAGGGGTACAAGTGTGAAGATTTCGCGCGCGCTCAAGTCGGGCAGCAGCGAGTATTTATCGTTGAGCGGACCCAGATAGATGCGCTGGAAGCACCAGAGCATATAGCCGGCGGTCAGAATGGCGGCCGCTGCGCCAGCCATAGTCATCAGCGGATGGGTCTGCCAAGCGCCCAGCAGGACCAGAACCTCGGAGATAAAAGCTGATAGGCCTGGGAGGCCAAGAGCCGCGAAGAAAGCAAAGCCGGTAATGCCAGCATAGATCGGCATACGCTGGGCGAGTCCGCCAAACCCGTCGATATCGCGATGATGCGCACGGTCGTAGATGACGCCGACAAGGATGAAGAGCATCGCGGTGATGGTGCCGTGATTGAACATCTGGAGGACGGCGCCGTTGATGCCAATGACAGTGAAGGAGGCCATCCCGAGCATTACGTAACCCATGTGGCTAATCGAGGAATAGGCGACTAGCTTTTTGAAGTCGGACTGGCCCATCGCGCACATCGCGCCGTAAACGATATTGAGCGTCCCGACGCCGCCGAGGAGAATCCATGCAAGCTCGTGGCTGGCGGCGGGAAGAATTGCGTAGTTGATACGCAGGATGCCGTAGGTGCCCATCTTGAGGAGGACACCGGCCAGAATCACACTGATGGCCGTGGGCGCTTCAACGTGGGCGTCGGGCAGCCATGTATGAAAGGGAAATGCCGGAATCTTGATCGCGAAACCTATAAACAGCGCGATCCATACAATGCGCTGGAAGTTGAGTGAGTAGCTACCAGCGTTGGCGGCGAGGTCGGTCATGTCAAAGGTATGCGCGGCGCCGTAATAGTAAAGGCCGAGCATCGCGAGCAGGATTAAGACGGAACCGAACAGAGTATAGAGAAAGAACTTGATAGCAGCGTATTCGCGGCGCGGTCCACCCCAGATGCCAATCAAGAAGTACATCGGCAGGAGCATCACTTCCCAAAAAATATAGAAAAGGAAAAAATCGAGAGAGACAAAGACGCCCATCATGCCAGTATCAAGGAGCATCAGGAGAGCGTAATAGCCCTTCTCACCTTGCTTGATACTGAAACTTGCAAAGACTGAGATGAAGCAAATCAGTGCGGTCAAGAGGACCATCGAGATGCTGATGCCATCGACGCCGAGGAAATAATAAATGTGATACGCGCCGATCCAGGAATAATGCTCGACGAATTGCATCGAGGTGACGGTGGTATCGAAGTGAGTATAGAGCCATAGCGCGATGACTAATTGCGGGACCGTGGCGGCAGCGGCGATCCATTTGTAGGCGGCGGTGAACTGGGAAGGGCAGATCAGGATGAGAACCATCCCAATCAGCGG
>DATJUF010000072.1:0-17183 GCA_035502655.1 Binataceae bacterium (SeqCode)
GTTCTACTAGAATGAGAGTCGTTCAATGCCAAAGGGCAGGGTCGGGCGCTCTCGGACGCAAGATATTCATACGAAGTTGACACGCGTCCCCCCGAAAGCGGTTTCGGGGATGAAGGTTCGCGGTGAGGCAAAAACTCGTCGGGAAGAATCCAGTACGTGAACTGTGCCGGAGCGATCGGAAGGGATGGCGGCTTGACCGGAGACCAAAACCAATTCCCGTTCCTTTCGGGCTTAAGCATCTGAGCGCGCGCTGCACGGCTCGCTCCCCAACGTCTGGTTCCCTTCGGCCAATCAGTTTGGCTCGATAAATCCTTGCTCGCGTACCGCAGACATTTGGTCTCGTAGTTTTCGGCGCTGCTCCCTTTTCCTGAGCCCGATCGCAGAGCATGACGGCCGTGCAACCCTATTCGTGAGATGTCTACAACCTTGCCGAAGCCACATGCCCTAGCAGTGTCAGACAGCCATCGTTGGTCAACCCATTTTTCATCCCAAAGTGCGTTGAGATGAAGCCGCCCTGGCCCGTCGCCCTTCGTGTTGTGCTCGCGTGTCCAAACCATCGAAAAGCGACGATTGAAACGGCGAAAGAGGCGCTCGCTGAATCTTCGCATCGCGCGGGCTTGAGCCATGAGATGGGCTTTATTGAACGGGTCGCCAAGCTCGCGCGGCATCGTAAACACGACCAATGCGCGGAGCCTTTTCACCTGCTTGAACAGGCGCTCGACTGATTTGCCATATACCCAAGCGCAATAGTTACACTCCCGCCATGACTTGCAGCGGGCGGGACGGTAATTGCCGTTGATCTTACTCACGATGAAGCCGCGCCCTCGCTCGCATGCTCGGCGATGGCTGGATTCCATCGCCTTTCGCAAGGCTCGATTCTCGCTCTGAAAAAAGCGCCAAAGCGCGGAGCGCAACTCCTCGGCGGTCAGCCGTGGCAGCTCCAGCTGCGCAATGAAGTCGAACAAGAGCGCCGCGAGCTTCTGCGCTTTGTCAGGATCGGTCGGCCAGTCGGGTATCGGGTCTGTCTCGAAGCCATAGTCTGTCGAGCTAGGGTCGCCTAAGCCGTGATGACGAACAGTTCCAGACGGCCAGCCCCAAAGCTGCGGACGATCATCGGAGTGCCAACAAAGTGCCAACAGTTAGCCCTCCTTTTTCGACCGTTTTGCGGAGGACGATGGCTGATTTTGTTGAGTTTTTTTATGCCGGAGGGTTCGACTCCCTCCCCCCTCCGCCGTCCTGCCGCAATCGGAAGCGAACCATAGTTTTATCTACTCAGTCTCGCTCGCGACGTGACGCGCCCCTCTATATTCGCCTGTTTTAAGCGGCGCGCCCATCATAGATGCGCCGTTTTTTCGCCGCGGCTACGCTCTCTATGTTACGTGAATTGTAAATATGGAGAATCTATGAACCGAGTACTCGTAACCGGGGCCGGCGGCTTCATCGGCTATCATCTGGTAAGTTATCTCAAGTCTTGCGGCTACTGGGTGCGCGGAGCTGACCTCAAGCATCCTGAATACGATGGCAGTTCCGCGGACGAATTCATCCTCGCCGACCTGCGCCGGGCGGATTCCTGCGACGCAGTTACCCGCGAGGTTGACGAAGTCTATGCGCTCGCCGCCGATATGGGCGGGATGGGCTATATCTCATCCCACCACAGCGCGATTTTGCGCAATAACGCATTGATTAACCTTCACACGATCGAAGCTGCGCGCCAGAATGGCGTTGCTCGCTACCTCTATACATCCTCGGCCTGCGTTTATCCTGAATATCGCCAGACCAGTTCAGCGGCCGTCCCTCTACGGGAGGAGGATGCCTATCCAGCGCAGCCCCAAGACGCCTATGGATGGGAAAAGCTGATCAGCGAGCGGCTCTGCACGCACTATCGCGAAGATTACGGTCTAGCTACCCGCATCGTCCGCTTCCATAACATCTTCGGACCCCAGGGTACCTGGGAGGGAGGACGCGAAAAGGCTCCAGCCGCTCTTTGCCGCAAAATCGCCGTCGCCAAACTCAAAGGCCAGAACGAAATTGAGCTATGGGGTGACGGCCAGCAGACTCGATCCTTTTGCTACATCGATGATTGCGTCGAGGGCCTGCACCGTCTGATGCGTTCCGATTATCAGGAACCGCTAAACCTCGGCCAGGATCGCCTGATTAGTATTGATGATCTCGCCGATATGATCGCTGCCATTGCCGGGGTTAGCCTGCGCAAACGCCATATTCCCGGACCGCAGGGAGTGCGCGGACGCAACTCCGACAACACCCGGCTCCGCGCGATACTCAATTGGGAGCCGCGGATTAGCCTCGAAGAAGGGCTGCGCCGCACTTATGCCTGGATCGAAGGGCAGGTCCGCAGAAGCTACTTTGCCACCGACGAGCGCAACGGCTTTACTGCCGGCGATCCGGCAAACTCCGCTTCCGCACGTTGAGCCGAGAACTGCGGCGGCGCTGTGGCATATTCAAAATGCATTTCGACACGCGCGCATTAGATGGACACCCATCTCTACTGAGTATCTGCAGATGCAATACTCAGTAGATTGGCACCGTCGTAACGCCCCGCGTGATCGAAGTCAAATCCGATTCGCGCCCGTCCGATAACTGCGCATGCATGGCAGGTCTTGATGGTAAACGGAAACACGAACCGCTCAGCACCTTGGCCAAATTCGATCACCGATGGTGCATCAGTTTCGGCCACAGGCATCCAGAGCGCCGCATTCGGATGCGTCTTTAAGAATGCCAGGAATTTGGGATCGTGCTCGGCGCCACTCGGCTCCCACATTCCGATGGCTTCGCCCGACTTGCCGATCAGACACCATCCGCTTGCGCCGTCCGCCCAGCGCATCAGAGCGAACACTGCGGCCGCATCGCGATAATCAGTGAAATGTTCAATAGCAGAGGGGACCGGCGCGTAATCCGCGAACGCAATCACTTGGACGCTCGCACCCATCCGCTTCAAATGGTCATCGATACATTGCCTGGCCGTTACCGAAATATCTTTCGCGTTCGCCGCAGTTGCATAGCAATCGCTCGAAATCTTGATTATGGCTGACGGATCTTTAAGGACGGCATCTTCGCGCACGCCGCCTCTGAATGCCGGAATCAGCGTCGGCCTTTGCGCATCTGCCCAACTGCTCAGGAGTCCGATCACGACCGCCAAACTCGTTGCCGCAGCCAGCATCACCGCGAATGAACGCAGCATAACGGAACGTTTTCCCCGCGGTTCCGGCAGGGCCTTGGCAGCTATGCCCCAGTGCTCATTTCTACCCGGGCTCAGCGCGTGCCGAGCACCGAATCCTTGAGCGCCTTGGCTGGCGTGAAGCGCAATCGCGTTCGCGCCGGGATCTTGATCTGCGCCCCGGTGGCAGGATTACGGCCCATTCGCGCCTTGGTCTTGCGTTTACGGAAAATCCCGAGCCCGGCCAGCCGCAGCGTTCCTTCACGCTTCAACTCACGCACTACCAACGAGGTGATTTCGTCGAGCGCGGCCTTGGCCTGCTTCTTCGTCATCCCAACTTTGTCGGCTAAATGAGTCGCTACTTGTGTTTGCGTCATCCTCCTCCTCCTTACAACTAAAACGCTCCTTGTGCGCAAGATTGAACGACTGCGCTGTCTTTTACAAGCAGCTTTGATAACAGCTTGTACAGTTTTCCCCAGAAAGGGCGCTGATTTTCGACAGATCGCAACTGATTTTGACTGGTGCAGAGGGTTTTTCACGAGCACGCTGATGAGATCACCCTATCCGCGCATACTTTTGGCCATTTCCGCATATGCTTCGCGCGGCCGCGCACGATGCAGCCGGCAAATCACTCGGCCTGCCTTATCCTACTCTCAGTAGCGGACTGCTAACAGAAACAGGCCATGGGCAGGAACCGCGGCGGGTGCCAGGCCCCGATCACGCCCTTCGATCAGTTGGCCGATACGCTCCAGTGGGAGTTTGCCGCTGCCCACCGCAACCATCGCGCCGACCATCGTGCGCACCATATGGCGCAAAAAGGCCGTCGCTTCCACGTGATAGACTAGTCGGTCGCCGTCGCGCCGCCACTCACTCACCAGCACCTTCCGAACCGTCGTTAGCTGCTCGGAACCCAAAGTGCGAAAGGCTGCGAAGTCGTGCTCCCCGATAAATTGCGCTGCCGCCGCATTCATCGCGCTGAGGTCAAGCGGCAGCCCGGCCCGCCACGCGTAGCGATAGTCAAAGGCCGATCGCCGCCCTCGATTCAAGATTCGGTATTCGTAGATGCGCGAGCGTGCGTCACGCCGCGGATCGAAGTCATCGGCGGCAGGCAGAGCTTCGGTCACCACGATATCCCGCGGCAGTACGGCGTTTAGCGCGCGCAAGAGGTCTGCGGCCTCGAATGGGCGCGGGACATCAAATGCAGCCACTTGTCCGCGCGCGTGAACCCCAGCATCAGTACGCCCTGCCGCATAAACTCGGACCGAGCCGCCGAAGATCGCCGCCAGTGCGCCTTCGACCCGTCCCTGGATCGAGTCCTTGCCCGGCTGAAGTTGCCAGCCGCAATAATTCCCGCCGTCATAGGCGAGCGTCAGCCGGAATCTCATTTTCGGTCGAAAACGGGAAATGAACCGCGCGGGTAACCGCGCAACTCATAAGTCAAATCAGGAAAAGGAGAACCATAGGCTTTCGGCAATCCACAACGCCGCAAACGCCGCCATCCGCGCGTTGTCGAACACCGCCCAAATCAACGCCCCACCGTTCCCCTGCCGCATTCGCACGACCGTCGCTTCCTGACCGATCGCGTCAACCAGTCCAGCCGGGTCGTCGCCCTCGATCAGCAGTACACCAGGCGCCGCCCGCAACCGTTTCGGCCATTCGCGTACAGTACTATCGGACCCGCTCAAGCTCAGCGACACTGCGCTTCCATGAAACGCCGGCACTTGCACGACTTGCACCGCCAGCCCCGCAGCACGTCCGCCGAGCAGGGTCATCGCCTGCGCTGTAATCGCATCCGCGAGCTTTGCTCCCTGTTCGGGAATAAAAAGGTTGAACGCCGTTTGAACGCTGCCATCTTCGATGTCCAGCCGGGCGTTCAGCAAATCGGCACTCTGGTTGAACAGCTCCGTTATTCGTTCGCGGCCCATCGTGCTCGCGCCTGCGAGGTACGTTGCACCCGCGAAGCCGGCCTCAACGCCGACCGCGGTAAGGATCGTCGCGATCACCTGCGCCGCTGGATTCGGCACCGCAAACACTTTGCTGGCCATAAGCTTTTGCACCTGTTCGCGTGTGACGACCCCAGGTGCCAGGATTGGTGCATGGCCGGGTGCACGCGACGCGGCGCTTAAGTCGATCAGGATAGGTCCCGGATGCTCTTCGATCAGCTCCAGCGCCCGCTCCTCGGGTATCGCCAGAAACGCAAGATCAAAATTGGCCAAGTCGGCGGGAGTGCTAAGGCGGACCAACGGATAACGCTGGCCCTCGTTTTCGATCGTCTCGGACGATCCCTCTTCGGACGCGAACAGCTTCAGTTCTGCGAACGGAAATTCACGCTCGCCGATAAGGTCGGCCAGTTGGCCGCCCACTGTACCGGTGGCTCCGACCACTGCCACTCGCGGCTGGCGGCCTCCTGCTATACTCACTCAGGCCTCAGGCTCAAGGGCTTCGAGCCGTTCGCGTACTAGCCTTCCGATTGCCTTACAGCCGATTTGCTTGCCACTCGCGGCTGGTCCGAGGTCGCGCGTCCGATAACCGTCACGCACGACCCCCTCGACCGCATCCCTGATCTGATCCGCCTCCGCCCGCAATCCCAGCGATTGTTCCAGTAGCAGCGCCGCTGACAGGATCGCTGCGAGCGGATTTGCCTCATCGCGACCGGCGATATCTGGCGCGCTGCCATGAATCGGCTCGTACATACCAACCCGAAACCCGGCACTATTCAGCTCCTCGCCGAGCGACGCCGACGGCAACAAGCCCATCGAGCCTGCCAGCACCGACGCCTCGTCAGTCAGAATATCGCCGAACATATTTTCCGTAACCACCACGTCGAAATCACGCGGGCGCCGGATCAAATGCATCGCCATCGAATCGACCAACTGGCTCTCGAACCTGACGTCGTTAAATTCCTTGCTGATCGATACTGCAATTTCACGCCACAATCGTGAAGTCGCCAGTACATTAGCCTTATCGACCGACGTCAGCCGCTTTTTGCGCTCGCGCGCCAACTCAAAGCCGTAGCGTATCACGCGCTCGATTTCGCGGTCATTGTATATGCTGGTGTCTACCGCCTCACGCCCGCTCGGGCCCTCGCGCCATTCGCTCGGCTTCCCATAATAGATTCCACCGGTCAGCTCGCGAATCACCACCAAGTCCACACCATTGATAATTTCCGGCTTCAGCGGCGACGATCCAATCAGTTCCTTGACCGCCTTAACCGGCCGGACATTCGCGAACAAGCCTAATTCCTTGCGCAGGGTCAGCAGTGCCTGCTCTGGCCGCTGCTCGGCTTTCGGATTGTCCCATTTCGGACCGCCGACGGCCCCCAGCAGAATCGCATCGCTATCCTTTGCCTGTGACAATACATCGGGCGGAAGCGGGGTTCCCTGAGCGTCCAGCGCGTGGCCTCCAACAATCCCTTCCTTAAAATCGATGTCAATCGCCGCCTGGCGTGCGACCACCTTGAGCACTTGCAAGGCTTCGCCGACCACTTCCGGACCGATTCCATCACCCTTGAGCACTAATACTTTGTAGGCCATTACCCGCTTCGAAAGCCTGCCCGGCTATTCAACGACCGTGTCACTTATTCGTATGTGAGCCAAGTAGTTTAGAGTCTTGCTGAAGTATCTACTATCCCGGCAATCGGGATTTGAGAGTTTTGCTACGGTACACTCACTTGGCTGCCACTCAAGCCCAATGTTTCTTCGGAGCGATTCAGTACGCCGTTTAACAACCTTCCAATGGATTAGCAATTAGCCCAACTGGCATACTCCGGCAAGCCCCCGAAAGGTTCGCTCGCGAACCCACGCACATAGCCCTCGCTCGTCAGGGCGTGCAAGCGCGAATCCGCGAGCGCCATGCCTCTTGAATTTGAATCAGGCTGCGACTATCCCCACCTGAGAGCTAAAGCTTCGCTGAGACGGCTATGGGGGCGCTAAGGACCTTCGCTCCCCGGTACCGCCGAGGCTCCTTCGCGCGCCTTCAATCGATTCAGTGCATTAACCAGCGCCAACGCGCTCGCCATTACGATATCGCTATGCGCCCCCTGGCCCGCCACCGTCATGCCATTCTCACGCACCAGGCATGAGACTTCACCGAGCGCATCGGTTCCGCCGGTAATCGCCTTGACCGAATAACGCTCGAGTGCGGGATTGATTCCGCTGATCCGGTATATCGCCTTGTAGCAAGCGTCCACCATCCCGTCGCCGGTCGCGCCGGCTGTGCGCTCTTCGCCCATCACCCGCATCGTGACTTCCGCATGAGGCGTCTCTTTGACCGACGACACTACCCTCAAATCGATCAGCTCGAAGCAGTCGCCCGTGCGCCGCGCCTCTTCATTCACCAGCGCCAGGATATCGTCATCGTAGACGATCTTCTTCTTGTCGCACAGCAGCTTGAACGCGGCGAAGGCCTTCTCCACATCGATCGCTTTCGGGTCAACGCCAAGCTCACTCAGCCGATTGATAAACGCATGGCGTCCCGAATGTTTCCCGAGCACGAGCTTGTTCGACGGAATCCCGATATCCTCGGGCTTCATGATTTCGTAGGTCAGCTTGTTCTTCAGCACGCCATCCTGATGGATTCCCGCCTCGTGGGCAAAGGCGTTGTCACCCACGATCGGCTTGTTCGGCGGCACGGGCTGTCCGATTATCTGCGACAGCAGCCGCGACGCCGGATAGATCTGCCGCGTTTCAATTCGGGTCTTCACATTCATCAGGTCGCGCCGCGTTTTTATGGCCATCACCACCTCTTCCATCGAGGTGTTGCCCGCGCGCTCGCCGATTCCATTGATCGTGCATTCAACCTGCCGCACGCCATTCATGATCGCCGCCAGCGAATTTGCGACACCCAGCCCGAGGTCGTTATGGCAATGGGCGCTCCAGATCACTTTATCTGCGCCCTCGACTTTCTCGCGCATATAGGCGAACATCCGGCCATATTCCTCGGGAATCGCATGGCCTGTGGTATCCGGCAGATTGATAATCCGGGCCCCGGCCCGAATCACCTCAGTGCAGATCATCGCCATATAGTCCCAGTCGGTGCGCGACGCGTCTTCGCACGAAAATTCGATATAGTCCAGATGTTTTTTCGCGCGGCTGACCGACCAAGTCGCCGCATTCAAAACATCCTCGCGCGTCATGTTAAGCTTGTACTTCAGATGGATATCCGAAGTCGCGATAAAAATATGGATCCCTGGATTCTTCGCCTGCCCAATCGCGCGCAGTGCCGCGTCAACGTCCTCCTCACGCGTACGGGACAGGCTTAGCACGGTAGGATTCGTCACCGCATCGGCGACTCGCCGTACAGCCTCGAAATCGCCTGGCGAGGAAGCTGCGAAGCCCGCCTCGATAATATCGACGTTGAGCCGTTCCAATTGGCGTGCAATGGAAATCTTTTCTTCGACATTCATCGTGCATCCAGGCGATTGTTCGCCATCGCGCAGCGTCGTGTCGAAGATTCGCACGTGATCGGTCGTTGCGTTCGTATCCATCTATAGAGTTTCCCTCGCGCGCTTCCGAAAGGCAGGTCTCCAGCCGCATGCGCAATCTACTGAAAAAGAAAACGCCCTGGGCGGCTTGGAAGGCCCACCCAGGGCGCTGGTTTCAGAGTTTGATGCCTGCCTCAGGCCATCACCTCGGCGCCTCTGGCGTGGACCCCGCTAAGGGCCAGGCTAAGTAGCAGGCTAATGTGTATGTTAGGCGCCATTAAATGCTCAGCATAGACATCAAGCCCGGTCCCGTCAAGGCGAGCGATAAGGCGACAGTCCCAAGCGAAAGTCATCGGGATGAAACCCTATTCCTTTCGCGAATGGTCGTTGGCGTGCATCGCCTCAAAGATCTCCTCGTCCGCCCCTGCTGGAGTCCCGGTCGTAACCGGCCGAATCCGTTCACCGCGCAGATACAGGAACGGACCCGATAGGACGTACGCAGCCGCGATCACGAATGCGGTAAACTGTGGCATCGCCAACAGCATCGCGGCTATTACCAGAACTCCCGCCATTACCTCGAATTGCGCCCGCTTGCGCAGGTTGATTGCCTTAAAGCTCGGATACGGCACGCGCGAAACCATCAGCGCCGCCAACGTGGCTAGCACCGGCGCCATCACCGTCGCAAGCATCCGCGGCGAGTTCAGCTCGAAATAGCTATACGCGAGCACAAGCCCTGTGATCATCACTGCTGCCCCTGGCACTGGCAGCCCGGTAAACCTTCGCTTGTCGGCCGAGGCCGTCTGGATGTTGAAACGCGCCAATCGCAGCGCCGCCGCGACTACGAAAAGCCCGCTAATTACTGCTCCCGCCACACCCAGCGGACGCAGCGCCCATGTATAGACCAGTGCCGCTGGGGCCACGCCAAAAGCAACAACGTCCGACAGACTGTCGTATTCCACGCCGAATTGGCTGCTGCTATGGGAGGCACGCGCTACGCGTCCGTCGAGTGAGTCGCATACGAACGCCACCAGGATCATCAGCGCGGCCATCTCAAAATGGGCGCCAATCGACGAGATCAGCGAGTAGAACCCAGCAAGCAGCCCCATCGATGTAATCGTCGCCGGAACCACGAATACTCCACGCCGCAGTGGTTCAGTGACCCCGGGTCCGGCCCGTCGGCCGCCAATTAATCTGATTCACGGCCGGTTTGTTTTCCGGCTCGTTTCATCCTCGATCATCATTAAAACATCTCCCTTAAATTCGCTATCACGGTCTCACCGGCGCGCACGCGCGCGCCCGGCATCACTGTGACGCGATAGCTCAGTGGGACAAAATGGTCGACTCTGCTACCAAACATTATCATCCCAATGCGCTGACCGCGCGCCAGCGCGTCTCCCGGTCTCTTGTGGCACACTATTCGCCGCGCGAGGTATCCGGCTACCTGCATCATTGCGTGGCGGCTCCCGGAGGTATCCTCGATTACGATCAGGTTACGTTCATTATGCTCGCTCGCCTCATCACGGAACGCGGCCCGGAACTCGCCCGCCGTATGCGTTACCGCTAGCACCTTGCCCCCTACCGGTGCACGATTCACATGGACATCCAACGGCGACATGAAGACCGACACGCGATAGAACCGCTCACCCGACCCCCCTGGCAGCTCGGCCTCAATTACCTCGGTGACTTTGCCGTCGGCCCCCGAGATAACGGCGGAATCCGGGGCCTCCGCGATCCGATCGGGATCACGAAAAAAGGCGCCAATTGCTATAGCTGCGATGATCAAAAGGAATGCAAGTGCATCGTAGTGGACTGCATAAAGCGCCAGTCCAGCCGCGGCCACAACAGCGGTGAATGCCAGCCCTTCGGGCGCTATCCCAATTAAAGCTGCGATGCGCCCGGACCACGCATCGGAACCGAGCGTATCGTTTGAACTGTCCGTTAAACTGGACAACCGAAGCTTAGTTACGCGCGCGATCAACTAACCGGTCGCTGCCTAGCCATGGCATAAACGATCGCAGCTTGCGCCCGACCTCTTCCACCGGATGTTGTTCGCCCTGCTTGCGCAACTCCTTGAATTTCGGCAGTCCCGCGCGATACTCGGCGATCCATTCGTTGGCAAATTTACCCGACTGGATATCCGCGAGAATCTTCTTCATCGCCGCACGCGTCGTCTCGTCAATTACTCGCTGGCCGCGCGTCATATCACCATATTCGGCAGTGTTGCTGATTGAATAGCGCATGTTTGAGATGCCGCCTTCGTAGATCAAATCCACGATCAGCTTGACCTCATGTACGCACTCGAAATACGCCATCTCCGGGGCGTACCCAGCCTCGATCAAGGTCTCATAGCCCGCGCGAATCAGCTCGGTCAGCCCGCCGCACAGCACCGATTGCTCGCCGAACAGATCGGTCTCCGTCTCTTCGCGGAAGCTGGTCTCGATTATCGCTGCGCGCCCGCCGCCGATTGCGCATCCATACGCCAAGCCAATCTTTTCGGTATCGCTCGACGGGTCTTGCTGGACCGCGAGCAGGCATGGCACGCCGCGGCCCTTGACGAATTCAGAGCGAACCAGATGGCCCGGCCCCTTTGGCGCGATCATGAACACATTCACGTCAGCGGGCGGCTGGATAAACTTGAAATGGATATTGAAGCCATGCCCGAACGCCAGGTATTTGCCTTTTGTCAGATAGGGCGCAATTTCTTCCCGATAGATATCGCTCGCCATCTCATCCGGGACGAGCATCATGATTATGTCCGCTTCTTTGGCGGCCTCGGCCGTTTCAAGAACCTTTATTCCCTGCTGTATCGCCTTTTCCGCCGTCGGACTGCCTTTGCGCAGTCCCACTCTCACGTCCATGCCGCTGTCGCGCAGATTCAGCGCATGTGCATGCCCTTGGCTGCCGAATCCCATGATTGCTATTTTCTTGGGCCGCAGCACGCTCAAATCCGCGTCGCGATCATAAAAGACTTTCATTTGATTTTTCTCTCGGCGCGGCTAGTCCCGCGCGTGGCGATGATTGTTGTGGTTCTCGGGCTGTACTGATCGCGCCGTTGCGATTTTCCCGGTTCGAACGATTTCCTTGATGCCCAAGGGGCGAATCAGCTCGATAAACGCGCGGATCTTATCGCTGTCGCCGGTCACTTCAACGGTTACCGAGCGTGGCCCGATATCCACTACATGTGCGCGGAAGGCCGCTACGATCGAGTCCATTTCTGATCGCGTGCGCTCGTCCACCGTGACCTTGACCATGATCAATTCGCGATCGACCGTTTGCACGTCCTGATAGTCGGTGATGCGGATCACCGACACCAGTTTGTTGAGCTGCTTGTTGATCTGTTCGAGAATCTGGTCGTCTCCCGACGATACCAAGACAATCCGCGACACCGTCGGATCGAGCGGATCCTCGTTAACGGTTAGCGACTCGATATTGAAACCGCGGCTCGAAAACAGGCCCGCTACGCGCGCCAAAACGCCGAATTCATTCTCGACCAGCACAGATATCGTGTGTTTAGGCATCCTGGCTCGCGTTTCACTGCCTGCCTCAGGCTCCGCCGCTCTTCAACGTGCGTCCGCGTGCTGATGGCGGCTAATGATCTCCATTATTTGATCCTTGGTCGCCAATTTCAATTTCTGGATACGTTTGACTTCGATCTCTTCTTCGGTACTCAGGTAGTGCTTGTGTCGGAAGGCTTCCAGTTGATGTTTATAATCCAAGTGCTGGGCGTAGACTGCGCGTAATTGCTCGTCATGTGCTGCATACTGCTGGACTAGCTCTTCCTCGCGTCGTTCCATTGATTGCCTCCGATTTTAAGGCGGTGTGTTAACGGTCGCATCAGATGGCCGCACGTAGCGTGGTTCCAAACCCATGATTGGCTCGATCTCGCCTTTGACCACCCGCGCCGCACCTATTGCGGCTATAAAACCTCCGACGAGCTGCAACCGGGCATTTCCAACGGCCACACCGGACCCGCCATCCCTGCTGAAATGCACGCTTGCTTCCTCGGCCTTAGCATCACCTGCAAAAATGACCCGCCCCTGAAGTTCCGTCGCGAGCAACTCAAGAGTAACGATTCGGTCATCCGTTCTTCTTTCTAGCGCATCATTCGCAATGCCGTAAAGGGAAGTGTAGACCTCACCCTTGCGCGCGTCGATAACCGGGCAGATCGTCACGCCACAATCACGGTCCGCCTCGTCTGCGGCGCAAAGCGCGATCGCATCCAAAGACGGCACTCCAGCTACTTTGAGCTTGCGGGCAAATGCCAGTCCCTTGACGTAGCTAACTCCCACCCTTAAGCCGGTAAAGGACCCGGGGCCAATTCCGATTGCTATTGCGGCCAAATCCTTGAAATGCAGGCCGGCGCCGAGGAGGGTCGCTTCAGCCAGTTCAGGCAAATTCGCACCGTGCGATCGTCCCGGGGTCGCCACCGAAGCAAGCACTCGGCCTTCGCTGACTATCCCTAAATGAGCGATTGGTGTGCCGGTATCGAGCCCCAGCACCGGGCCGGCCGCCGCCCCGGCGCGCAGGAGGGCCTCAGCCAACAAGACGCGAGATATCATTCACAATTACGAACGCCATCAGAATTGCCAGCAGAAACAGCCCGACTTGCATCGCGATCTCGCGATGGCGCAGCTTCATCGGCTCGCCCTTTACGCCTTCGATTGCGAAAAACAGCAAATGGCCACCGTCCAGCAGCGGTATCGGAAACAGATTGATTATGCCGAGTTCCAAGCTCAGCATCACCGTGAACATCGCTACATCCGAGAATCCCTGACGAGCCTCCCGTCCGGCGATTTGCGCAATCATGATCGGACCACCCAGCGCTTGCCGCACAGGCGTTGCTCCCGAAATAATCTTGGCGATTCCGACAAACAGTGTCGCGCACATTCCGGCCGACTCGGCTACGCCGTCGCGGACTGCCGCGAAGGGTCCTTCACGCTGGGTGATCTCAGCCCCGCTCGGTGTTACTCCAATCACCCACGTCGGCGCCTTGGTTCCATAGATCGTCGGCTCATCAACCCGTTTCGGCACCACGGTCAAATCGAGTGTGCCGACGCTACTATTAGCGCTCTTGCGTTCCACCGTTAGCTTGATTGGACTTCCGTCGCTCGCTTTGACCAGCGTCGACAGCTTGTCCCAGCTTTTGACTCGCGTGCCATCCACCGCTACCACTCGATCTCCCGGCCGCAGACCCGCCGCGTACGCCGGCAGATCTTTCGGTATCGTGCCTAGCACTGGCAGCAACGTCGGAACGCCCACCATGAACACAATCGCCATCAGAATCGGTGCGAAAATAATATTCGAGGCCGGGCCTGCCAGCACAATCGCGAAACGCTTGTGCAATGGCTGGCTTGGAAATGCCTTCGCGTTGTACCTCTCGACCAGCGCTGACGGCTTCTCTTCGCTTAGAATCTCACAAGCACGGCTGACCGATCCCGCCCGCTCAATCGCCTCCAGCACGATCCGCTCTTCGGGCTTCAGCTCCCGTCCGAGCACCGCCTGCGCGCTCGCCGACTGTGTAATGGCGGTTCCAGCTCCGTCCGCCTCTCCGGCAGCCGCGCGGGTTCCCTCGGCTATCCCGCCCACCAGCTCGTCTGCGATTGTTTTGATTGTGCCCTCATCGGCGGCGTCTTTGGCGATCCACTTCGCATGCCGGCCAGCCTCTTCCAGGTCGAGCAAAAGCTCCTTGATGTAGCCCAGCAGTGTCCCGCTGCTCGGCTCTTCGGCAACTTCATCGCCGAGCATCTTGACGTAGCCGCCGAGCGGCGTTGCGCCAACCGCGTAATCGGTCTCCCCGTAACGGATCCCAAAAATCCGCGGCGGATAGCCTACAGAGAAGCGCAACACCCTTACGCCCATGCGCTTCGCCATCGCAAAATGGCCCGCCTCATGGACCACGATCAAGACCGCGAAGATTATGACGGCAGCGACGATGGAAGTGATCATAGGTTAGGGGTTGGCTTTGAGGTTGGACGCAGTATCGCCACCGCATCAATTAACGCAATAATAAGTTAAAACTGCCGCGAAAACTAGGCTGCATGCGCGATCCATCAGCCCGCCATGCCCCGGGAAAAGCCATCCTGAATCCTTAACTCCCGCAACTCTCTTGTAAGCCGAATTTGCGAGGTCACCCGCCTGTGCCAGAACCCCTATACCTAACGCAATTACGGTCGCCGATCGTGCTGTCCATTCCGGCGCAAGCCACGGCCGCAGCGCCTGCATGCCGACGATTACCGCTGCCAGCCCGCCGATCGCACCCTCGACCGTCTTGTTGGGACTGACACGCGGCAGCAGCTTAATTCGCCCAATCGTACGGCCAGTGAAATAGGCTCCACTATCGCTCGCTACTACCAGGAGAACCAGCAGAATAATCGCCGCGATTCCGTTCGGCCGGTTACGCAACAAGGAAAAATAAGGGAAAAGTACGCCAACCCACAAAGCGCCAAGCACGACCAGGATCCACCCGGCCGAGACGCTGCTGCTGCCACCTCGTCCTACTCTGACTGTCAGCGTGAGCATCCCGGCGGCCACCAGCAGCGGCACAATCCAAGGGTAGATTATCACGTGCGCCAGCACCGGCATCGAGGCTGCCAATCCGGCCAGCACAAGGATCGCGAGAGCGGCTCCGCGAGCCTTGGTCATCGCCGCGACTTCATACAGGCCGATTGCGGTCAGAATCGCGACAAAGCCGGTGAAGACCGCCGTTGGTGCCCACACCACTACGGCGATCAGCAGCGGCAGGGCGACCGCAGCCGTCCATAGCCTAGTTCGCAGCACGCAGCCGGTCGCCCGGACCGCCGTCTACCGTGCCGAAGCGCCTTTCGCGCATTTGATAAGCAATCAGCGCCTTCAGGAAATCGCGCTCGCGGAAATCAGGCCACAATGTGTCGGTAAAATATAACTCGGTGTAAGCAAGCTGAAAGAGCAGGAAGTTCGATATCCGCAATTCACCCGAGGTGCGGATCAGCAGGTCAGGGTCAGGAATCCCGGCAGTCGCTAATTCGTTCGCGACCAAATGATCATCAATCTGATCGGGTCGCAACCGCCCGTCGGCTACCGCCTGGGCGATTCGCCGCGTAGCACTGACGATATCCTGCCGCCCGCCGTACGATAACGCGAGTGCTGTCGTCAGCGAACGATTCCCGGCGGTCGCCGCCATCGTTTGTTCCAGCGCACGGCGCACGGCCAGCGGCAGCCTGGCAGTGTCGCCAAGCACGATCACCCGTACGTCGCGCTTCATCAGGCGCTTCGTTTCGGTGACCAGGTAGCGATGAAATAATTGCATCAAAAAGCGGACTTCAGATGCCGGACGCTGCCAATTTTCGCTCGAAAACAAAAACAGCGTCAAATATTGAATGCCCAATTCACGTGCAGTCTCGACCACCGCTCGGACTGAATCCTTGCCCCGCCGATGGCCCTCGCAGCGCGCCAACCCTCGTTGGCAGGCCCAGCGCCCGTTCCCATCCATCACGATTGCTACATGCCGAGGCAGCTTCGACCGGTCGAGCTCGAACTGCGGGTACTCACTAAGCAAAGACGACAATACCACTGTGCGGATGAAAGCCGCGCCATCACGGGACAGCGCGATCAGACCTCCATTATTTCGGCTTCCTTTGCAGCTAAAGCGTGATCAATCTTTTCGATATATTCGGCGGTAAGCTGTTGCACTTTCGCTTCGGCCGCGTGCAATTCATCGTCGCCGATCACCTTGTCCTTATGCTGTTGCTTGAGCTTGTCGTTGGCGTCCCGCCGATGGTTCCGAACCGAGATACGGAATTCTTCCGCAGTCTTGCGTACATGGCGCACTAAATCCCTGCGGCGCTCTTCATTCAATTCCGGAATCGGTATCCTAATCACCTTGCCATCATTCATTGGATTAAGGCCTAGATCAGAAGCCTGGATCGCCTTCTCGATCTCGCCCATCGCACCCTTGTCGTACGGCGTGATAACCAGCAGCCGAGCCTCCGGCGCCGCTAGTCCGGCGAGCTGACGTAGCGGTGTCCTAGTCCCGTAATAATTGACCTGCAATCCTTCAAGTAGCGCCGTAGATGCGCGTCCCGTCCGTACCCTGGTCAGTTCATGGCGAAAGGCGTTGACCGCCTCATCCATTTCCATCTGCGCAAGTTCAATTTCCTCATTCATGACCGTATCGGCCTAAACTCAAGTGCCGCTCCTCAGCTCATCATAGCTCGCGCCACGCGCAGCGCCCACTTGCCTACGGCCCAGACCGCGCCGCTCTCACCCCGCTCTTTCAACTGGCTTTCTTCAATTCGCCTCGCCTTCAATTCGCTCGCCGCCACTCTCGACCCGCGTCCCGATCGGCTCGCCCATCACCGCCCTGCGTATATTACCGGGCTTGCGCAGGTTGAACACTATGATTGGCAGCTGATTGTCCATGCACATCGATATCGCCGTCGAGTCCATCACCTTGATATTCCGTTGCAGAACCTCGATATAGGTCAGCCGGTCAAAGCGCCGCGCCTCGGGAAAGCGTAAAGGATCGCGATCATATACCCCATCCACCTGATGAGTCGCCTTGAGGATAATCTCCGCGCCGATTTCCATCGCCCGCAGGCTAGCAGCCGT
>DATJUF010000073.1:0-8612 GCA_035502655.1 Binataceae bacterium (SeqCode)
CCCAGCTATATGGAGCTGACCCACGTCGCAGGGCGAAGTTATGTCGCCTACGGCATCGGGCCCAGCCTTCTGATGCTACCGTTGGTCGCACTATGGGGTCCCGATTTCAACCAGGCCGCCTTTAACGCGGCCCTCGGCGGCCTCGCCGTCGCTCTATGGTGGGCGATCACCGGCCAGCTCGGCTTCGAGTTCTGGAAGCGCCTATGGCTTATGCTGCTGTTCGCCACCGGCTCGCTCTTTTTCTTCGTGGCCGGTCAGAGCGGCAATACCTGGGCCTTGATGCATGTCACGACCGTCTTCGGGCTCATGCTCGCGATTTACGATGTCCTCGGTAGCCGCCGCGGATGGGTCGCCGGACTCGGTTTCGGTATCGCCGTGTTAACCCGTCAGCCCGCTTTGCTCGCCTTGCCTTTTTTCGCCATAACGCTTTGGCTGGGTGCCGAAACCCAGCTTGATCGGCGCCTGAAGCGGGAGATCGCTTTCGCTGTCCCGCTCGGCCTGCTGCTCATCTTCGACGCCTGGTACAACTACGCGCGCTTTGGCAGTCCCTTCGACAATGGCTACGCACGCGTCGTCGCGGCTACCGGTGGATCAGGGCCGTGGGGCCTCTTCAGCATCCATTATCTGGCGCAAAATCTTCACGTCTATTTCCTGCAACTGCCAGAACGCATTCCAGGCTTTCCCTGGTTCAACCCTACCCAGGCGGGTTTCACCATCTTTATCTCGACTCCCGCCCTATACCTCGCACTCGCCGCCGATTACCGTGAGCGCATTAATCAACTCGCCCTCGCCGCTGTCATCGCGATTCAAGCCATCTATCTGGTTTACTACTGGACTGGCTATGCGCAGTTTGGCTGCCGCTATTCCATTGACTATCTGCCGTTCGTAATGTTGCTCGCGGCCGCCGGCGCGAAGTATTGCTTGAATTGGATGGTCGCGATTTACGCAATACTCGGCACCCTGCTCGAGCTCTGGGGACTCGTATGGTGGGCCCAACACGGATGGTGATTGCTGACAGGGTTCGCTCGCAAACCAGTGCGGCTGTGAGGGGCATGAACCAGCCGCCTGAAGAATCTGAAGTGCCTCTAAAAACGTGACGTGCGCGAACCAGCCGCGTTCAAATTCACTAAGGTGAGTTAATTTTTGCTGGCGGCGTCACGCCGCTTGGCCGCCGCCGTCGCCAGCCGCACGCATTCGCGGAACATCGCGCAGTAGTTCTGCTTAACCCCCAGCCCCTTCATGATGCCATCCAGGCCGATCAATGCGCGCAGCAGGAGAATGCTATGGCGCGGTGATTTGTAGAGCTTATGCTCAATCGCCATCTCGCCCACCTGTGCGGCTTTAGCCACAGCATCGTATTCGTCCGGATGGTACGGCCGGTCAGTGATCACTGGCTCGAACAGCATGTAGATTATTTTGACCATCGGGGCGGATTCCTGCTTTGCATCCAGATACCCCATTTTGACCATCGCCGACGCCACCGCTGCGTCGTCGCGCTCAAGGATCGACTGGGCGAGCAGCAGGCTTGAGTCCCGCACATTCTCCGAGAAATGCCGCACCGAGCCGAAATCCAGAATTCCCAGCTTGGGATGAAAAGTGACGAGGTAGTTACCAGGCTGCGGATCCGTATGGAGCACGCCAAATTCAAGAATCTGCCGCCACACCAGCATGTAATACTTGATCGAGACCCATTCGCGCAGCTTCGCATCGGTGCCATTGCCGAACACATCAGCCAGGCGGTAGCCGTCGATATAGCTCATCGTCAGCACCCGCCGCGTACTCAGTTCGGGGATTACGCGTGGCAGCAGGATTTCCTTATCACTCGCCAGCAACCGGTTGAATTCCACGATATTGCGCGCTTCGTTAACGTAGTCCAGTTCCTCAAGCAGCCGCTCCTGCAACTCCGCATAGATCGATTTGGTATCGATCTTCTGCCGCATGATATCGCCCGCCACCGCTTGCAGCGTGCGCAACAGCAGCTTCAAATTGCCGAGGTCCTGCTCGACCGTTTCGTCAACCCCTGGATACTGAATCTTGACCGCGGCTTCCTCGCCGTTCTTGAGCCGTGCCCGGTGAACCTGCCCGAGTGACGCCGCTGCAAATGCCTCGTGATCAAAGCTTGCGAACAACTGCTCGGGCGGCTTGCCGAATTCCCGGCGGATCTGCCGCGCAATCAAGCCGTAGTCCATCGGCGGCACGCTTGATTGCGTAGTCTTGAGAATATCGATGGCCTCGCCCGGCAGCAGGTCCTCACGCGTCGAGAGCATCTGGATCAGTTTCATGAAGGCGCCGCGCAATTGCCGCGAGCCTTCGACAATCCGCACCGCATTCTTGAGATGCGTATCGAGCATCTCCTGCTCGTACTGGTCCGATTTGAGGAACGGCCGCCGCAGCGAGGTCCACAGATAGCTCGAACCCACCTGCGAGGCGAGGCCGCCCATCTTGATCGCGCGCCGCGTACGCCCGCTCGTGAGATGCTTTCGCTCAGCCATCAGTATTGCTGCGGCCCAGGCCTGCGCGATTAATCAGAGTCGCCGCAAACGCCGCGCCGAAACCGTTATCGATGTTCACTACTGTTACGCCGCTCGCGCAGCTGTTGAGCATCCCCAGCAGCGCCGCGACGCCATTGAACGAGGCCCCGTAGCCGACGCTGGTTGGCACTGCGATCACCGGTGCACTCACCATCCCGGCTACCACGGACGGCAACGCCCCTTCCATCCCGGCCGCCACGATTAGCACCGTCGCGCGCCGGATAAATTCGAGATTAGCGGCCAGCCGATGGAGCCCGGCGACGCCGACGTCGTAAAGCCGTTCGACCGAATTACCAAACAACTCCGCGCACAGTGCGGCTTCCTCCGCAATCGGAATATCCGACGTGCCCGCGCACAGCACCGCGATCGTACCGTGGCTCACCACTCGTGGCGTATCAGTCAGAATGGTCCCCACCCGCGCTTCCTCATGATACTCGAGCTCGTGCAGCTTGCGCTTGATCTCCTGCGCCTTCACCGCGTCGAGCCGCGTAATCACAAGATTCGTCTCGTTGGCGATAATCCTCTTGCCGATCGCGGTAATCTGCGAGGCTGTCTTGCCCTCGCCATAAATCACTTCCGGCAGCCCCCGCCTGAGCGTCCGATGATGATCGACGTGGGCGAAGCCCAGGTCCTCGAACGGCAGATCACGCAACTTGTCCAGCGCCTGCTCGGGACTCACCCGCCGCTCAGCGACCTGCCTCAGCAGTTGGCGGACTTTCGCTTCGGTCATCGCCGTCGCGATTGCTCAGGACGCAAAGGACGGCTCAGATGGAGCGTCACTTCCCGCACCGCGCGCGCGTCGCTGCGCGCCACTGAGATAGTGGCGTCGCCAGCCTTGAGCTGCTCACCCGGCTTGGGAATATGACCGAGGCGTTCGACCACCAATCCAGCGATCGTAGCATACTCAGGCGACTCCGGAAGCTGAAGTCCGAAACGTTCATTAAGTTCAGCAATGCCCGCATGAGCCGAAACCGCGAGCGTACGCGGATTGACCACCCGCACCACCTCTTCGTCGACGTCGTGCTCATCCGCGATATCCCCGACCACCTCTTCGAGCAGGTCCTCCATCGTCAGGATTCCTGCCGCCCCGCCGTATTCGTCCACAACTACCGCCAGTGATTCGCGCGTGCGTTGCAGCGCGACCAGAATCTCGTCAATCGGCGTCGATTCCGGAAAATAGCTGACCGGCCGAACGATCTCGCTCACCGGCCGGCTGCGATCGGGCGCCTCCAGCAAATCGAATGCGTGCACGATTCCAACGATATCGAACACGCGCTTATGGAAAACCGGAATCCGCGTATAACCCTCGCGCCGCACCACTTCGATTACTCCCGCTACCGTGGTTTCCTCCGGCACCGCTTCGACCCGCACCAGCGGTACCATCGCCTGGCGGGCCTCAGTATGGGTAAAGCGAAGAATCCGCCAAATCATCTGCCGCTCGGCCGGCATGATTTCACCGTCACTCGTGGTGGTGGCGCTGCTTCCTTCCGGATCGCGCCGCCGCACCAGCAGCGCCAGATCCTCACGGGTCAAAAACGCGTCCTCGCTCTCTGGCGAGACTCCGGCCAGCCGCCGCAATGTCCGGCTCAACGCCGTTTCAGCAATAAGTAATGGCGCGAGCAGTCCAGCCACCAGCGCAAGCGGCCGCGCCGCAAAACGTGCAAAGGCCAGCGGCGTACGCATCGCCAGCATCTTGGGGATCGATTCACCCAGCAGCAGCGAGGCCGGCGCAAGAATAAACGGCGCCGCGAGCGACTTGTGCGGTCCCAGGTCGTGCAGAAAGCTGGTCAATGTCGCCGCTGCGATCACCGTCGCTAAGTTGTTGCCCGTAAGCAGCAGCGCGACCATCCGATCGCGCTTGTGCAGCAGCCCGCTGAGAATCCGCGCCGAGCGCTTGCCCTGCGCCTCCTCGGCATAAACCTTCACTTCATCCGCCGTCACCAGCGCGATTTCGCTCGCGGCGAAAAACGCCTGCGCCATCACGCACAAGACAATCGCGGCGACCAGCAACGCTAGATGCATCGATGGAGCCTGATCAACTCGACCGTGGCGCCACGAACGCGTTCCACCGCGGCCTCCAAATTGCCAAGCTGAAACTTCTCCCCCGGCCGCGGCACTCGCCCCAGATGGCGCAGGACCAGCGTACCCAGCGTCCGGTTGCCATCCGCCCCGAACAGCTCCGGCGCTTCCAGTGTCTTGCCATTACCCAGTGCCCGTTTCAGCCGCTCAAGCTCGATCCCCCCCGAAACCAGCCATTCGTTTTCGCCCACCGCCAGCACTTCCGGACCCTCGTAGTCGAATTCATCGCGAATCTCCCCGAAGAGCTCCTCGAGCAGGTCCTCCAGCGTGATCAATCCGAGTACGCGCCCGTATTCGTTAACCACAATCGCGAGCTGGAAACGCCCCCGCCGCATCTCGTCGAACAGTTGGCCGAGCGGACGGCTCGGCGGAATGAAATTAGCCGGACGCACCAGCCGTTCGAGCCGCGGCGGCGCCGCCTCGAAACCGCGTATCACGATATCTTTGACATGCAATATGCCAACAATGTTGTCGGGCTTATCGCGGTAAATCGGAATCCGCGAGAAATGCCCCGCCACCACCTCGGCTATCACCCGCTCGGGCGCTGTCGCGGCGTCAAGCATGAACATCTTCTCGCGCGCCGTCATCACTTCGCCCGCGCGCCGGTTATCGAAGTCGAAAACTTTGTGGATCAACTCGCGCTCCTGCGGCTCGACCTCGCCCTGGAATTCACTGGCCTTGAGCAGCGCCTTGAATTCCTCCTCCGAGACCGGCTGAGGGCGGGGCGGCGGCTGCGCGGGCGTAAGCCATTTCGCCACCGGATGCGCGATACCGGCGAGAAACGCCAGCGGCCGCGCACTGACTTGCATCACCAGTGGTGGAAACGCCAGCGATAATGTCTTCGGCGTGATATCGCAAAAGATCAGGACTGTCGCCAGCATCAGCGGCACCGACAGATAGGCGCCCAGCTTGCCCAGCCACAGAATTAAAAACGTGGTCGCGAGGCACTCGGCGAAGACGTTCGCCGCCTCATTCAGCCCGATTATCACGATGATCGATTCCACCGGCCGCGCCATCAGCCGATCGATCGCCGCGCGCACCGCGCCGGTTAGCTGTTCGAGCGTATACTCCATCCGAGTCAGCGAAAACAGCGCAGTTTCGGACCCCGCCAGAATCGCACTGAGCATCAGCAGGACCACGATCACGACCGGCAGAATCAGCATCAGCATGATTCGCCTAATGCTCCCGCAACTGGTTCCAACCGGCAACTCCGCCAGTAACTCCGAGGGTCCGTTGCCGCTTGCCGCCGGCCCCGATTAGTCTCACTTGCCGGCCGCTGACTATCCGGCCGATCCGGCTGACCGCCACCCCCAAACGCCGGCTCAGCACCGCCGCGGATTCTCCACGGCGCAGGCAAAATAGCAGCTCATAGTCGTCACCCCCGCCGAGCGCGAGCGCCAGATCATCTCCCACCACTGCCCGATACGCCTCCGATCGCGGTATCGCCGCCACTTCGACTTCAGCGCCCACCCCGCTGCGCTCCAGCACGTGCCCGAGGTCTTGCGCTAGCCCGTCACTCACGTCAATCGCGGAGGGCAGCGGCCGCATCCGCGCCAAACGCCGTCCCGCTTCAAGCCGTGCACTCGGGCTCAAGTACCGATTCACCAGATATGCGCGATGCCTGCCTCGTGCCCTCATCTCGCCAGCCAGAATTCGCAGCCCCGCTGCCGCATCGCCGGCTGTCCCCGTAACATAAATCTCATCGCCGGCTCGCGCCGTATCCCGGCGCATCGCTCCGTCAGGTACTTCGCCCATCACCGTGATTGTAATCGCCAGTTCGCTCGCCCGTGTGATATTCCCCCCTACGATATCGATCTTCGCCGCCGCCGCTTCCTTTGCCAGTCCGGCGTAAAGCCGATCAAAGAAACGCAGGCCGAGTCCCGGCCGGATCGCTAGATTGATCACGCCAGCCCGCGGCCTCCCGCCCATCGCCGCGATATCGCTCAGGTTGACCGTCAGTGAACGTGCGCCGAGCGCCTCCGGCGTGGTCCATTCGATCTTGAAATGGACGCCCTCAACCATCGAATCGACCGTCACGATTTGCGATTTCTGCGCAGGTGCCAGGATTGCGCAATCGTCACCCGGGCCGAGAATCGTTTGCCGGCTCTGCGGTAGTTTCGCGATTAGCCGCGCGATCAGGCTGAATTCTTCCAGCGGATTACTCAATATGGCATCAGCCGCGGACCAGGACGGCGCCGGCGGCGTAAATCGATTCGGCGGGCGACAGTTGAATCCCCGGTGCGCGGCACTGCTCCGCACCAGCGTCAGGCTAAACTAACCTCTGCCATGGGGCAAGCCGTTAGCGAGCTAATGCGCTCCCGCAGGCGCTTTGCCGCGCGGACGTGGCAGGAACATGCACAGGATCGTCGAGGCAATCATGATGAACGCCAGCATCCGGTAGATACTGTTGAGCGATAACATCATCGCTTGTGACTGCACCGTGCTGTAGATCATCGCCAGTCCCTGGTTCTGTCCCGTCACCATTCCCCCTGCATAGTTGAAATGGATCGCGCCCGGCATCCGGCTCCCAACGTTGCTCAGCCGCCACGCATCAAACACCGAGACGTGCTGTACCAGTTGGCTCTGCCGCACCTGTTCACGACGCACCAATACTGTCGTCAGTACCGACGTCCCAACTGAGGCGCCAATATTCCGCGTCATCGAGTACAGGCTCGCCGCATATCCGATCTGTTCGCGCGGAATCGATCCCAGCGCCGACGCCGACAAATTTGGGAAAATCAGCCCCACGCCGATGCCTCCTACGATGGTCGGACGAATGAAATTCCCCATCGACATGCTGAGATCGAGACTACCCAGGGTCCACGCCGCGCCCGCCACCAGCAGGTAGCCTAATGCCACCAGCGGGCGCGTGTCGAAGCCACGTTTCGCAATCCCGCCCAAAAAAAACATTGACAGCATCACGCCCAGCCCGCGCGGCGCCATCGCCAATCCCGCTTTATACGGCGTATAGCCCAGCAGTTCTTGCAGGTAGATAGGGTTTAGAATCTGCATGCCGTACATGGTGAAAGTCATCAGGATCAGCATCACTGTCGGAATCGTGAAACTCTTGTTCTTCAGGATTCGCAGCGGCACGATCGGCTCCGGCGTGCTCCATTCGTGCACGATCAGGACGATGAACGCCGTGCCCGCGATGATTGAGAAGTACCAGACCCACGGCGTCGCGAACCAATCGGCGCGATCGCCCCGGTCCATCACGATCTCCCCCAACCCCAGCGACAGCACCAGGCAGACGATCCCGATCCAGTCCGTGCTCCCGAGTCCCTTGAGCTTGCGCAGAAACGGCGGATCATGAACGAACGTCGAGACCATGAACGTCGCCGCGATCCCGATCGGCACGTTGATATAAAAATTCCAGCGCCAGTTCCAATTATCCGTGATGTAGCCGCCCACCGTCGGCCCCATGATCGGTGCGACCATCAGGCCGAGTCCCCACACCGCCATCGCCAGCGTCTGCTCATTGGGCGGAAAGGTTTCCATCAAAATTGCCTGAGAGAGCGGTTGCAGCGCGGCCCCGGCAATCCCCTGCAGAAAGCGGAACGCCACCATCTGATCGAGCGATTGCGCCGCCCCGCACATTGCCGACGAGATAATGAACGTCGTGATCGAGATCAGAAAATAGCGCTTGCGCCCAAAGCGTCCGGCGATCCAGCCGGTGGTCGGGATCATAATCCCCGCCGCCACCAGGTAGGTCGTCACCACCCACGCTATCTCATCGACGCTGGCCGAGAAGCTGCCCTGCATATGCGGCAGCGCGACATTAACGATTGAACTGTCGAGAACTTCTAAAATCGTACAGAGGATTACCGCAATTGCGATGATCCATTTCCGCGCCGCGTCACCAGCATGCGCAATCGGCTGCTGCTCTTGGGCCGCCGCGGCTGTCGGACTGCTCTCCATCCCTCTTTATGGATGACCAATTCGCGCGCAAACGCGCTCTCCACCTCATCTCTAAATGCAGAAAATCGCTTGCCGGACCAGCTT
>DATJUF010000074.1:0-6225 GCA_035502655.1 Binataceae bacterium (SeqCode)
CTCGCCGGTCCCATCGTGCCCACCGTTCGCGACCTGCTCGCCGATGGCGACAAAGTCGCTCTCCAATGGGAAGGGCGCTCCACCGGCACCAATGGCACCATCTATTATCAAACTTATTGCTGGGTAATGCGCCTCGAGGGCGGCAAGGTCAAAGAAGGTACCGCTTATCTCGACACCGCTTTGATTAACCAGTTGTGGGGCTAACACTTATAAGAGCGCAGCGTCTCAGGCCGTTTTGAGTCACTCGGCCAATATAAATCCTTTAGACAACACCAAGTGGAGAAAATGATGGCAGGTATTCTCGACGGCAAAGTCGCATTGATTACCGGCGCAGGCTCCGGCATCGGACGCGCCACTTCCACAATTTTCGCACGCGAAGGCGCCAGGCTGATTCTCGCCGATGTCGTCGAAGACGCCGGCCAGGCAACCTTGCAGGCGATAAAGCAGGGCGGCGCCGAAGCTATCTTCGTCAAAACTGACGTCTCCCAATCCGCCGAGGTTGATGCTTTGATCGCGAAAGCCGTCTCTACCTACGGCCGCCTCGATTGCGCCTTCAACAACGCCGGCATCGAAGGTGCCGGCGCCTTGACCCATAAATGCACTGCCGAAAACTGGAACCGTGTCATCGCTATCAACTTGACCGGCGTATGGCTCTGCATGAAAGCCGAGATCACTCAGATGCTGCTCCAGGGTGGCGGCGGCGCGATCGTTAACACTTCTTCACTCGCGGGCCTTGCTGGCACAAGGGGCGGGCCCGCCTATGTGGCAGCCAAGCATGGCGTCGCCGGACTGACCAAGGCCGCCGCACTCGAATATGGCCGCCATAATATCCGTGTAAATGCGGTTTGCCCGGGTCCAATCCGCACTCCGATGATGGAGCGCATCATGGCGATGTCGGGCGGCAACCCAGCCGCCGCCGAAGAGCACTTTGTCAGGGGCGAACCGCTGCGCCGCTTCGGCCAACCCTCGGAAATCGGCGAGGCCGTCGCCTGGCTATGCTTCGGCCATGCTTCCTACGTCACCGGCCTGCCGATGCCAGTAGACGGTGGCGCCATCGCCCAGTAACTCCGCCTCTGTTTCGGATCGCATACGGCCGTCGTCTCGTCTAGGCGCTGACGGCGGCCGTTCAGGGGCTACTTCTGGCGTGCTTTCGTGATCACGGCGCGTGAACTCTCATATGCGGCGCGAGCCGCCTCTTCGACCGTCCGCGCACGCTGTTCGGCCGATAGAATTTCGACCGAGAACGGCGCTACAACTCCCACCGCGTCCAGCATCCGAATAAAGCCGGCAAGGTCGAACGCACCTTCTCCCGGCAAACGCCGCCGGTCGGTCGTGTCTTCCATCCAGCTCCCCATCCGCTCAGCGTCAGCATCGTCGAACTGGATCAAGAAAAACTTCTCCGGCGGTACGGCCCGTACCTGCGCTGGATCCGCCGCGCCACGGAAGTAGTGCCACGTATCGATGAGAATTCCACCGTTCGCCCGGCCCGCCTCGCCGACGATCGCGCCCGCCGCGGCCACATCCGGGATATCCGACCAGGGCAGAAATTCGAGCGCAACCAGCAGCCCATGTTTTGCCGCCCGATCACATAAATCGCCGAACTTCGCCGCCACCTTCTCTGGCGGCGGCAGACTCCCGCGCTCTCCGGCACAGCCAACATTCATGTGACGCGACCCAAACGCATCGGCGGCTTGATAGATCCGCTCTTCTACCGCCCGCGGCCGTTCGCCGCGCTCGCCCTCTTCCCACCATCCAGTCAGGAATTCGATCTCCGCCGCCGCGATTCCATGATCATCGAGTATCCGCCGCATCTCAGCGTCGGATACGCCTCGCTCGTGGCACGCTATATAGTCTTCTACGGCAATTCCGATCGCGGCAAACCCCGCCTTTGCCGCAGCCGCCACCCTATCAGCAAAACTAAAACGTGGTGGTTGAAACACCGGGGACCCTGAAAGCGTATACGAGCTCGCGATTAAGTCATTGCCTCCGAGCGTTCGCGCTAGCAAGATAGGCCTCCCTTGTGGGCCGTGCCCGACTGAGTCTGCGAACGGAGCGCCTAAGACTCTGAGGCCCTCCGCCGCCCACTCATGCGCACAACAATCTAAGCTCCCTGCAGCGCCTCGATCGACCCGACCGAAAGCGGCTTTTGACCCGCTTTGAGTGGACGCGATCCTGGCGTTACCTCGAACGGTGACTTGAGTCCCAATTCTTCGCCGATCTGGCGCACGGCCGGCATCACCTCAGTTGCAATCAAACGTATATTATTCAGCCGATCTTCCTGCGATATCGGCCCGTCATTCTGCCAGAACGCGAAGATCCCCGGCCGCAGCACTTCCAGCACCTTGCGCAGCTTCGGGATTACTGTCTTCGGTGTGCCGCAAATTACCTGCATCGAGCGCTCGACCGCCGGGAACGCGTCGAAGATCTGTTTGCGCGTCTCCTCGACGTTGATCTGTTTCTGCTGCCAGATCGCCGACCGGGTTTTTATTTGCTGATCGGAAATCTTCTCTGTCTCCGTCACGCCGCCTTGGGCCGCCCCTACCCATGGACTCCCTTTGGTCGACGCCGGATCGGTAAACTGCCGCGCCGCGCGCTTGGTCGCGTCCTTGGAGTTATATCCCGGCGGGAACATCCACTGCGGCTGGCCGAACAGGCTATAGCCAATTCCCGCGCCGCCGAACATATCCCACTTCGCGATTTCGTGAGCCTTCTCTTCGGTCTCGGCGACATAGACTTTTTGTAGATAGCCGAAATTCTCCGGCCCCACCTGGTAGCCTTCTTCGGCCGCCGCGTCGCGATAGATATCCCATAGCTCTACTGTCGGCTCCAGAAATGTCGCCAGTGCGATATATGGGTAGCGATGCTTCGCGCACCACACCACCGTCTCAGGACTCAGCAGCCCCGGAATCCAGATCGGCGGATGCGGCTTCTGGATCGGCAGGCACCACGGATCGATAAACCGGTAGTGAAAATGCTTGCCCTCGTAACGGAACGGTCCGGGCTTGGTCCACGCCTGAATTACGACGTCGTGCGCCTCATTGAAGTATTCGCGATTGAAGGCTGGATTCGCATTGCTGGCGAATTGCTCGCTGCCGCCACCGCGCACCCATCCGGTCACCAGCCGTCCGCCCGAGATCATGTCGATCATGCCTAGCTCTTCCGCCAGCCGCAGCGGATTGCCTACTACCGGCAGGGGATTACCCAGCAGCACGATCTTCACTTTTCTGGTAATGCGCGCGAGAATCGACGCCTCGACATCCATCACCGATCCCATGCAGAACGCGGTGTCGTGATGCTCATTCAGCATCACGCCGTCGAATCCCAGATCTTCTGCGAGGATCTTCTCGTCAAGATACTCGTTGAGCAGTTGGCCGCCTTTGACAGAATCGAAATGCTTGTTCGGGATGCCAAAAAAGCCGTTCTTGATTACCTCATCGTTGGGTACATAACGATAAGGACGTTCCGTGAAATACATCACGTGCATCGCGATTTCTCCATCCCTTTTATTTAGCTTCGCTCATATGACTAATCGATACCGTCTTATCTATTTCTGGCTAATCACGCTACTCCAGAAAGCTCTCAACCGCCTGCACAAATTCTGCCGTCCGTTCCACTTCCGGCCGATGTCCGCAGCCGTCAAACACAGTCACTTGTGCATGCTTGAGCGCTTGCCTCAGCGGCTCAAGCGCGCCGATCGGAACCATCTTGTCCTCACGTCCCCATAGAACCTGCACCGGCAGGCTCTGCGCCACCGGCAGCAGGTGCGGCAAGCTCGGATTGTGCATGAACGGCACCCACGCCAGCCGCGCCGTCTGCGCCCGCGCCTCTTCCCAGCGCTCGAATTGCTCCGGCCCGATGCCGCCAAACAATTCATCGAACTCTGCCGTCTTGTCTGCGTCATGTACCGTCAGGATCAAATGCTGTGGCGCCATCACTTGGAAGAAATCGAAAATCTCGCCCTCCTGCGGCCGGATTCCCATCGGCGCCACTAGCACCATCTTGCGGAACTGATGCGGATTCGACGCCGCCATCTCCGCCGCGATCCATCCGCCGAGCGAGAACCCAATCACATCAATCGGCGCCAGATTCTGCTCCAGCAAATAGTTCGCATAAAACCCGCCGAGGTCCCGGACGTTAGTAATCCATTCGGCTCGAGGCGTCACGCTGTACCCCGGATGCTGCGGGATCAGCAGCGTATGCTTCTGCGCCAGCGCCGCATTCCACTTGAGCCATCCCGGCCAGCCCAGCTCCTCATGCAGCACCAGCAGCGGCCTGCCGGTGCCGCCCTTTACGACCGTCAGCTCAGTGCCGCCGGCCCGGACGGTCTCTTCATGCCACTGACGCGATCCGTTTGCCGAAGCTCCCATATCCCCTCTCAGTTACCCGAACGCCGCCATGCAGAAGCATGGCTTCATTCTAAATGCTCACCGTGATGCCGAACCTAACACTAAACTCCGTCAATCGAAAAGCGCTCGATGATTCGCTTTTCGATGCCGGGCGGAACTTTCCACCCTGCTTTGATATGCCGCGGATCATCTAGCCTCCGGCCATCACAGCGACGGCGACGCTTCGCTAACCAGCCCCGCCACAGAACGGGAAGTACTTCAGTCCTGGCCGGCCGATTTATTGCGTGAACCGCCACTGAGGGCGCGAGCCAATCGTAGCGGCAGAAAACAGCGCGCTAGCCTCAATGTATTGCGCCAATGCCAGGGCTGATAACGCAGTGCGCCGATTAACGCCCGCCTCGCTCCCGCCCGGTCACCGCTATGCAGCGCCGTGACTCCCGAAGCACCGAGCGCGCTGGCGTAGGCGTGGCGGGTCGCGCGCAGCAACTCATCCGCACCGTGCCCATAGCGCTCGGCAGTACGCCTGGCGAAGATCGCATAATCCATCTCGTACTTGCGCATGCGATCGCCGATAGGCGTCACGCGATAGCGCACCAGCGGCTCTTCCACAAAAATAAAATCGCCGCGCTCGCGCGCCCGCAGCCACAAATCGACATCTTCATACGCACGCCGATACTCCTCGCAAAAGCCCTGGCACGCTTCATACGTGGCACGCCGCATCAATACAGTGCTCGGCAAAATCGGCCACCAGCGCGCGAGCAGATCCGCCATCGATGGGGCATGAGCGTATGCCGCATCTATATAACGAACGCCGGCTGGTTCACCGCGATCGTTCACGGCAATCACGTCCGAATAGGCCAGCACCGCACCCGGACTCTGACCGAGTGCGTTAACCAGAGAGATTAGCTTTTCCGGCTGCCAAACATCGTCTGCATCGAGGAAGGCGATATATTCGGACCTGGCCGCCATTGCGCCAGCATTTCGCGCGGCCGCGAGGCCACGATTCGCCTGCCTGATGACTCTGACACGCGACCCAAAGCTTGCGAGCACGTTCGGCGTGGAATCGGTTGAGCCATCGTCAACCACAACTACTTCGTGCCCGCCCTCGCAGCTCTGGCCGAGCGCGCTATCGATCGCGCTGGCAACCGTGGCGGCGCCGTTGAAGACGGGGATTACGACCGCGACCTGCATAGACTTCGACAGCTTGGGGCAGCCCGCAAGGTATCACTCGCAATTGAAGCCGGCGAGATCGCACAGCCGGCGATAAAGCGCGTCCGTATCCGCCCTCACTGTGGCCGGGGGAAATGACCGGCGCAGTCTTGTGTCTGCGAATTCGCGATAAACTTTCACTTCAAGCAGTTGTTCAATTGAATCGTACGCGGAACCTTCGATCAGTTGATCGTAGTGCAAAAATAGCCAATCGCCGCCGGCTGGATAGTGCACGCCGAGCACGTAGCCGTACATCCTCCGCCAGATTCTGAGTGCCCGTTCGGGATCAATCCCAACACCATCGGGGCCGCCACCTCTCCGCTCTGCCTCCTTCACGATGCTGGCGGCTGACGCCTCTGGATGGCGGAAGACGCACAGGATTGCGGCGTCCGGAGCGAATTTTCGCCACGCCGCGAGCGTGTAGCAGAAGCGCGGATCTTTAAAGCAGAACGGACGATCCGCGATTTGAACCTTGATCCGATCGGCTAACCTGGTGGAGCACGGAATTTTTTGCTCGGGAGGCATCTCTGCCAGCCACCCAGTCCATTTACCGCTGTGGGGCCTGCGGCCAAGCAGCTTATCCGCCAGATTGCGCCGCGAGCTCGGGAGAACCCGCGCGATCAGGCCCTCATTGATTCCGTTGATCTCACGGTCTTCAAAGTAGCCCTTG
>DATJUF010000075.1:0-5073 GCA_035502655.1 Binataceae bacterium (SeqCode)
CGCGCCGAGGATCGCGATAGTAACTGTCGTTTTGCCGGCGCCGCTACCGGTCGCGCCGATTACGATGCGAGGAATCGCGTTCATGACAACGAACTCTGCGGTGTGACCCCCGAATTATCATTGGCCGCGGTTATTCCAGGAGATGTGCGGCAAAGCGCAGGCGCATATAGTCTGCCGTCCAGCGGCCTTGTTCGTCGCATAGAATCGGGCGCAGCAACTCGATCGCATCGTTAGCCGCGACTGCACGCGCCTCCGCCGGCAACAGCCGCAGCAACGAATCTCCAAAAGTCTCGATCCATCCTGCCATATCAGTCGGCAGCGGCGTCGGCCGTGGGATCAGCGCGATATAATCGACGGTGAACCCGGCCCGTTGCAAACGTCCGCGATAGTCATCGACGGTGGGAAAATACCACGGGATATGTATTGCGGCATTGGCGATACCGCGGCGCTCTATTGCAACGACCAGCGCGAGCGTAATCGCAGCGACGCAACCATGACCACCCATCTCGGCGACAAAGCGTCCGCGCGGCTTGAGCGCCTGCGCAACACCTCGAATTACCGCGTCGGGGTCAGCCTTCATCCAATGGAGCGCGGCGTTGGAAAAGACCGCGTCGAACTGGTGATCGAATTGCAGGTTCATCCCGTTCATCACGCGAGCCTGAAGACCCCGTGCCGTTGCCGCAGCGATCATATCAGCCGAGCCGTCAACCCCGTAGACCGAAGCCCCGCTCTCGGCAATCTTCATCGTCAAGACGCCGTCGCCGCAGCCGAGATCGAGGATTCGCTCACCCGCTTTGGGCGCGAGCAAATCGAGCACCGCCTGGCCCAACGCTGGAACGAAATGCGCGTGCTTCTCGTATCTTTCGGCCTTCCAATCCTGTTGCGGCGATACTCCCATGCTTGCTCCTCATTAATATTTGCCAGCCCCGATCATGGCGATGACCCATCGTTTCATTGTTAACTTCACAGTCAGTTTTGCAGGCGTCTCGATCTTTACCTGCGCGGCACCCGTTCAGTAGCCGCGTGCGACTGCTCCGATTATTTCCCGGGCCACCAATAACTTCATGATCTGCGCAGTGCCGTCCCCGATTTCCAGCCCTATAACGTCGCGCATCCGCTGCTGATGGGGCAGGTCGAGGCTGAAACCGAGATGACCGTGTAGCAGCAAACATTGATGGAGCACGCGGGCGGAAAGCTCCGGTGCCCACCATTTCGCTCCCGCCGAGAGCCATCCGTGAGGCTGGCCGTTATCTTTGAGCCACAGTGCCTCGTAGCACAGCAACCGCGCCGCGCGCAGTTGCACCGCCGCCTCGGCCAGCGGAAATGAGACACCCTCGAAACGCGCAAGACTGCCGCCGAAAGCCTGCCGTTCGGCGACGTATTGGCAAGTTTCGTCAACGCTTTGCTGTGCGGCGCCGATGCACATCAGGCCAATCATCGAACGGCTGAAGTCGAAGCCTTGCATCACCTGCACGAAGCCCGCGCCCTCCTCACCGATCCGGGCGTCAGCCGGGACGCGTACGCTGTCGAAAAAAAGCTGGCCGCGGCCAATTGCGCGCGAGCCCAAGTCCTTGAAGCGGACGCGGCTTACCCCGGGCGAACCGAGATCGACATAAAAAGCGCTGACGCCGCGCGCGCCCTGTTCGTACGTGCCGGTGCGGGCCATCAGCAGGATCGTGTCAGCCCACGACGCGAAGGAGATCGAAGTCTTCTCGCCGTCCAGGATATAGGTGTCGCCTTCTCGCCGCGCATTGAGCTTTACGTGCGCGGCGTCGGATCCGCCGGCCGGTTCGGTTACGCCCAAGGCGGGGACGGCCTCGCCTCGGCAAATCGCCGGAAGATATGCAGCTTTCTGACGGCCGTCGCCACGCGCGCTAATAATCGCACCAGCCAAAGCCGTCAAGAGCAGGACGTAACCGGCATTGAAGTCATAGCGGCTGATTTCTTCGTGAGCGATCCCGAGTGAGACATAATCGAGCCCCTGTCCGCCGAACTCCGGATCAGCCATCGGCGCCAGCAGGCCCATTGCGCCAAGCTGACGCACGATCTCCCGCGGCAGATTCTCATCGTTATCGCGTTCCGCATAATGAGGCGCCAGTTCGCGGCGGCCAAACTCTGCGAGAGTGTCGTGCAGCAATCGCTGATCTTCGTTGAAACTGAAATCCATTCGGCGCTCCGAAATTCTATCCGCCTGATCGATCACAACGCTGCCGTTTCGAGATGGCGGTGACGATCAGACGATGGTATCGCCAAGCGACAATATTGCGATGATAAGCGCTTCGACGAGCGGGGTGAAGCGCCATCTATTATCTCGCCGATTGCTGCCTATTCCCCTATATTCTTTATATTTGGCGAAATAATCTAAACCGGATAATGAGGTTTCAGCGATGCTCAGCCAGCGCTTGCTCGTTCTTATTTTCAGCCTCGCCACCTGCTTCATGACCACGGGATGCTTTTCGTGCAGCCTTTCGACCAGTGCAGCGCCCTCGCAAACGAAGACGGCTGAGGTGCAAAGCCACATGCTGACTGCAAGCAACGAGGTACCGCCTCAGACCCAGCAGCGATAAACCCTCAGTGTCTGACACAGCTTAGCTAGGGAGTTTAGACAGAAGCGGGACGGCCGGGGCCATCCCGCTTCTTGAATCGGTGCGAAATCTAAAGCGCTAATTAAAGTTTGGCGGCAGGCTCGACATATTCGCGCGCCATCTTTTCCATTCGCGTAACCAGTTCCCGCTCATTTGCGGGTGGGTCGAAAGTCACCAGGGCTATTTCGTCGAGTCCAGCGTCGCGATACCGCTTGAGGTCGTCGGGTGTGATCGGCTTCATGTAAGGGGAGGCCGCTAGTTCGAGATCGGAGCGGCTGCGTCCATGCTCCTTCAGTAGCGCCTCTATCCGCTTCACCTTCGGCACCGCTTCGGCGGGCAAAAGATTGAATCCGATCCAGCCGTCACCGTAGTCGGCGGTCCGCCGCAACGCCGGTCCGCTCTCGCCACCGAACCAGATCGGGACGCGCTTGCCGTTCGCAGGCTTCGGGTAGCTGCGCACGCCGCGAAAGTTGACGAACTCGCCGCTATAAGACGCGACCTCGCTTGCCCAAAGGTCCCGCATTGCTTCGATATACTCGCGCGTCCGATGGGCCCGGCGCTCCCATGGAATACCGATCGCCTGGAACTCCTCCTCGAGCCATCCGATACCCGTGCCCAAAACAATCCGGCCGCCACTGAGCTGGTCGGCGGTCGCGACGGCCTTGGCCAGCACCAGCGGATTATGCTCCGGCACCAGGCAGATACCGCTCGCCAGCCGGATTTTACTGGTGACTGCTGCTGCATAAGTCAACGAGATGAAGGGGTCGCCGATCGGCCAATCAGTCTGCATCGGGAATTCGCCGGCCGAATAAGGGTATTTCGAGGCGTATTCATCGAGCAGTACCACATGCTCGGGTGCCCAAAGCGTCGCGAAGCCAAGCCGTTCCGCATTGACCGCGACTGCGCGCGCCCATGCAGGCGTAGTGGCGGGTCCGATTCCAGTTCCAAAAAATCCGACTTTCATCACTCCATTCCTTTGCCGTTCGGACGTAGACCGAGCGTGCTGATGATTTAATCTTGTACTTCAGATTTTAGCGGCAGGCTCAACCCATTCACGGGCGATCTGCTCGAGATTTTCAACCAGGTCTGTCTCCACGCGCGGCGGCCGCAGCTTGATCAGGATGATTTCTTCGACCCCTGCATCGCGATAACGCTTAAGGTCATCGGCCTTCACTGGCTTGGTGTAAGGTGACACCGCCAGTTCGACCTCGGAGCGATTGCGGCCGTTGGCCTTCAGCAACTCTTCAATCGTCTTGATTTTAGACGCGGCTTCGTCAGGCGTCAGATTGAAGCCGCACCATCCATTACCATACGCTGCCACGCGGCGCAGTGCGGGTGCGCTCTCCCCGCCGAACCATACCGGCAGATCGGCACCGCGCACCGGCTTGGGATTGCTGCGGACGCCCTCGAAGCTGATGAACTCGCCTTTGTAACTGCTGACTTCTTCGCCCCATAACTTGCGCATCGCGGCGATATATTCGCGGGTCCGGCGTCCGCGATGCTCCCAAGGCACGCCGATCGCCTTGAACTCCTCTTCGAGCCATCCGATGCCGGTGCCGAGGATGAAGCGGCCACCGCTCAGAAAATCGATCGTGGCCGTGACCTTCGCCAAAACCACCGGATTATGCTCTGGCACCAGGCAGATTCCAGTCGCGAGGCGAATCTTCGAGGTGACCGCAGCCATGCAGGTCAGCGTGAGAAATGGATCAAGAATCGGCGCGTGGGTGGGAGCAGGGAGTTGGCCGTCCTGGGAATAAGGATATTTGGAGGCATACTTATCGAGCAACACGACGTGCTCGGGAACCCATAAGGTCGTGATGCCAAGGCGTTCTGCATGAGTCGCAACGGCCTTAAGCAGCCCTCCACCGGCCATGCGTCCGTTAGCGCCGACAAATAGTCCAATCTTCATTGCTAATCTCCGTTTGCTTTCGCTACCCGCGCGTGGCGGCGAGGTTTAAGAGGCAAATCTTGTGGAGCATTACTATGCCCTGCGCGTGATCGTCAACGACACGAAGCGAGGGGGGGCGATGTGAGTGGGCGGGCGTCAGACGTGATTGCGCAGCATCAGTTCCTTCGGATGCGGTTCCAGGTACGATTGCCTTTCGAGGTAGCTGACGGAGTAAACCCGGACATAGTGCCGAATCAGTGTGATTGGCACGATCAGCGGCACCAGGCTATGGCGGTAATCGTCGATTAGAAGCATGAGCTCGCGGCGTGAAGCCGTCTCCAGATGCTTGCTAAAGTAGCCGGTCATGTGCTGCAGGACATTCGTATGACGGGCAGGAGTTGCGAGTTGCTTCAGCGCGGCCATAAACGTGGTTTCGTAATGATCACGTACTTCGCCCTTAGCCACGCCTTTCGCATTGGCGACGAAGCGCCCTAGTTCGGAATAGGCGATGGGAGCGTGCGCAAGGAGTTGGAGCTTATGCGCGGTATGGAAGGCGACCAGTCTGCCGATAGTCCAACGGCTCGCGAAAAACGTCCGCAG
>DATJUF010000076.1:0-20939 GCA_035502655.1 Binataceae bacterium (SeqCode)
CCGGTGCGATCGGCCAGTTCACGCGTAATCGCAGCAGTCTCCAGATCGTTGACCTTGGGATGAAGCGTGGCGCGGGCGGCAGGGCCAGCGCGGCCCCCATGCGGTGCTATCAAAAGCAGTGGCGCAGCGCCTTCGATTACCTCCAGCCAGTCTGCATGTTGCGGCGCCTGATCCATGGCGTCAGAAGGAATGGCGGGCAGCGCGCCGGTGGAGGCGGGCGTGTAACAAAAACGACATCACGAAGTAGTAAACGATGAAGGCAAGG
Organism: Binataceae bacterium (SeqCode); assembly: GCA_035502655.1. Lineage (GTDB taxonomy): Bacteria > Desulfobacterota > Binatia > Binatales > Binataceae > DATJUF01. The sequence continues at coordinate 266 of DATJUF010000076.1, forward strand.
GACGTGTAAAGCAGAATCGGATTGGGCACCGGTAAGGCAAGAACCAGGGTGATAGTGGCGGCTGCCCAGATTGCGGCGAAACCGAGTGTAACCGAGCGCATCGGCGCGGTGCGGCTGGGATAGATAAATTTAACGGGCAGAAACACCATCACTGCCAGTGCGACAGTGACGAGAATATTCACGAACGGTATCCAGCCGAGACAAAAGAGATAGAGGGCGACGAGGTTCCAGTAGGAAGGAAAGCCGCGAAAGTAATGGTCCTCAGTCTTGGCGTCGGCGCGGCTGAAGCCATAGGCGCTGGCGAGCATTGCAAACGAGGCGGCAAAGAAGCCAGCGGCGGTCTGTGGCAGGAGGCCCGCACGAAGCATCAGAAACAGCGGCACCGCGACGTAATTCAGATAATCGACAATATTGTCGAGCAGAGCGCCGTCAAAAACCGGAATGCGCTCGCTGACCTTGAGCCAGCGCGCGAGCGTGCCGTCGGCTGAATCGATGACGATGGCGATTGCCATCAGAATGAAAGCGCCGCGAAAGTCGTTCGCGGAGATATAATCGAGGGCGAGCAATCCGGCGACGGCGCCAGACGCGGTGAACAGGTGCACGCCCCAAGCGGAAATAGTCAAGTAGCGCGGGCAAGCCATCGGCGAGGCGCCGTGCGAATCAGGTGGAGGGCTTGTGATCGCGCGAGCCGAAATGATCCTCGAGCACGGTCATGAAGGGGCCACATGCGCGCCGCCGCTTGACGTGAGCCAGCGCCTCATTGAGCGACATCCCACCGTAGGCGCGCAGCCATGCGATCGCGAGAGTGGGGGCGCGATTGAGGCCGGCATTGCAGTGGAGATAGACGCGATAGCCTCCTTTGATAAGGGTATCGAGGTCAGTTAGTGCAACAGCGAGGCGAGCAGCTACGTCGTCGGCGCTGCCGTCCTGAATCGGCGTGCGCACATAATGGATACGATGCTGCGCTGCGAGGTCACGGAGCATCGTGGCGTCAAGGGCGTTGATGCGCAGGTCCTCGTCGTCCTGCAGGTTGTGAATCGCGGAAACACGATGCACCGTTGCGAGCCAAGGGATATCGCCGGGGCGGAGATACTCTCCGATCAGCAGATGATCGGTGATCTCGCTGAGATGAGGCCGGGCGTTGCCCCGGGTGGGGCGGGCCTCGCGATCATTGCGCTGGCTAAACCAATCCATAGCAGAAATCTATTCAGTAAACAGCGTTTTGTCCAAGGGCGGACGAAGGGGTTAGCAGTTCGCCGAAATAGCTTGAGAGCAAACGGATACGACAACAATCCATCTCCGCTATCGTATTCACCGCAAGGCTTGCTATCCCTTGGCGCTGCGATGGCCTTGATGACGGCTATGAGCCTTGTGCGTATGCTCCACGTGAAGCACGCTCGCGTCGAGGCCGGCAGCAGCTTCGAGCTGTGTGTCTTCGAGGGCCGTTGCTGGCTGAATGCGAACGGCACGCGGGCGGCGCTCCGTCAGACCGGTTACCGCGTCGCGCATATAGTGCGCGAGCTTGCGATAAGCACCGGCGCCCTCAGCGCCTTCGGCGACCGCTTCCAATTCTGCCGCTGACAACACGCGGCCGATGCGCACCTCGACCGGCGCATGACGCGGAAGCAGACGGCCCTTGCCAAGCACGTCGTAAGTACCGCTGATATGGATCGGTAAAACGTCGCATCCGCTATGCAGCGCGAGGTAGCCCACACCGCTCTTAAACTCGTGAATCGCGCCGTCGGGGGAGCGGGTGCCCTCGGGGAACATCAGGACGCTGCGGCCGGCGGCGAGTTCCGCCAGCGCGTCGTCGAGGGATTCCATCTGCGCGCGCTCGCGATCAAACGGAATCAAGCGGGTAAAGTTGGAGGCAACGAAACGGCGCAGCGAGGTATTGAAGAAATAATCCTTGGCGGCGAGCACAACCAGCTCTCGGCCCATTGCGGCGAGCGCATAGCCAACCAGTCCGAAGTCGAGATGGCTCGCGTGATTGGCGACCACCAGAACATTGCGATTGGCGGGAATGTTGCCCGCACCCATGATGCGAGGTTTCAGCCATGAATCGAATATTGCGCCAAACGAACGGCGGATAGCACTCTCGCCAAGTTGCTTGAGCGGAGCCGGCAGAGTGGGAATATACGGGCGCGCGAAACGGGCATAGGACGGCAGCTTGGGCCGGTTATGGCCTCGCATCACAAGCCGCTGCAAATCCTCGACGGTGCTGACGTTCGAGAGCTCGGCGGCGCTGATTTCGCGGCCGGCTTTCATGGCAATATGTTCAGCGAGTTCGGCCAGCGCGAGGGAATCGAGCCCGAGGTCTTCAATCAGCCGCGTCGCTGTCGTCACTTGCGGTCCGCCACTGGCGACCTGTGTCAATGCGTCAACCAGCCAAGGCTCGACTTCAGTCGCGCTGAGGGACGGCGCTTCGCCGTGACTCTGCACCATCTGGCGCAGGATCGCTGCGACTTCGGCGCGCTTGACTTTGCGCGTACGTGTGCGCGGCAATTCGCCGTCGGTAAAACGCAAAATGCGAACGCGCTTATGCGGGCTCAGACTCGCACTGATCTTGTCGAAATGAGTACGGATGCGATCCTCGACGGTGCGGCGGCTTTCGCCACGCGCATAGGCTGGGACGATCAGGGCAGCTACCTGCTCACCCTGCCCCACCTTCAGTCCGGCCACTGCAAGTTCCTTGATGTAGGTGAGGTGGCCGTAAAGCTCTTCGAGTTCGTCTATATATATATTGTTGCCGCCGGAATCGACGATCACGTCCTTGGCGCGCCCGACGATATAAAGCCGGCCATCGGCATCGAGGCGTCCAAGGTCGCCCGTATGCAGCCAGCCGTCCTTAAGCACTTCGTCAGTCGCAGCCTGATTGCGATAGTAACCAGTCATCACGTTGGGGCCGCGGGCCAGAATTTCACCAACTACTTCACCGCCGCCTTGGCTGGTGCGTTCGCTACTGACGCACAGCTCGACGCCGTGGAGCGGCTGCCCGACCGAACCGGGGGTTAACGGTTCGCCGGGGCGCGCCGTGCTCAATACAGGCGCTGCTTCGGTCAGGCCGTAGCCTTCGAGCAGGCGGATACCAATATCATTGAAAAACTGCGCCACACGCTGCGGCAGTGCAGCACCACCGCTGACAGCAAGCCGTAGCTTACCGCCCAGCGCAGCGATCGCAGGCCGAAACAGAATCGAGCCAAGGTTGAGGTGGTAATCCTGATCGAGGCGCCGATTCAGATCGCGCAGGCGGTCGAAGGCCGCGTGAAAGAAAGGGCCGCGCTCCTCAACGCCGTCGGTGATGCGGCGGTGAATCGCCTCCCATAGCGCGGGCACGCCGATCAACGCAGTGGGCTGAACGTCAGCGAGAGTACGCGACAGGCTCGCCGCGTCAATGCCTAGCGGGTAGACGATACGCGCGCCACTGGCGAGCGGCAGTAGCATTCCGCAGGTAAACTCGAAAGTGTGATGGAGCGGCAGCAGCGCCAGCACCGTATCCTCGCTGCCGAGTTGAAACACGCGGGAGAGCATCGAAATTTCGGACGTGAAATTGCCGTGCGTGAGCATCACGCCCTTGGGTGTGCCAGTGGTGCCGGAGGTGAAAACAATTGACGCCAGCGACTTGCGCTCCGGTGCGGGCGGTGGCGCGGCCGGGGCGCGCATGATGAAGGGCCGCTGCAATTCGGCCAGCTCCAATTCGACAATGCCCTCCGCCACGTCGTGTACATGATCGCCAAGCCGTAGCTTGCAATCGGTGGAAAGCAGTGCGGCGCACGGCTGGGCGATACGGGCGATGGGCAGTAATTCGTCGACGGCAATCTGATGGTCGAGCGGCACTGCGACGGCTCCCGCGTACAAAATCGCGAAATAGGCGAGCGCCCATGCTGGTGAATTCTCGGCAATGAGCAGCACACGATCGCCGGGCTTTACGCCACGTGCCTGCAACAAGCGGCCGGCCCGCAGTGCGCCATCACGCAACTCGCGGAAGGTCGTTGGCGTGCGATGGCCGGACGCGAGCCGCGCCTCAAGAGCGGCGCGTGAGCCGTAGTTCTCAGCCGCATGATCGAGCATCGCCGTGAGGGTTTTATGTCGTGGCAGCCGCTTCGCACGCGTACGTGTGTGCAATTCAAGCTGCGGGAAGATGTGCTTGCGCAAACCCGGCATGTGGATGTTGATCCAGTAGCCGGCCCAGTCGATCGCTTCGGGATGATATGGATGCTGTGCCGCGTCCGCCGATTCGAGAGTGCAATAAAGATCACGGATATTTTTCCCGTGATAGGTGTAGATCAGCTCCTGAATATAGGGGCGGTATACGGCAACCATCGAACGCGCCATCTCAGCCTTTTCGGCGAGCTGATCGATCCGCTGGCTGAGCTTGCGGGCAGGGAGGGACTTGTCCCCAAGCAGGGTCTCGCCCAGCGCGGCCATCTGCTGGAGCAGCGCGGGAATGCGGCCGCTGATCAATTCGTAGGTATGGCGTGAGACGACAACCGCTTCGAGATGCGGGGCGAGCTTGCCGAGCGGACCGCCATGCTTGCGATGGTCACGACGATTACTCAATGCAGTCAGCTCGACCAGGCGGCGCATCGGCAGCGGATTAACGTCGGAGGTGCAGAGCTGATAGATCGGCTTGTGGCGCTTCAACAAAAGCGCAGCCGTGATTGGAATGATCGCGTGGGCAACGAGATCGACCGGGATCACGTCGAGCACGAGTTCGCCCTTGGCGGGATAGAAGCGATAGCCGCGGCCAGCGAGATAAGTCAACGGGGCGCTGGTATTCACGCCCTGATTCCATCCTGGCGCAGGATCAGCCAGGGCGCTTTCGATGACGGCCGGCCGTACAACGGCCGCGGTGATTGAATCGGCGGCGGCGATCACAAGCTGCTCGCCCAGGCTTTTTGTATAGCTGTAAGTGTTCGGCCAGCCCCATCCGAGAGCGCGATCATGGCCGAGCTCTTTCAGGCGCTCCTCGACCCATTGCTTGCGCCGTGATTCGGCGGCGTGTTCGTGGCTATCGCCGCTATGGTGATCGTGGCCTCCATCATGATTCCGATCGTGATCGCCGCCCGCGTCGGCATGGAATTCAGCCATGCGTGCGGGGTCGCGCGATTCGGCTTCGACACGGGCGATAGCGGTTTGCGCGGCGGCGATCTCGCGCTTCAAGTTGAAGCCGCGCCGTCCGCTTGGCGACCAATCGCGCGGCAGATCGTCCTCGTAACGATGGCCGTCGGCGGCGCCCGCGACATAACAAGTCGAGACGTGGAGCAGGGCGGCGCCGTGTGCGCGGCAGAATTCGATTACATGGGCAACGCCGATGGTGTTGGCGTCGAGCGCCTTTTCCAGCGAGGCCTCAAAGTTAACCAGGCCGGCGCAATGGATTACAGCGTCGAGCCGCCCGTCGCCGAGCATCTCGGCATTATCGGTAATGAGGGATGGCTCGCTGATATCACCGGCAAGCACAGCAACTTTGCTCTCGACGTAATGATCGAAATTGGTGCCGAGATGTTCCCGAAGCGGCGCGAGCGCTGGCGAATCGAGAATCTCGCGGCGAAAGCGGCCGAGGCTGGAGCGGCGATCGCCGCGAATCAAGACGAAGATGCGCTCGAGTTCAGGATGGTGCCGCAAGAGCAGGTAGAGCAGCACCTTACCGAGAAATCCGGTGCTTCCCGTCAGCAGAATGCGGCGTCCATCAAGAATTTCGGCAAGCGGAGGGAACGCATCCGCTGATGGCTTGCTGCCGTTGCGGCTCGTGCCATTATTATTCGACATCGGCTATGACCAGTGGTGGCAGATGAAGATAGGTGATTGATGCGGAGCGCCCTTGGCCGGCGGTTGCCATCGCAATCGCCTCGTCGAGGGTATCCGCCGATTCCCATCCGAGACGCGTGGCCACTTCCGGCTCCTCGCATCCCGCCGCAATAACGCGGCCGGCATGCTGGCGCGCCGGCTCGCCCCAATACCACATGTAGAACGGATGTACGCCGTGATAGGCGTGGCCGTAGCGATACATGTGGATGTAAGTCGGATTATGCGCAAACTCGGCCTCGAATTCGCGTTCAAGCGCAGCGGCGTCGGTCGTCTCCGCGAGGCATCGATGGAAAAATTCGATATAACTCGGATGATGTTCCGGGTGAAACTCGTCGCGCAGCGGATGGCAGATGATCATCGTACCGCCAGGTTTCACCAGCGGCTTGCCGCGGAACATATTGAACAAATAGCCCAGCCCGGTGCATTGGACGAGCACGGGATTCATGATCGAGTTGACGTTGTAGGGGCAGATGTAGGGAACGCCTACAATCAGTACGTCCGACTGGCCCTTGACCGGCACGGCGTATTGCTGAAAGACGCGGGCAAGCGCCTGCCGATGCACACTTTCGGTCTCGCCAGCCCACACGCCGGTCATGCCGTAAGGCGCCGCATACTGATGGAGCATCTGGCGGCGCAAATCGTGCGAGAGATTGCCAAGCGTCCAGCGAAAACCCTTCAGGCGCATGCGGTCCCAATCAGTGAAGCGGTCCTCGTTCTTCTGCATGAAGTCGAGCATCCCGCCGTACATCTGGGTGTTGACGGCGGTCTCGACTGAGAACACATTCACCTGCTCATTGATGACGCGCCCGATGCGATTGGCAGAATTGTGCAGCGCCGAGCGCGTAGGATCCATGTAAGAATGCGTACGGCGGAGCGTGGCCGCGTTATGGTGATGCTTGAGGCTTTGATAGGGCGCCAGGCCGACACCGACTGACTTGTGGCCGCCGTCCATCGGCACCAGGTTGATATTCAGATAGAGCAGCAAGTCTGATTCGGCAGCACGCCGCGACAGCCAGGCTTCTTCGCCATGCTCGGTCTTGCCGAGCATCACCAGTTCGGCGCGATTCTCACCGTCGAAATTGTAGAGCCGATCAGGCCAGAACTGCTTGAAGGCTCGCTCACCGACCATCCGGCGGATTTCGGCTTCGGTCATGCGGCGATGGAGGGCAGTCGCAACGATGATATGGACGTCGTCAACGCCGTAGTCGGCGAGCGTCTGGAGAACGGCATTGAGCAGGCGCTCGCGGATGTCCGGGCGGCGCATCTGCGGCAGCGGCAGACTGATATCATCAACCGCGATAGTCACGCGCATGTTGGGATTGAGCTGAGCGAACAAAGGATCAGCGTTGAGCGGATGGAGCAACGCATAGCGGATAGCGGTGTCGGGGTCCGGCAGCGGATCGAGGGGTGGCGGCGGATAGATCACGCGGGTCCCAGCCGGCAGCCGCTCCAGCATGAAGTCCTCGCCATAGGCGATCAGGCGTGGCTCGGAGCGGCGGTTAAGCGTCACAACGAGATCGCTGCGCGCCCCCGGCTCGTGCCTCAGTTCAGCCGTCTTCAGCTCTTTGAGCCTAGATTCAGGCCGCGCCATTCGAATTCCTTTCGATCCATTGCTCGAGCACAGCGGTACCGGCCTCAAGCAACTGCCTGTTGCTCCGGTTTTTTTCAAAGTTGACCACCGGCCATTGCCGTGCGCGGGCAATCTCGCGCAATTTACGGTCGGGATTAACCGCTACCGGATGGCCCATCGCGGCGAGGAAAGCGAGATCGTGATAGGAGTCGGCGTAACCCCAGCAAGCTTTGAGATCGAGCTGGTTGGCGGCGGCAAACTCAGTACACCATGCGGCCTTGGCGTCACCCGCCATCACCGGCTGATGCAGGCGGCCAGTGGCGCGTCCGCGGCTGTAAACCAAGCGGTTGGCCGCAAAAGTCTGGATATTCAAGTGGCCGGCCAGCGGGGCAATAATGAAATCCGGCGAGCCGGTGACCAGGACCGGTTCGAGGCCGGCGGTGCGATTCGCCTCAAGCATCTCGGTTGCATGCGGAAACAGGTGGTTGATCAGGACGCGCTCGCAATATTCTTCGCCGAGCGTTGCGAGCCGGTCGCGGGAGAGCCCTTTGAAGGCGGCAAACAACGCTGCGTTCAGTAAATAGCGGTCGCGGCGCTCGGCCATATAGAGCAGCGGTAAGCGGGCAGCGAAGCCCAACAGGCCGCCGGCGCGCCCGCTCCATTCGCCGACGTTGGCCAGCATAAAAAGGGCGGCATGGACAAGATTGAGTCCCATCAGCGTGCCGTCTACATCGTAGAACGCGACGGCTTTCGCAGCACCGCGTACGCGGGTTTTATAAACTGACATGTCAGTCTAGCTTAGGCTCAAAAAAAAGCGCGCCGCTATTGCCGATGCAGCCCTCACTGATGCGCGCCGCGAGCAACTCAGGCCGCGCCACTCCGCGCAGTCCAAATTCAAGGATTTCCTCAGTCAATCCGGATATATCAGTTCGCCGTTCGCGTGAAAGCTGTAGAACCACTTCCTTAACCACCCCCAGGATGCAAAAGGCGGCCGCGCGGGTGTCGCAGCGGCGCACCAGGTTCATTTCTATGCCAAGATCGAGCGACCGCTGAATCTCGGCCGCGACGCGCGCATAGAAATCGTCGATGCGGGCGTCAAGTTCGCGGTCGAAGCCGGTCGAATGATTTAACAGAATATCGGTCAAGTCGCGCTCGGCGAGAACAAAATTCAGCACACGCTTGACATTATCGCGCAATTGGCCGACCGGGTCCGGCTCGCCAGGCCCGACCCTCAGGCGATGAATGCGGCCGCGCAATTCACGTAGCGCCTGTTCGAGCAACTCCTCGAAGATGCTGCGCTTGCCTTGGAAATATAGATAGAAGGTGCCGCGAGCGATGTGAGCATGCGCGATAATATCTGCGATATTGGTGCGATGATAGCCTTTGCGGGCGAAAATCCGCTTAGCATGGCGAAGCACCTGTTCGCGCCGGGCCAGTCGTTCCATAATCAGCTTCAGCGGACAGTATAAGCGGCAGTGAGCGCTGTCAAACCCTGCTGCTAGCTGTCACGCACGCCACTGAAATCTCCGCCAAGGAAAGCTTTCGGCACTCGATAGCTGGTGCCGTGTTCAAGGCGACGGCTCGGCGGTGGCCTGGAGACTCCCACCCCGTACGCTAGGGCTGCCGTCATACGAATCGTTATCGACGCCATCCAAAACGTCCGCCTTCGGCGTCGGGGTTGGTGTTGAAGGCTGCTGACATTCGCAAGCCGGTGCGCCATTCACCATAACGCTGAAGGCCTGGCTGAAAACTGAGCCGTCGGAAGCAAGGACACAGCAGCATCCTGTTTGCGTACCGACAAACACGCCATTGGCGGAATATGCGAGGGCGGTGCAGGTCTGGTTCGGGTTCGTGCCACTAGTCGCAAAAAAGGCCGCACCACCAGTGGGCGGCGTAACGTCACGGTAGCGGACCTTGCCGGGGAAGGTCGGGCGGCTGAATATACCTTGCGCGTTAAGTTGCAAACTTTCGCCGAGACCAAGTGGAGTCGAGGTCGCAACGGGACTACATGGCGGCGTAGGAGTCGGCGTCGGAGTCTTGGTCGAGGTTGGGGTTTTAGTCGGCGAACCGCTCGGTGTCGGCGTCACGGTGGCGACCGGCGTGCCAGTCGGCGGCGGTCCGAGGCATACGGTCAGACCGAGCAATATCGTAGGTGTCGGAGTGGCGCTCGAGCTGCTGCTGCCGCCGCAACAGCTTAAGAGCATCACAATGCCGATAAAAAGCAGCACCGGCGCCAGCACCAAAGTTCGTCGTACCCAAAGCATCGGCATTGAGCTATGACGGCGCATTGGAGCGCTGTCAAGCTAGCCAAGATCAAATAGTGCTCAATTTCGCATTCAGACAATACGAAGCATGACGGAGATTCATAGCCGGCGGGTGCGGATTGCGGCACACGCGCGGCCAACGTCATCATAGAAGTGATACGTGAGTGACAGGCCTAGCCAGCCGAGGCAGGGGCGAGATTAGCGATGAAGCGGATATGTGTCTTCTGCGGATCGAATCCAGGCGCAAAGCCAGTCTATGTGCAGGCGGCGCGCGAATTGGGCAATGAATTAGCAGCGCGAGGCATCGGACTGGTCTACGGCGGGGCGACGGTTGGACTGATGGGTGAGGTCGCGCGGGCAGTGCTCGCCGGTGGCGGCGAGGTGATCGGAGTTATTCCACGGCCGTTAGCGAGCAAGGAGATCGCCTTCACGGCTCTGGCCGATCTTCGCATCGTCGGCTCGATGCATGAGCGAAAGGCTGCCATGGCGGACCTGGCCGACGGTTTCATCGCACTGCCGGGCGGTTTGGGAACGCTTGAGGAATTCTGCGAAATCCTGACTTGGGGACAGCTTGGAATTCATCGGAAGCCGTGCGGGTTGCTGAACGCCGAAAATTATTATGCGGCACTTCTGGCCTTTCTTGACCATGGAGTAAAGGAGGGGTTCATCAAACCGGCCCATCGGGGATTGGCGATCGTTGAAGATAATATTGTGAGGCTGTTGGAACGGCTTGAGAGATTTCAGCCGCCGAGTACGAGCAAATGGCTCGATGCAGCGAATCGGTAGGACTTAAGCCTCGCTAACGAGGCTGCTGTGTCTAACATGATGCAGATTGGAGCATTACAACGCGGCGCGATGGAATGGCGCACCGAAATCGGACATGAAGCCTATTTGGCCTCTAGCCAAATGAATCATTTTGAGATAAAAGAAAGGCGGGCAATTAGAGGAGGGGGGAGTCTCCTTAATGCCCGCCTTTTCAACCAGTCGTCGTCGCTTACGGCTGGCCGCCCGGTTGCAGGGAGGAGTTTGCAACCGAACCTTTGTTTTTCGCTCTCAATATAATTCGACGAGGGTCCCCGAATTATATTCATCGGCGCGTTTTTAAATCTAGAAAGATTTTTGACGTAAGCAGCGTCCTGCCTGCCGGGTATTGTTCGTGGCCGCCGATTTCAGGCATTCCAGCGGCGAAGCGTTGGCGGATACTTTCCCTCCTGAGCCTCTTTCGCTTTAATTATTCGCTGATACGAGGCCAACCGGAGTGGGCGATGCCAACAAAATTTGGGAGCGCAGCGATTTTTGCAGTGCTGGCCTGCCTGCTAGCCGGAAATTCCCGCGCCGCTAATGCCTCGGCTGAAACCGGACTAACCGCTGATCAGCTCGTACAAGTCGCGTTCGAAGCGAATCCTCAGATCAAGGCCGCCCGCGCTCGCTGGCTTTCAGCCGTTCATAGCGTCAAGCAGAACTATGCTCCGGCCGATCCAATCTTCGGCTACTACAATATCGATAGCCCCAGCAACGGCTTCAGCCAGGCGTCGGAGCATTCGCTGACCGTCACTGATTCATTTCAATTTCCAGGCAAGGGCTTGCTCCAGGCCAATGAGGCGAAACGTTCAGCGGAGGTGGCGCGTCTCACCTATCAGGCGATGATGCGCGATATTCGTGCGCAAATTGAGACTGCCTATTATCAGGCCCTGCTCGACGGCGCGCTGGAAGCGGTAGAGGCGGAGACCGTGGCGAGCCTCGAGCAGGTGCTCAAAGTAACCCAAGTGGGTTATGCAACCGGCCAGGCGACGCAGTCGGACTTTATAGGTGCGGAATTTGATTTGGCGATCGCTCAGGTTCAGCAGCGCCAGTTGCGCGTCGCGGAAGAAAATGACGAGACCACGATCAACCAACTGCTCTATCGAGCGCCGGACGAGCCGCTAAATCTTGACCGCAAAATTGAGCTGGCGCCGATGAAAATCCCCCTTGATGAATTGATCAATCGCGCGGCGATCGCGCGGCAGGAGATTCTCGAAGCGGCGCTAGCACAAAAGAATGTGGATACGTCGCTGGAGTTGGCAAAGCTCGAATATGCGCCCGATTATACGCTGGGCTATACCTTCGACAATTATCTCCTGTCGAGTGCGGCTCCTGCGGAAAACGGCCGCATGCAGGACCATGGCTGGTCGATCGAGTTCAACGTCCCGATTTTTTACTGGCTCAAGCAAAACGAAGATGTGAAGAAGGCGGGTTATGATCTCGAAGCCGCGCATGACGATCTAGGCGCGATTCGCAGCCAGACCTCGGCGACCGTGACGACGCTGTATCGCACGGCACAATTCGCCTATCAAACCGCGGTCCTCTACCGAGATTCGCTGATTCCCCTGGCGCGGCAGGATTTTGTTGTCTCGCTAACCGCTTACCAATCCGGCAAAATCGATTTCACCACGCTGGCTAACACCGTAACAGCAGCTTATTCGGCACATTCAGCCTATCTGCAGGCAGCGAACCAATTTCTGGCCGGCAAGGTCGCCCTCGAACAGGCGATCGGGGAGCCGTTCTAAATGATGCGAGGCTGGCACTCACGATCCTTCGTGCGATGGCTGCTGCTGGGGATTTTTGCCACTGGCCTTGCAGCCTGCGAGAGCAATCCCTCCAGCCATGCCGACGTTGCGCCGCCGCTGCCGCCGCCAGTGATGGTGCGGCAATCTGACGGCCTCCCGGTGCTGCAATTATCGGGCGGCCAAATACCGGGGATGACCACGGTCCAGGTAAGACAAATCGAATTGCCCGGCGTGCTGGAAACCAGCGGCTACGTCGATTTCGACGAAAGGCGGGTCGCGACGATTTCCTCGCGGGTGACTGGCCGTATCGAAGACATACGGGTCGTGCAATGGGACAATGTGCGGCGCGGCGAGCCGATCCTCTCGCTTTACAGTCCGGATTTTATGACGGCAGAGGCGGAATATCTGCAGGCGCAGACCACCTCGCGCTTGAGCGGTGCGCCCGGGCTGGCCAGCCTGAATCTTGGACCTGCGATGGTCACAGCGGCGCGGCGCAAGCTTGAATTGCTGGGGATGGAAGATGCCGATATCGACGCGATCAAAGCGCCGAACCCTACCGTATGGATGCGCGCGCCAATCAGCGGCACAATCATCGACAGCAAGGTGCAGCGCGGCTCCGCGGTGAACCCGGGGGACGTGCTGTTCGACGTCGGGACGCTGAACCAGGTCTGGATTGTTGGCAGTATCTACGAAGACGATCTGGCGCGGGTGAGTGTGGGCCAGCCGCTCGAAGCCGTAACCACGGCCTATCCTGACCTGGTCTTCAAAGGCTTCGTCGAACGTATCAGTCCCGGCGTCGATCCAAACACCCATACTCTTCAAATCCGCTGCCAGGTGGAAAATCCGGGCAATAAGCTCAAGCCGCAGATGCTTGCGCGAGTGAGTATCGTCACGCGTCCGGGCGAGGCGCTCTCCGTGCCGATGGAGGCGCTGGTCTTCGACACCAACGCCTATTATGTTTACGTCGATCTTGGCGGCGGGCGGTATGAACGCCGCCAAGTTCAAATCGGCGCCTGGAAGGACGAAGGTCCGGTGCGGATTCTCTCCGGACTTACTGCCGGCGAGCGGGTGGTCGCGGGCGAATCGATTCAAATCAACGCCTTGTGGCATGAAGCCAATGGCGAAAGTTCTTGAGCTGCGCTGAACTCACAGGGCGGGCTGAAGTACCTGACTTAAGATGATACGGGCATTGATGCGGCTCGCGCTGAGCCAGCGAGTTGTCGTCGTGGGTGGGGCGATCCTGCTGTTTATCGGCGGGATTTACGCCTTCAGCCAAATCGATATCGAGGCCTATCCCGACCCGGTGCAGCCGCTGGTCGAGGTCCTGACCCTCCCTAACGGACTTAGCGCCGAGGAGGTTGAAAGAATCGTCACGGTGCCGCTCGAATACGGTTTGAGCTCCTCACGCGGGCTCGACCGGATGAGCTCGATTTCGCTGTTTGGATTGTCGGATATCCGCTGCTATTTCGGCTGGGACACTAACTATTACTGGGATCGCGAGGAAGTTCTAAACAATCTAGCCTTCGTCACGCTGCCAGCCGGAATTACCCCGGGGCTGTCACCGGAAAACCCGATCGGTGAAATCTATCGATACACGATCGAAAGCCCGGATCACAATCTCCTTACCGAAAAGGAGATCAATGACTGGGTAGTGGGGCGGCAATTATCCACGGTGCCTGGCGTAGTCGGAGTCAGCACGTTCGGCGGGCTCACCAAGGAATACCACGTCGATGTTGATCCGCAGGTACTCGAGCATTACCAAATCCCTCTGAGCACGCTGATCAGCGCGATTCAAAACGCCAATACCAATTCTGGTGGCAACTATCTGTCGGTTGGCGAGCAGGCGTTTGACATACGCGGTATCGGCCTAATCGGCTCGCTCGGCGATATCCGCCATATCGTGCTGTCGGCGAACCACGGCACGCCGATTACCGTGGGCAATGTTGCGGATGTGAGCGTCGGCTACTCTCCGCGGCTTGGCATCGTCGGCATGAATCATCGGGACGAGGTGACGGAGGGTATCGTCCTGATGCGCAAGTATGCCGAGACGCTGCCGACGGTCAAAGGTGTTGAAGACAAGGTCAAGTGGCTCAACAGTTCAGGGCTAATGCCGGCCCACTACAAGATCGTGCCTTATTACGATCGTACATCGCTGGTTGATATCACGCTGCGCACCGTGCTGGAAAATCTTACGGTCGGGATGTTGCTGGTTTTCCTCGTGCTGATTTTCTTCCTCGGCAACCTGCGCACAGCGATTATCGCCGCGATCAATATTCCGCTCGCGCTGTGTGGCGCATTCGTCCTGATGTATACGGGCGGCACCGCGGCTAACCTGATCTCCTTGGGCGCGATCGATTTCGGCATCATCATCGATTCGACCGTAATCGTGATGGAAAACATCCATCGCCATCTAACGGTTGAACTGCCGCCCGGCGCCGAAGCCGCGGCCGATAACCGCCTGCGCCTGCGTATTTTGCATGCGTCGCAGGAAGTTGGCGGCCCGATGTTCTTCTCGACGCTGATCTTCCTGATCGCGTTCCTGCCGCTGTTCACGATGCGCGGGGTCGAAGGTGCGATTTTCTCGCCGATGTCGCACACCTATGCGTATGCGCTGGGCACGGCGATTCTGCTCGCAGTTACACTCTCGCCGGTACTGTCCACGTACCTGCTCAAAAGTAAAATTCGCGAGACCCACAATGTCGTCTGGGAATCGTTCCGCGAGGCTTATCACTGGCTATTCGTACACGTGATGAACTGGCCGCGGCTCGCCCTGTTCGTAATCATCGTCCTCACGATGGCCGGCTTTTCATTATGGCCGAGGTTAGGTGGTGAGTTTTTGCCGAAACTGGAGGAGGGCAATATCTGGGCGCGGGCGACGATGCCGCTGACGATCTCGCTCGATCACGGGGCCAAACTGGCTAATCGGATGCGCGAAGTCCTCCTGTCATTTCCCGAAGTGACCAATGTCGTTTCGCAATTGGGACGGCCTGACGACGGAACCGAGACCACGGGTTTCTTCAATATCGAGTTCTCGATCGAGCTGAAACCCGAGCCGGAATGGCCGCATGGGCTGACCAAACCGGAACTCGTGTCGCAGATAGACCATGAGTTGAATCGCCAATTTCCCGGAGTCAGTTTCGGCTATTCGCAGAATATCGAAGACAATATCGATGAGGCTTTGTCCGGGGTGAAAGGCACCGATTCGGTCAAAGTCTTCGGCCGCGACCTCGCGGCCGACGAACAAATCGCCAGCAATGTGATGCACGCGATGAGTTCCGTGCCGGGAATTGTTGACCTGGCGGTATACCGCTCGCTCGGCCAGCCCAATATCGTAATCACCCCGGACCGCGCACAATGTGAACGCTACGGACTCAATGTGGGCGACGTTAATGAGATTATTCAGGCGGCGATCGGCGGCCAGGTGGTCACCCAAGTGCTGGAGGGCGATCGCAGCTTCAACCTGGTAGTGCGCTGGAAGAAGCAATACCGCACCAGCCTCGATGCGATTCGGAATATACGCGTCAGTGTTCCGCTGGGTGGGTACGTGCCGCTGGCCCAGGTCGCGGATATCCGCAGCGCCGAGGGCGCCTCATTCATCTACCGCGAGGGGCTGCAACGCTATGTGCCGCTGCGCTTTGCGGTGCGCGGGCGGGATTTCCAGACCACGGTAGAAGACGCGCAGAGACACGTCGCCAAAGAGGTCAAACTGCCGGAAGGCGTGCACCTGGAATGGGCCGGCGAATATAAGGAACTACGAGAGGCCAACAGCCGGCTTGAAGTTGTGGTGCCGATCGCTCTCCTGCTGATTACCGGCGTGCTCTTCGCCGCGACCACCTCAGTGATCGATACGCTGATTATCATGGCGCAGGTGCCGGTTGCCTGCCTCGGCGGGATCGTCGCGCTGTATATCGCGGGCGTACCGTTCAGCGTCTCGGCGGCGGTCGGTTTCATCTCGATTTTCGGCATCGCGGTGATGGACGGTATTCTGCTGAGCTTCTACATCCGGCAGTTGTGGGAGCAGGGCCATCCCTTTAAGGAAGCGATTATCATGGGGTCCGATCGGCGCTTCCGCGCGATCATCATGACTGCGCTGGTGGACGGAGTGGGCTTGCTGCCGGCGGCCTTATCGACACGAATTGGCGCGCAAACCCAGCGTCCACTGGCGATTGTTGTGATTGGCGGTGCAGTCGCGATCATGCTGCTCACACGAATTCTCCAACCGGTTCTGATCTATCTGTGCCATCGCCGCTTGCGTATCGCCGATATGCATAAGACCGCGCCGATAACTCCGCTCGCATGATCAAAGCTTAATCGCCGCGGCCTGCGATGCGATTGGCGGGCAGGGCGCTGAACGTGGTAAATCCCGCGATGGAGGAATCGGATCATGGCTCAATTAGAATTGCTGGCGAGCGGCTATGGGCTACTCGAAGGTCCACGCGCCGACGATCAGAATCGCCTCTATTTCAGCGACGTGCCGCGTGGCGGCGTTTATCGGCGGAGTCCCGATGGCCAAATCGAAACTGTCATTCCGAAGCGCAAGGGAGTCGGTGGAATCGCGATCAATTACGGCGGCGGCATCGTATGCAGCGGACGCAGCCTCATCTACTTCAACGAAAAAACCGGTCAGAGCCGCGATCTATTTGTCGAATGGGAAGGACGCCCGCTTAAGGGCCTAAACGATCTCCAGCCCGACGACATGGGTAGCATTTACGTTGGCTCGCTGGAATTCGACGCGCTGAGTGATCAGAAGCCGACTCCAGGTAACCTCTTCCGCGTCGATCCCGACGGCAAGGTGACCAAGCTCTGGGAAGGTATTCAGGTCACCAACGGTCTCGGCTTCAGTCCCGATCGTAAGCTGCTCTATCATGCGGATTCGACCACGCAGGCTGTATGGGCCTATGACGTGCAGCCGGATCGCACCGTGAAAGACCGGCGGGTTTTCGCTAAAGTCCCGGAGGGCTGGCCGGACGGTCTCGCGGTAGACGCGGAGGGCGGGCTCTTCGTTGCAGCGGTCAAATCGGGAGAAGTCGTGCGTTTCAAGCCTAACGGCACGCTTGATTTCCGCCTCAAGGTTCCCGCGACATTTGTCACCAGCCTGACTTTTGGCGGCGCCGATTTGACGGAACTCTACATAGTTACGTCTGATAATACCGACGATCCGGCGAAAAAAGGCTCCATCTTCCGGACCCGATCCGAGATTCCAGGCCTGGCGGTGCCCAAGGCTCGTTTCAATTAGATAGGACGTGAGATGCCGCGGACTCTAGAAGGATTGTTGGTGGCCGACCTGACGCAGAATCTCGCCGGTCCATATTGTACGCAACTGCTGGGAGATTTCGGCGCCGACGTGGTGAAGATTGAACGGCCAGACGGCGGTGACGACGGCCGCCGTTTCGCGCCGACGTGGAACGGCGAGTCGGCCCTTCATCTGTCGTGCAATCGCAACAAAAAAAGCATTTGCGCTGACCTCGACGATCCGCGCGGCCAGGAGATCGTGCGGCGGCTCGCGCGCCGCGCCGATATCTTCGTCCATTCTATGAAGCCTGGAAGTGCGGAGAGCCGCGGCCTCGGTTACGACGATCTGAAAGCGGAAAATCCGCGTCTGATCTATGCTTCGATTAGCGGCTTCGGCGATACCGGACCGATGAGCCATCTGCCAGGTTATGATCCGCTGGGCCAGGCCTACTCAGGCGTCATCAGCATGAATGGGCATCCGGGGTCGCCACCTGCCCGAGTGGTGGTGCCGATTATCGACGTCGGCTCGGGAATCTGGACTTTCACCGGCATCCTCGCGGCCGTCATCGAGCGCGGGCAGACCGGCCAAGGCTCGCGCGTGACGGTAAGCCTGCTCGAGACCGGGGTAACGTGGACCGCTTTACTGATGACCTCTTACATGGCGACCGGTGTCGTGCCCGGTCCAGGTGGATCGGCTTCGCCAGCCGCCGCTCCCTATGAGGCGTTCCAGACGGCGGATAGCTGGGTGATGATCGCCGCAGGAAATGACCGGCTGTTCGCGAAACTATGCGGAGTGCTGGGCCTGCCGGAGCTGCCCACGGACCCACGCTTCGCCACCAATAATCAGCGCGTCCCACGCCGCGAAGAACTCCACGAAATCCTTGAGCGGGCGACGCGCCAGCATAGTTCGCAAGAATTGGTACGGCTCCTGCGCGAGGCGGCTGTACCGGTCAGCGTGATTAATTCGCTTGACCAAGTACTGGTGGACGAGCAGGTGAATGCGCTCGGAATGTTGCCGCCGGTGCCGCCTCATTTTCGCATCCCGGAGATGCGTTTCGTGGATATTCCCGTTCGGCTTAACGGCGAGCGTTCGCTCAAGCGGCTGATGCCGCCGCTGCTTGGCGAGCATACGGATGAAGTTCTTAAATTGCTGGGCTATTCAGAGGCGCAAATTGCCGAACTGAAGCGTGCGGCAGTGACCAAGTAAAGACCGTCTCAGCCGAGGACTTGAATACGCCCGTCGGCGAGGATTTTCAGCCTGCGCCCGCGCCATTTTACTTCATTGCTGACGAGGCTCGCGAACCATACCCCAGTCATAAAAAGATCTTTGATCGGGACCAGCCAGGCCTCGCGAGTCAACTCGGGCAGCTTTAGGACGTAACGCAGCAGCAAGGCGGCCATGCTCAGCCGCAGTCCAATCACCCCAAGAAAGATGCCGGCTGACCATAGATGCAAGCCAGTCCCCAACATGAGGAGAATCGCCCAGAACGGGCCATGCGTTACGATCGTCGCGATACTAGCCGGCCGGGTGGTGCGATAGGTGCGAGCCCAGCGCAGCTGGCGATCCCAGAAATCCGCGAAGCTGCGCTCATCAGGCACTAGTGTTACCAGTGAACTCGACAGCCGTACTTTCCATCCTTTATCAGCAGCCATCCGGCCGAGAAAAAAATCATCCGCCAAAACGTCTTTGATCGCGGGAAAACCGCCAATTTCTTCTAGCGCAGACCGCCGAATTGCCATCGTCGCACCGAGCGCATAGCGAATCGGCTCGATTATCGCCGACAGCATCACCATTGGCGCGAAATCGGTATTGATCGAAAGCGCCTCGAGGCGCGATGAAATCCCTGTGTGCGGCCGCGCCCGGTATAGGCAGGTGACCACGCCGATATTATCGGTGGAGTAAAGCTCGCCGATTATCCGCCGCAGATAGTCGCGCTCGACGGAAATATCCGCGTCGCTAATCACGAAAACGTCGGCGCGTTCGGCTTTGCCTGCCATCCGGATCAGTTTGGCGACCTTGCGATTAGCGCACACCGGCTCTTCGCCAACGACGATTCCGACCGGTGCAAAGCGATATTGCGGTTTCAGCATCGCTGCCACTTCAACCGCCGGATCTTCATAGCTCGCGACGCCGAAAACATAGTCGGTGCGCGGATAGTCAACCTCAAAAAAGGTCATCAGGTTGGCGGCGAGGCCTTCGCTGACGCCGCGCAGCGGTTTCATGATCGCGGCACGCGGGACAATTTTCGGCAAGGGCGGCACTGGCAAGGAAGCGCGCAACGCGAAACGCATCGCGGCCAAAGACGCGGCGATATAATAACTGACCGAAACTGTGACGCCGATCGTCGCAACGGCCACGAGCGGTATCAGCATCGGCAGGCCACCAGCGCTGGAGACATTGGCTCCGCCATGGGGGCGGATTCGACGGAGAGCTTCATCGTCATTATTCTGCCGCCAGGACGCACGGCAAATTCAGCGCACATCCTGTCAGGCTGCTTGCGCCGTATGTGACTGGCGCACTTGCGCCCGCCGCTGCCGCATCGTCGAAAGAAATTGCATCCCTTCCTTGAGCAGGCGTTTGCACTCTTCGCCCGAACTGACCATCTTGCGAACTGCCTTAAAGATATAGCGCGGACGGAAATAAAAACTGCGATAAAAGCGCTCGACCGATTGATAAATCTCTTCGCCGCTCAGCCCCGGGTACTCGACGCTGCATTTCTGGTAACCTGCTTCATCGAGCAGCGGATCAATCGCGAGATAACCATTGGCAGTGACGTACTCGAAGAGTTCAGTGCCCGGATAGGGCGACGCCAGCGAAACCTGGATCGTCTCGCAGTCCATCTCGCGCGCAAAGCGCATCGACTCCTGAATCGTGTCCTTTGATTCGCCGGGCAGGCCGAGAATAAAGGTGCCATGAATCAGGATTCCAACGTCATGACAGTCACGGGTAAAGCGCCGCGCGCGATCGAGCCGCACGCCTTTTTTGATATTCTTAAGGATTTCCGCGTTGCCACTCTCATAGCCGACTACAAATAGCCGCAGACCGTTATCCTTCAGGATCTTGAGCGTCTCGTAATCAACATTGGCGCGCGAATTGGTTGACCAGGTGATACCGAGCGGCCCGATCAACTGGGCGATTTTACGTGCGCGCATCGGGTCGGCAGTAAAAGTGTCGTCGTCGAAGAACAGCTCCTTCATCTTGGGGAACTTGGCCTTCATCGCCGCCACTTCTTCGTAGACGTTTTCCGGGCTGC
>DATJUF010000077.1:0-5984 GCA_035502655.1 Binataceae bacterium (SeqCode)
CGCGCTCGGCAATCTGCTCTCAGCTACGCTCTATGCGCTCGACGAGCCAACCGTCGGCCTCCATGCTGCCGATTCACAGCGCCTGCTTGGCGTGCTGCGCCATCTGCGCGACCTCGGCAATACCGTAGTAGTCGTCGAGCATGACCCTGCGATGATCGCGGGCGCTGACTTCGTGGCCGAACTGGGACCGGGCGGCGGCCGCGAGGGTGGACAACTCATACGCGCCGGTACCCCGGACGCCAGCACCAACGGCAATCATGCCGGACGACTTCTGTTGCTGCGCGCCCTGGCCAATCAGCGGCATTTCAACAAGGACGATCCGGCGATTCGAATCATCGGCGCGCGCGAGCATAACCTGCGCAGTCTCGACATAACCTTGCCACTCAAGCGGATGGTCTGCGTCACCGGCGTCTCCGGTTCGGGTAAATCGACACTGGTCGAAAACGTGCTCTATAACAATTATCTACGGCGCGAGGGCGAAAACGTTAGTGATGTTGGCGCGTGTGATCGCATCGATGGTTTCGAGCAGATCGGCGAAATCGTCCATATGGGGCAGGAGATGCCTGCCCGCTCGATGCGCTCCAACCCCGCCACCTACCTGAAAATCTACGATGATATCCGCAAGCTCTTCGCGGCCAGCACCGAGGCGCGGCGGCTCGGTATTAAGCCGCGCGATTTCTCCTTCAATGTCGCCGGCGGACGCTGTGAGCGATGCCAAGGCACGGGCACTGTCACGGTTGAGATGCATTTCATGGCCGACCTGGAAGTAACTTGCGATACCTGCGACGGCCGCCGCTTCCAAAGCCATATTTTGGGCCTGCGCTATCAGGGCCGGAATATCAACCAAATCCTCGAACTCACGATCGATGAGGCCCGGAGCTTCTTCGCGAAAAATGCAGGGATCGCGCGGCGGCTGGAACCGCTCAGCGCAGTCGGTCTCGGCTATCTCCAACTGGGTCAGACTACCGCGACGCTTTCAGGTGGTGAGGCCCAGCGGCTCAAACTGGCGCGCTTTTTATTGGCCGAACTGGAACCGGCGGCGATTACGCGCAACGGCAAGGCCCTGCCGCGCATCTTCATCCTCGACGAGCCCACTACGGGACTCGCTTCCGCCGATATCAAACGGCTACTGCGGGTCCTCGCGCGGCTAGTCGCCGAAGGCAACACACTGATCGTGGTCGAGCACAATCTCGAACTGATTGCTCATGCGGATCACATCATCGACCTGGGACCGGGCGGCGGCGACGAAGGCGGGCGCGTCGTCGTGGCGGGCGACCCGCTGACGGTCGCCTCCTGCGAGAAATCTGTCACCGGCCGCGAATTGCGGCGTCTCTTCGGCCTGCCGGTTGAGGCTGGCAGCCGTGCGATCAAGTCGGCACTCCGCCTCGCCGCTCAGAATTGATTACAACGGTATGACGGCAAGTGCGCCGAACCTGCTTTGATTACCAAATAATCGTGGATTGGCGGCGTAAAGATTTGGTAATCTAGATCTCACCGGCGGTGCTGCCAGGTGCACGGCGGCACCCGGAGGAGGATTGAAACCTCGTCATGAGCGTGACCTCGTCCGAACGACTGAAAGGCTTCTTTCTGACCTTGGTGCGCCAGAGTTTCGCGCAGCTTGGCGTTAGCGACCGGCCAATTACGGATTACATAGCGACGGTGCTGACCGATTTCAGCCGTTCCGAACGATGGCTCGCATTGCGCGGAGCCGACGGCCGGCGTCTCACCAGCGCCGTTGAGATGATGCTCTCTCAGATCAGCCCGAGTGACCGCACGCGCGTGCTTGGGGAGCGTGAACTGCGCAAGCATATCGGCGACTACACGCTTTTCATGTCAGGACTGTTCCGGCGCTTCGTCGAGCGTGGCGGGTATCTTGATTATTATCTAGAGGAAGGTGCGCGGTCATACCACGAGGTCTCAAAGCTCGCGGCGGCCCTCGACGGATCAGGGCCAAGTCAGCAGCCGGATTATCTGATGTTCGAGGAATTGAGCAAAGGCTTCGAACATTACTCGGGCGCGCTTGATTTCATGCGTAAATGCTATTTTGCCCCCTCACCGGGTGAAGACCCCTTCGCCGGTTTTTACCGGCACGTCCAGGGCTGGGTGCGCGACGGATTGTCGAACAACTGACAGACTCGCCAATAACTGACGGCGAGCGCCTCGACCATTACCTGGTGCGGCTCGGACTGGCCCCGTCGCGCCGCATTGCCTCTGTATTAATCGAAAGCGGGCGCGTGCGCGTCAATGGCCGGCGCCAGCGCAAGGGCGCGGTGGTGAATGCGAATGATTGCATCGAAGTGATCGCAGCACCCGCGTCAAGCCCTGCCCGAGCCATCGCCAAATCTGAAGTAACACTTGAGATTTTGCACGAAGATGACTGCCTGTTGATCGTCAATAAACCGGCGCTGCTCCCCTGTCATCCGTTGAGCATCGCCGATGAGACTAGTGTGATTACTCTGTTGGCGCGCGATTATCCTGAAGTTTATCCCGGCGATTTTGCGGAAGATGAAACGCGCGGCACCAAACCGCTCGAGGGCGGCCTGATTCATCGGCTCGACAACGGAACCTCAGGCGCACTGATGGTCGCCCGGACGCCTGACGCGCTCCGCTTCATGCGCGAGGCCCTGCGCGCCAGCCGCATCTATCGCCGTTACGAAGCAATGGCCGCGGGTCATCTGAATCAGCCAATCAAATTGGCCTGGCCTATCGCCCATCATCGCAAAAATCCGGCGCGGATGGTGATAGTTGATGACTCGCCGACGCTCACGAGCCAGGCTGAAAAGATTGTGCGCGCGCCTTATCGCGGCACGCCGCGCGAAGCCTTCAGCTACGTCGAACCCATTGCGCGCGTTAACGATTTCACTTTAGTCAATGTGATTCCGCGCACCGGCCTCCGCCATCAAATAAGAGTGCATCTCGCAGCTATTGGACGGCCGATCGTCAATGACGAACTATACGGAGCGCCGAAGTTCTCACCGCTCGAAGCCGGCCGTTTCTGGCTGCATCTGGCCGAACTTCGCTTTGATTCGCCGAGTGGCCATCAGGTCCACATCTTCGCCCCCTACCCTCCCGATTTGGATGAAGCGCTTGCGACATTAAGATCCGATAGGGCGTAAGCGATCACTTCGGCGGCTGCATCAGTTCGAAGTAAGAGCGCTCGATTAAATCACTGGCGGCAACACCCAAATCATTCAAGATCCTGGCAACCTCATCGTGGAACGCCTGAGGCGCATCAGCGTCCGCCAGTACCGCTTCGATCTCGCCGAAATCGCCGAGGCCTTCTACGCGATCCAGATGAAGCCTGACGTTGCGCCGCATCATCAGCGTGCGATGCTTGCGAACCTCAGCAAGAACGCCGAGTGCATCAGCTAGCATCATGCGCATGGCCGCCGGATCAGCCACCGCCACAATCGAGTAGTCACTTAGTTGCAGCTCCCGCTGATCGCCGCGATGGTAATGGATTAACCAGGCGCCGTCAGGCTGCTCACGCAGTTTCAGTTTCCCATGCGCGGCCGCAAAGAATGTGTCGTGCTGGCTCACAATGCCGCTCGGCCCGAAGCCGATCGCAAGCGCACGCTGGTGCATCGCGATATGATCAGGCAGATGAAATTTCGCTTCGAGATTGCGCATTATCTGAGTGGTGCTCCGCCACTATTCAATTGGAGCCGCGCTGGCCTATGATCTTGACATTGGCTGAAAACGCCAAATAGGCTCGCACAATCACTAACCTCGTGGAAAGACCGGATGGCTGCCGCAAGACCGATTGATAGCGTACAACTGCGCCAACTGGGCATCGACCCCGCCATCCCAGCGGCTGAGGCAATCGCGGCCTTGCGGCAATTGCTTGCGTCTAATCAGGCGGATACGAGCGCGATCGCGCGGGCATTGGCCACCTTGCCCGTCCCCGAAGCTGCTGAAATCCTCGCTTCGATGGAGCATGGAGCGAGCGGCACCGGCCGCCGCGAAATCCGCCGCGCGTTGTTTAAGCTGCATCAACGAGGGATCGAGCCTCCCCATCAGGCGGCCGCGCCAGCCAGGCCGGCGGGTGAGATTTTCGAGGCCGGCCTTAGCGCCGTGCTCTCGCCGATCGATGGCGATGGCGCGCGGGTCGTATGGATACTCAAGACCCGGTCGAACGGCGGCCTGCGGCGTATCTGGGGTGTCGTGTCGGAGCGCGACGGTGTAGCAGGCGTCACCCTGGATAGCCTCACCCGCAAAGAGCTTCGCGCCGAACGCAAGGAGATCGAAAAGCGCGCGGGAGTCACTTTAATAGACGCAGACTGGCGGCTGGCCGATTTTATTCTGAGCGAGGCGTGGCGAAATACGCCCGAGGCGCGCCGTCTGGAGGTTGGTGACTTCCTCGCGGCTCGCTCAGAACTTATAGCTGCGGCTCCGCCATCCTCATTCAAGCATCCGATTTACGCTGAGTTCGCTGACCGTCTAAGCGACGAGCCGTCGCCCGATCTGATGAAGGAGCCGGAGATTGCCGGATGGCAACTGCCACCAGAGGTGGTCAAGCCGTATGCGGACGAGGCCGCGGACCTGCGCAACAGCGTGATCGTGCTCAATCGGATGCAACAGGAGGAGCGCGTCAACCTCGTGATCGAACGCGCGGCCGGCGAAATTTTCAGCGGAATGCATGGCGAGCGCCTGCGGCGTCACCTCGAAGACACCGCATATTATTTCTCCCGCACCCGGCGTCCGCGTGAGGCCGCAGCGGCTGCTGCGGCTGCTGCCAGGATCCGTGATAACGCCGAGCTCAAACGCTCACCCTTTTTTCAGGCCTTCATCCGCGCCCAGCTCGGAGCAGTTATTGCCGAAAGCGAGGAGCACGAGCGCCAGGAGCCACGGCTGATTATGACGCCGGCCGAAGCGATGCGCGCGCGGCAGCAGGCGCTCGAACGGCGGCGCGGCCTATCCCGCTAAGCGTTATCGGCAACTCATAAGATGTTCACGCAAAAACCCCTGCGCGGAATCCGCGTGCTCGACTTAAGCCGCGTGTTGGCCGGGCCCTTCTGCGCGATGAATCTCGCCGACTTAGGCGCCGAAGTAATCAAGATTGAGATGCCTGGGCGCGGTGACGACTCGCGAGGTTATGCCCCGCGCATCCCCAATTCCAGCGACTCCGGCTACTTCTACAGTGTCAATCGCGGGAAGCAGAGTGTCACACTCGATCTGCGCAAGGTTGAAGGCGCGGATCTGCTGGTTGAGTTAGCGCAACGTGCCGACGTGGTGTTAGAAAACTTCTCGCCTGGCACTATGGCGCGCTTCAACTTGGGATGGGAACGGCTGCACAAGGCGAATCCCCGCCTGATTCTGTGCTCGATCTCGGGTTTCGGCCAGAGTGGCCCAATGGCTGCCGCACCTGCATACGATATCGTGGCGCAGGCGCTCGGCGGCACGATGAGCGTGACTGGTCCGGCCGGTGGCGAGCCGACCCGCTGCGGGGTATCGGTCGGCGACCTGGCCGCGGCGCTATACGGCGTGGTTGCGATCCTCGCCGCCTTGCGCGAGCGCGACCTGAGCGGTCTGGGACAGCATCTGGATATCGCGATGCTCGATTGCCAGGTGGCATGGCTTGAGGGTGCGTTGGCACGCTATTCGGCGACCGGCCACGTACCGGGCCCGATCGGCTCGCGCCACCCCTCGATTACGCCGTTCCAGCAGTTTCACGCGAACGACGGCTATTTCGTCGCCGGCTGCGGCAATGAAGCCATCTGGCAGCGCTTCTGTGACGCGATCGGCCTACCCCATTTAAAGGATGACGTACGCTTCAAGCTCAACGCTGATCGCACTGAAAATCATGCTCAGCTCGAACCGATCTTAATCGAACATTTCAGCGTTCATCCGCGCGCCCATTGGCTGGAGCGGCTTGAGGCCGCAAAGGTGCCATGCGCCCCGATTGCCCGCGTCGATGAAGTCGCACGCAACCCACAACTGTTAGCACGCGAGATGATTCTCAAGGCTGACCATCCAGCTTTTCC
>DATJUF010000078.1:0-4388 GCA_035502655.1 Binataceae bacterium (SeqCode)
GCGCAAGCTTCCATCAAATGGGCTGACAGCAACGATCCTGACGATCGCGAATTCGCCGCCTGGATCTTTTCGGATATTGCGACACCGGAAGCGATCAATCGAAGGCAAAGCTTAAGCCATGATTCCGCAGTGGGAGATACGGCAAAAATCCTTCTCAAACCCGTAAAGCAAGGTTCCGTCGTTCACCAAGTTGATGAAGACTTTGTTCCCGCAAAGGCCGTTACCGCAAATCATTGAATAACATTATTCCGCCCCACCGAAGCCCCGATATGAAAAATATAATCAGCAGTATGGGCGGTATTCTATTTCTTTTCATTTGCTCGTATTCCTCTTTTGCCGGTGCGCCACATATCTCACCGAGTTTAGAGCTGGCGTCGATGGATTGGTCGGTAAAGCAGGCACAGAGTCTGAACGCCGAACCCAAAGATGTAGTGTGGAAATTCATTAATAATGTGGAGGGTAATACTGATTTGATCCATGGTCATGGCAAACTGTGCGAATTCCATTTCGCCGATCTGCGTTATTACGGGAAGTTATCGTTGGTTGTTTCTTACGATAATGGCGGCACAGCGGACTGCAATGACGTCGAGATTTTTGATAAGACCGCGGCCGGCATCGAGAGCTATGACTTCGATGCTACACAAGATCTGTCTTTAGATAGTATCGAGGACATTGGCGGCAATGGTCGTTACGAATTAGTACTGAGCGGTGGTTTTGCTGGAGGTATCACTGGGCACTGCATAGCAACGTGGCCTGTAATATACGCCTGGAACGGTACCGGTTATGCCGATGTAAGTGCAGAATTTAAAGGTTACTATCGACAGAAACTCGCTGAGCTGCAGCGTCAACTTAACCAGCCGCAGCCCGAGCCTTCACCCAAACAGGCCGAGACGAACGAAAGTGTGCCGGGTCTGGAAATGCAGAGTAGCATGCAACAAGCCATTTCTGCTCCAGCACCATCTTCCGAGTACTCTGATATCGACTGCCAGAAAGCAGAGGAGGCGAAGGCCAAGCGTTTCCTGGGCATCTCCCGCGATGCCGGGATGAGCGACGCGATCAAGTGGGCCGGGAGCGATGACCCTGCGACGCGCCAATTCGCCGCTATCGTACTCAGCGATATCGCTACGCCGGAAGCAATCGAATATCTGCGGATCTTGTCCAGCGATCCAGATCCGAATGTTGCTAAACTAGGGAAGGACCTCTCGGCAAGTATCACGGCTCCATCAGTGCATCCAATGATTCAAGGGGAACTGCTTGGTCCGAATTTCACTACGCCAGCGGCAAAATGATTAATAATTGTCAGACTCTGTTGCTAGGGTTGGCATTCACTCCGCGCCGCCGAGCCCGATGCGGCTGGCACCTCTAGATTTGTGCTCGTCGAGGGTGAAAGGGGTCCATTGATGTGTACAACACCTCCAAACCTGGTGATTCACGTGAAACATCGATCGCAATGCCGCCGCAATTCCGCATGTCGCGATTGCAACCGATGTTTCACGTGAAACATCGGTTGCAGCGCTCGGTCAGAATCGCCGGGATCGCAACCGCGGCTCGCCGATGATTAAGCGAATCCTTCGCATTTAGCTCGGAACTCGCGGCGGCGTTATATCAAGTCAAGTTGTGGCGGAAGATGATGAGGCGGGCGATGCGCGCCTTGTCGTACCCGCGCCATTTCGCATGCGGGACGCCGCTTGATTCGACCCGGTTAAACTTCATGCGATCGAAGAAATTCGCAGCGTGCTCCTCTGACGTGCATGCAAATACGTAGCGCAGGCGGCGCGCCGCCGCCTCCTTCAGAACTTCCTTGACCAGTTCAGCGGCCACGCCCTCGCCCTGAAAGCGCGTGAGCGTATAGAGCGCGGTCAACTCGCCGGCGCGTTCGCGATGATACGGTTCGGTCAGCAGCGAGCAGATACCGGCGAGATGCTCGTCGCCGATACGAAAGCCGAAGCACGAGGGTAGCAGCCCAGCAATCTCCTCCGCATTGCGCGGGAGCAGAAATCCTTCTTGCTGGCCGCGCAGAATCAGCGCATGAACCTCGTCGAAGTCATCGATCGAAATTGGCCTGATATCTGCGTAACGGGTCTCGGTGAAGAGTGTGCCGGTCCCTAAAAAACTGAAAAGCTCCTGGTAGACTTCGCGCGGGGTGGTGAGATTTACGGAAGCGACCCCGTCGTGCAGTGCGCGATGGGCGGCGCGGATGAGCGTACGGCGCAGCGGAGACTTCTCGCGGCTCAGTACCTTGCGGAACTGGCGTAGCTCGACAAAAGAATCGCTCTCGCCGCTGGGATTGGTCAGGCCGCCGGAACGATCGAGGAGCACGAGCTTGAAAACCCGCAGGCGGCTAGCAAGTTCCTGGGCAAAGACCACGAGGTCCGCTGGATCGCAAGTTTCAACCGCGCCAATCACAATTGAGCTTTGGCGCAGGCCCTGCCAAATTGCAGCGACGGCTGAGTCTGGAGGGTAAGGACGCGTGCGCTGTCCTTTGGCGGGATTGAATACCGCAGGCGCCGCGCTATAAAGATTGCGACCGAGCCGGCGGATCAGGCGCGGCAGGGATTGCGACGAAACGATGACAATGCAGCGGGTAAGATTGCGCCGCAATTCGCGCAGTGTCAGCACCAGCCAGTCGAGCTCGCGTGTCTGCTCGCCGCTCGGGGGAACCAAAACGAACAGCAGGCTCTTCCCGTAAAATTCCTCCAGGTAAAAGGTCTTTTCACTGAAAATCGGTGCGCCGCTTTCGATTTCACGGAGCGCCGAGACATGGTTATCGTTCACGGCGATCGCTCAGATGGTTAGAGCTTGGAGCGGTGCCGTGACGCGATCCGACAGATGCGCCACGACTGGTAACGCAGAATAGAGCAACCGGCAGGCCCTTTCAATTTCGCTTAAGCGGCGGAGTCAGTTTTAGCCGATGTGGTGCGATCCACCGGATAGGTGAATGGGCGATTCGTCAATCCTGTATGTTTCGACGATGCGATTGTGCTGAGTGTCGTCTGCGAGAAAATATCAAGCAGCATCCGCTGACCCTCTTCCCATACCCTGAACATCCGGCAGGTCGGCTGCATATCGCATTGCCGCAGCCCGTCGACACATACGTTGAGCGTAATCGGTCCTTCTACCGCTTCGATAATGTCGCGGAACGAAATCGTGTCAGCCGGACGGCCTAGCTGATACCCACCGCCGGGTCCTCGGCGCGCGCGCACGAGTCCACGCCGCATCAGATCGCGGATGACCTTTTCCAGGTAATACTTCGGAATGCGTTCCTGCTCGGCTATCTCGTTGCCGCGGGCTGTTCCGCTGGGATTGTCGGCGAGATGAATCATCGCCCGCAGCGCGTATTCAATTTTGCGCGGAATCTGCATCAGGCTCATGGCGCGTCTCCAACCGGCGTTCGGATGGCGCGGGCTTTGCCGGCCCCGCGTTTGCGTCCCCCGTTCAGGCGGTCGCCGAAGCTGTCACCGACTATCCGTTCGACGTATTTTACCAGCATGTCGCTCTCAACGTTGACGCGGTCGCCCACGCCTTTGAATCCGAGCGTAGTCATCTTGAGCGTATGAGGGATAAGCGCGACGGTGAAGCGCCGATTCCGGATATTGAAGACGGTGAGACTGATCCCGTCGAGGGTCACGGAGCCTTTCTCCACCAGATAATGGGCCTGAGCTGCAGGAATTTCGAAGGTGTAGAGCCGCGAGTCGCCTTCGGGCTCAATCGACACGATTCGCCCGACGCCATCAACATGGCCGCTCACCAGATGGCCGCCGATAAGCTTGCCGAGAGTCAGGCACCGCTCAAGATTGACGCGGCTACCCGGTTCGAGATCGCCGAGTACGGTACGGCGCAGTGACTCTTCGGAAACGTCCATGCTGAACGTGCCGCGAGCCTTCCTCGTGACCGTCATGCATGCGCCGTTGATTGCGATCGAGTCGCCGATACTAATCTTCGCCAATGGCAAGGTAGTGCGAATCGAGATGACGGCGCCCTTGTCAGAGCGCTTGATCGCCGCCACAATCCCGAGATCCTCGATAATTCCGGTAAACACAGGCTTAAAAACCCAGAAAAATCTTACTTATTATCGGCGAATATAGCAATCAGACAGGCCACGCCAGCCGCGGGCCTCGCCTGCCGAGGCCGTCGCATACACGAGCCCGCGAGCGCTTTGCCTTAAAATCCCGAGGTTGTGCGCGACTACTGCCCGCGGAGCGCCTAAGAACCTGCATCAGCACCACGACCGTTTGTCCGAAGCCTGCCGCCGCAATCAGGAGACGTCCTGCGGCTCTTGCATTTTGGCGCGAAAGCAGCGCTGATTGCAGATCACTACTCAACGGAGGCAGCCGGACATGGCCAGTGCACAACTTGCGAAAGTAATTGAAATAGTTAAATCCGTACCA
>DATJUF010000079.1:0-8136 GCA_035502655.1 Binataceae bacterium (SeqCode)
TCGTCTGCACGATCGGCGAGCCATTCGGGGAACGCGGTCGCGATTCCAACGAGGGCGGCAAACCGCTTCGGCCATCGCACCGCGAGGTTATAAGCCATCATGCCGCCCTGGCTGAAGCCGACGGCGACAATTTTCGTGCGATCAACCGGATAGCGCTGGCAGGCCTCATTGATAAATGATGCAAGCTGGGCGACGGCCTCGCCGACCTTTTCCTCGTCCGGCCGTGCACCAGGCTGAGTCTGATACCATCCATAGCCGTTGACTGCGCCGATTTCGACTTCGGTTGCACCCTGCGGACAAATCACCAGGAACTGCCCGCCGGCGACGTAGGGTGCAAGTCCATGCAGGTCCATCGCGTTGGAACCCCATCCATGCATCGCAAAGATGGTAGGGAACGGACCTTCGCCCGCAGGCTCATAAGTGGCGTGAACCAGTTTCATCGATGGCCTCCTGCCGCAGCATAGACCGGCTAGCGTCGGCCTGCCAGTTCCAACATCATCACAGGCGCTTCCTTGCAGGCTCTATGTCTCGATTCACCTGAGAAGCGTTCATCTGAGGTGACGCCTCAGGTATCTTATCAGGCCGATTGCCCTTTTCGAGCCGAACACAATTTTGAGCGGTGGAGATTTTGCCGATCGCGCTGATAGGTCTCGGAGTATCGATTGAAAGGCGGGGAGCGTCTAAGTGAGCTCCCTCAAATGGCGGGGTGCGGGCCTTGTGACCGCGGCGGGCTGGTTGCTTCCTTCGCTTGCGCGCGCTGATTCCGGTGCGGCTAATGCTGCCGCGTCATCCAGTTCGCTCCCTGGCGTCCTTGCCGGGCTGATTCTGCTGGCGCTCCTCGGCTATGCGCTCTGGACCTACGCCGAGCCGCTAATTCGCCAGCGTGATCGCGCGTTCGGCGGCGTCCTGCTGGGCCTGCTTGTACTGTGGGGATTCAAGACCCTCGCGCTCGGCGTCTTCAGCGGCTATGCGCTTGATCTCGGCACTTATGAAGCGTGGGCGATGCGGCTTACGTCGGTCGGTCCCGCGCAGATGTATACACCCGGTTATTTTCTCGATTATCCGCCGGGTTATCTTTACGTGCTGTGGTTCGCCGGATGGCTGGCCAAGCTATTCGGCGCAAGCGGCAGCATCTTCCGCATTTTTGTCGAGACGCCGGCCCTTGCGGCCGATTTTCTGCTTGCCGCCGCCGCTTATATTTTCTTCCGCCGCCAGAACCAGCCACGCGCCGCGCTGATTTCCGCGCTGCTGATTGCGCTGAACCCGGCCTTGCTGTTTGACACGGTCGGCTGGGGTCAAAGCGATTCCGTTCTTACGCTGGCGATGTTCCTCAGCGTCCTGATGATGCTGGAGTCGGAATACGAACTGGGCTGGAGCCTCGCCGCGCTCTCACTTTTGATCAAGCCGCAAGCCGCCTGCCTGCTTCCCGTGCTCGGGCTTTGGACGCTTCTGCATGCTGATTGGCGGCAGTGGTGGCGAGCTGCACTCGCCGGTATAGCGGTAATGGTTATCGGTGTAGCGCCGTTCCAGGTTGGCCATCCGCTGTCATGGCTGCCGCACCTTTATCTGACCACGATGGGCTATTATCACGAGACCTCGCTTAATGCCTTTAACCTGATGGCGTTGATAGGCGGGATCCGGCAAAACGATAGCGGCACGCTCCTTGGTATCAGCTACTTCACGATTGGTATCGCGATGCTGGTGCCGCTCTATGCCTTCATCACGTATGTGATGTGGCGCAATCCGAGCCGCCGCAATCTGATCTTCCTATCGTTCCTTGCCTTGTTTGGATTTTTTCTGCTGGCGCCGCGAATCCACGAACGCTACATCTACCCAGCTATAGTCTTCGCCGTACCGCTTGCGGCCGCTGAGCCAGAGATGCTGGCGATCTATGGCCTGCTGACAGTCACTACCCTGATTAATCTCGCCGACGCGCTCTATATTCTCAGTCACAACATTTTTCTTGACGCACGCGATGCGCTGGCGATGACCGTCTCGGCGGTCAACGTGATCATTTTCGCGCTTGCGATCATCTTTGGCTATCAACGGACACTGGTTACCGAGACTGGCGAAGAAGCAGGGCAGGCCCTCGCGATCGAGCGATGGCTGAGAATGAAATTCACCACCCCGGGCATCGGTTCGGGTCCGCGGCCAATCGCTCCGCGCATAATGCTCAATTGGCGGCGCATCGACACGATCATGATTGCCGCACTGACCGTCCTCGCAGCAGCCTTGCGCTTCTGGCATCTCGGCCATCCGGCGGAGATTGTTTTTGACGAGGTGCATTTCGTCGGCCAGGCGCGCCACTATCTTCATGGTGAAAACTTCCTCGATCCTCATCCACCGCTGGCTAAATTGCTCATCGCGCTGGGCATACTGATTTTCGGTGACCATCCGTGGGCGTGGCGGCTAGGCGTCGCGACGATCGGAACTCTGATGGTTCCGGTGACCTACATGCTGGGCAGGCGGATGTTTCAATCACGGCTGGCAGCAGCGCTCGCGGCGATCTTCCTGATGACTGACGGTTTTTTCCTGGTCGATTCGCGTATCGCTGTCATTGACATCGTTTATTTGACGTTCGCCGCGATTTCTTATCTTTTGATGTTCCGCGTTATCCAACTGAGCGATCGCGGGGCGCAGCGCACTACTCTGATTTTCCTCGGTATCGCGCTGGGCCTATGCCTCGGCTCTAAACTCTACGTGCCTGCCGTGACCTTTTTGCTGGTGCTTGGCTTTCTGATCTATGCCCTGGTTCACGCGCAGGGTCTTGGCTTCGCAGCTAAGCGGATAGCGACCAACCCGCAAATTGCTGGCGCCACGATGATGATCGGGGCACTCGGCGCGATTTTATATCTCGCCTGCTTCATTCCGCATTATGCACTTGGGTGGTGGGGCGGTATTTCTGACTTGTTCCACTATTACCATGACGTTATGTGGTACGAGAAAAGCGTCGCGACGGCGACTCATCCTTACGCCTCGCCGTGGTGGTCGTGGCCATTGATGCTGCGGCCTGTCGCCTATTGGCAGGATTTCCCGCCTGCCGGGAATGTCGTTTCGACGATCTGGGGGGCGGGCAATCCGATTTTATGGTGGGGTGTGATCCCGGCAATCGCGATCACGGCGGTACGTGCGCTCGAACGGCCGACGATGGAGCGGGTCTTCCTTGTCGTTGGTTATCTCAGCTACTACGTCATTTGGATACCGATCACGCGCATCCTGTTTCTCTATCATTACATGCCATCGATCTATCTTGGCTATCTTGCGCTGGCATGGGTGCTGGCTGATTTCTGGATCGGCGAAGCGGAAGTGTGGGAGACCGGGGCGGTTCTGCTAGTGCTGGTGCCTGCCGCGGTGGTTGGTATCGGCCATATGGCGGTCACGTTGCAAGTTGCGTTTATTCCACAAGGGCTGCGCGAATTGGCGGGGATGCCAATTGTGATCGGTTTGGCTATCGGCTATCTGGTAACGCTTGGCGATATGCGCCGCAATGGCCGCTTCGTTACCGCGGCTTTTCTCGGCGTCGCGCTACTGGCCTTTATCTACTTTCTACCGGTATGGCTAGGCACTCCAATCAGCCGGTCGGGTTATTACGCACGGATGTGGCTCGAAGGACCGGGGCTCCGTAATTGGATTTGACCCGGATGGCTGGAATCTGGGCAAACGTCCCGGCCCGGCGGATGCGCCAGTTTGTAATCGTTCTTGCGATTTTGGCGGCGTGCCTTCCGACGGCCGTCGTGATGGCGGCTGAAACGGTCTCGGATCAGCCACACAACCTGCTCAATAACGGTGATTTCGCGCGCGGTTCGGGTAACTCGTGCGACGGCTGGCGCAACGACGCATGGATACTGTCGCCCACTGCCACGAGCTTTAGCTGGATCGCGCCTGCAGGCGGTTATCCGGGGCAACTCGAAGTCGAGAATATGCGCGATAACGATGCGCGCTGGACCCAGACGCTCTCGCTGAGCAAGGGCTGGTATCACATCAGCGTATGGGCACGCAGTGAGAATGTCCTTAAATATTTCACCGGCGCCAATATCAGCGTGCTTGAAGACGGAATCGTTTCGGCCGATCTCAGGGGCACGCAGCCGTGGCAGCAGCTTGGTCTATATCTGAAAGTTCCCCGCTACGGGGCCGACGTCGAGATTGCCCTGCGCCTTGGCGGGTACGTAAACCTGACACGAGGCAGGGCTTTCTTTCGTGACGCCCGGGTTGAGCGGGTAAACGCTCCGCCTATTGGCGCCACCCACGTCTATGATCTCGCCGCGATTCGGAAAGCCGAAAATCCTGGCCCAATCGGCCAACGCTGGACGCTCTATGCCACGTTCCTGGTGCTGGCGGTCTTTGCGGTGATCGGATGGCGTGTGTTCATGCTCGACCCGCGCCCAACTATAGCCGCCGATACTGCCCGGACCGCCGCCACTCCTGAGATAATCACGCCAAGAAAACGGCGCAAGAAAAAATCGCAGCGGCGTAATTAAAACATGGCCGTCGCCGCTGCTTTGCGGTGCGGGTAAACGATGCTGCCGCAATTCGCCTCTTGCCCCGATTACGCCTAGAATGCGGCCTATGTGGGCCGGTTCGCGTAAGCGCACGGTAGTTGCCAACTCGCCATTTAATCCGGAGAAAGGATTCCGGTTCTGGAGAAAAGATTCAAATGTTCGATCAGGAGACCTCGCTCGGCGCCGACAAGGCCTTGGAATATAGGCTGCCTCCCAACGTTACACCCAGCCGCTATGACCTGCGGCTGACCCCTGACCTGCGCGCGTTTACCTTTGCCGGCGAAGAACGAATCGCCGTCCAGGTTCATCAGGCGACTCCGGAAGTCGTGCTCAACGCGCTGGAATTGGAAATTGACAGCGTTACAGCCGAGCGGGGCACTCAGTCGCTAGTGGGCCGGGCCGAGATGGAACCGGCACGGGAGCGTGCCCATTTTCATTTCGGCGAGCCGCTCGCGGCCGGCGCGTGGACCCTGGTGATTAAATTTCGCGGTGTGCTCAATGATAAGCTCCACGGCTTCTATCGCAGCCAGTACACCGGGGCAGGAGGCAAGACCTTTACTATCGCGACGACCCAGTTTGAGGCCACCGACGCGCGCCGTGCCCTGCCGTGCTGGGACGAGCCAGCTCTGAAAGCAATCTTCAAAGTCACGCTGGTTATCGATGAAAATCTGACGGCGCTCTCGAACGCAGGTATCGCGAGCGAGCATTCTATCGGGCGCGGCAAGAAAGAGGTCGTGTTCAAAGATACGATCCGCATGTCCACTTACCTGCTCGCCTTCATCGTCGGTGAATTCGAGGCGACAGCCGCGGCGGATGCCGGTACGCCTTTGCGCGTCGTGCATGTGCCGGGCAAGAGCAGCCTCGCCAGCTATGCGCAAGCGATCGGCGCGTTTTCGCTCAAATTTTTCGCCAACTACTACGGCATTCCGTATCCGGGTGACAAGCTCGACCTGATTGCGATTCCCGACTTTGCGGCGGGTGCGATGGAAAACCTCGGCGCGATCACGTTCCGCGAGACCGCGCTGCTGGCGGACGATAAGACCGCGTCGCGCGCCGAGCTCGAGCGTATTGCCGATGTCGTTTCGCATGAAAATGCCCATATGTGGTTCGGCGATTTGGTCACGATGAAATGGTGGAACGGCATCTGGCTGAACGAAGCCTTCGCCACCTTCATGGAGATGCTGGCGGTGGATGCGTGGAAGCCCGAATGGCGCCGCTGGGATAGCTTCGGGGTCTCGCGCGCTGCGGCGATGGCAATTGACGCCCTCAAAAACACCCGTTCTATCGAGTACACCGTGCTCAGTCCCGAGGACTGCCGCTCGATGTTCGACATCCTTACCTATGAGAAGGGCGCGTCGGTGCTGCGGATGCTTGAGCAGTATTTGGGGGCCGAGCAATTCCGCAAAGGCATCAGCCTGTATCTGAAGAAGCATCAATACGCCAACGCGGAAACCAGCGATCTGTGGGATGGACTCGAACAGGCGACGGGCGAGCCGGTCCGCAGCATGATGGATACGTGGATCTTTCAGCAGGGCTTTCCGATCGTGAGCGCCAGCCTCACTGACGACGAATGCGGTCTCAAGCTGAGCCAGCGCCGCTTCTTCTATGCGCCGCCCGCGTCACCCGAGCCTCAGCTTTGGCATATTCCGGTGATGGTGCGGGCGGGTACCGGCGACGGTATCGAGACTCGTAAGCTGCTGCTCACTGAGAATGAAACGGTGATCAGCCTCGGCTCCAAAGTCACCTGGGCCACGATCAACGAAAATGGCAATGGCTTCTTCCGGGTCCGCTATGCGCCAGAGTTGTTGCAAGAGCTGACCAATAATCGCACACAGTTGAAGCCGATTGAGCGCTTCGGCCTTGCCAGCGACACCTGGGCGGCAACCGTGGCCGGGATGACGCCGCTGGCCGAATTTCTCAAAATGGCGCCGCTGTTTCGCGACGAGGACGATATCAACGTCTGGCGCGCGCTGATCGGCGCCTTCAGCTATGTCGAAATGCTGGCGAATGACACCCAGGTATCCGCGGTCGCAGCCGCTGTGCGCAAAACGCTTGCGCCTGCCTTCGCCCGCCTCGGATGGGAACCTGCGGCCGGCGAGGACGAATTGCGTGGCCAGTTGCGCGCGACCCTGGCCAGCGCTCTCGGCACTCTCGGCGAAGATCCCGAAGTGCAAAAGCGGGCGGCCAATCTTTATGCGCTATGGCAGCGTGAACCGTCGCGGGCAAATCGCGACTTGCAACCCGCTTTCGTAAATATCCTCGCCCATGCCGGGGACGCGAGCCGTTACACAGAGTTCAAGCAACACTTTAAGTCTGCACGGACTCCGCAGGAGGAGCAGCGCTATCTTTTTGCGCTGGCGAATTTCACTAAAATCGAACTGCTACGCCAGACGATGCAGATGACCGTCAACGGCGAAGTGCGTACCCAGAACGCGCCCTTCCTGATGCATTCGCTGCTTTACAATCGCGTTTCCCGCTATGAGGCCTGGGATTTCGTCAAGGCGAATTGGGAGATCATGATCAATCGCTTCCCGGATAGCGCCCTGCCGCGGATGTGCGAGGCGATTGTTGCACTCGTCGACAGGCAGTCCGAAGTCGAGGAGTTCTTCGCCGAGCATAAGGTTCGCCTCGGCGGTAAGCTCATCGACCAACACCTTGAGCGTTTGGCGGTTGCGGTAGCCTTCCGCGCTCGGGAGGGTGGCAAATTGGAGCAAGCGCTAGCGGTTTAGCTGCTTGCCAGTAATTGTTTAATCATGAAAGCGGGCGGTCCGGTGAGATGCCCGCTTTCCCAATCTGGCGCGAGCTATTCCTGCTCAGGCTCGGCGATAACGGAGGTTTTCGGGCCGAAGGCGACGCCACGCTTGCTCTGCCGGATAAACGTGACGAGTTCGCCGACCTCAGGCGTCAATTCGCCAGCCGTTTCCAACTCGGCGATTGCATTCTTGAGGTTGCGGCGCATCCCAAACAGTATCCGAAAAGCGTTACGCAGCGCGCGAATCGAGGGGTTGCTGAAACCTGCCCGGCGCAGGCCGATGACATTGATGCCGCGTAGCGTATGCGTCAGGTCCATGATGCAGAACGGCGGAAGGTCGCGGCTAGTGCGGCTCAAGCCGCGCATCATCGCGAGCCGCCCGATACGGACGTACTGATGCACTACGCAGTTGCCGGAAACCAGCGCGCGATCGCCGACCTCGGTCCAGCCGGCCAGCAGTGCGCCACCGGCGATTATAGTCTCGTTGCCGACCTGGCAATCATGCGCAGCGTGGGCGTTCTGCATGAAAAAATTACCGTCGCCGATGATCGTTGCCTCGCCACGCTCGCTGCCGCGATGGATGGTTACCCCTTCGCGAAAGATATTGCGATCGCCGATGACGACTCGGCGAACTCCACCCTTGTAGCTCAAGTCCTGCGGTTCATCGCCGATGACGGCGTGGGGATGAATCACATTATCGGCGCCGATAGCCGTGTCGCCCAAAATCGTCACTTGCCCGATCAGCCGGGTGCGCGGGCCGACGCTGATGCGGCCTTCGAGCAGGCATAGCGGACCGACCTCGGCACCGGCGGCGAGCTCAACGTTGGCAGACACCACCGCGCTCGGATGAATCCGTGGCGGTCCTAAGGAATCACCGTCAGGCTG
>DATJUF010000080.1:0-13427 GCA_035502655.1 Binataceae bacterium (SeqCode)
TTGAACCATGGCGCCGGGTCATTGGCGTAATCGAAGGCAAACAGCAGCAGCGTGCCGAAACCGCCCACAGCGTCGTTCATCTCGCCAAGCTTGCGTGTGACGGTTGCGGGTGAGCCGACGAGCCATCCGTGATCCGCCAAATACTCGGGCGTGACCTCTTCGTCGGTGACGCTCTCGTCATGCTTCAGGTATTTGGTAAATTGGAAGTCGCGGAAGAGCGGCAGCAGGTATTCGCTCATCATACGGCCCATCATGCCCTTGACACAGCCGCGATAAGCCTCGTCATCAGTATCTGCGACGAAAACTTCACGCACGATGCGCCAGTCGGCACGGTCAGGCCTGCGTCCGGTCCGTTTGGCGCCCTCGACGACGGCGTCCCAATGGCCTGCGACATATTCGCTGCTGAGATTGAGGCTGAGCGGAATGAAACCATGTTCGCCAGCCAGTTTGAGGGTATCCGAATTGGGGCTGAAACCGGCAATGCCGATTGGCGGATGAGGTTTCTGGAAGGGCTTGATGTGGTGCTTCAGGGTGCGCATCTGCGGCATCGGCACATTCACGTCCCAATACTTGCCGTGATATTCGTAGCCGCCGTCGGTCTCCCAGATTTTGAGCATGATTTCGAGCGATTCGCGAGTCATATCGCGGTTCTCGCCCTTCATGCCGTCGACGCAGAACAGTTGCCAGTCGGTAGGCAGGCCGCTTGCGCCAATCCCAAGCATGTAGCGGCCTTGCGCGAGATGATCCATGAAGGCGACGCGGCAGGCGAGTTCGGCCGGATGGTGATAAGGCAGCAGATGAGCACCCGGTGCTAGCTTGATATGCTGGGTCTGCAAAAGCGCCTGTGCGATCAGCAAATCGGGGGAGGGATTGGGTTCCCAAGGGGCGGTGTAATGCTCGCCGATCCAAGCCTCCGTATAACCAAGACGGTCCGCCGTGCGAATCATTTCGAGGTCCCATTCCTGACCGGCTTTCAAGTCTCGCTCCGGGGGATGCGATGGCATTAGGAAGAGTCCAAGTTTCATAACCGCTCCTTGATAACCGCAATACTTAATGCGTCTGCAAAACAAATAGCACGGCTGGCCCCTGCTTCGTCTATGCAGAGGCAGACCGGCGAGGGGGTTATTTATTTGGGACGCGCCCCGGGAAACGACTGCACCGCGCCGAGGCCTTCGAGCGCAAGGCCATAGCCGAGATTATCCAGCATCAGCTTTTTGAGCTGCTGGGTAATCGCGACGCGCGCGTAGCGTATTGCCAGCGACGGCTTGATCGTGATTTGGCGGGCGAGTTCCCAGGCTCGTGGCACCAGCTTATCGCGG
The DNA here is from genome assembly GCA_035502655.1 of Binataceae bacterium (SeqCode). Lineage (GTDB taxonomy): Bacteria > Desulfobacterota > Binatia > Binatales > Binataceae > DATJUF01. Next base: position 1,320 of record DATJUF010000080.1, read on the forward strand.
CTTACGATCTCGCTGATCACACCCCAATCGAGCGCTTGCCGGGCGTCGATCTTCTGACCTGTAAGCAGGAAATAACGGCCGCGATTCGCGCCGAGCAGCAGCGGCCATACGACATGGACGCCGTCGCCGGGAACCACGCCATTGGGGAAGTGGGGCGCATCCTGGAAGGCGGCATTATCGGAAGCGATGACGATGTCGCAAAGCGCCGCCAGTTCGGCATGAATCAGAGCCGGACCATTGACCGCGGCGATCATTGGCACCTCGATGTTGAGGTGATTCATCAGCAGGTACTTGGCGTCGTTATAGATATGGTCCCAGGTGGTGGATTTGACCCCGGCGGGAGCTTGCGCGCCGTCACCCTTGATCTGGATGCCGCGGCCGCCACCGGCGTCGACCTCGGCGCAGAACGCATTTCCGGTGCCGGTGATGATTACGCAACGGTTCTCATGGTCGCGTGCAATATCATAGAAGGCATAGGAGAGTTCCTCGTGCGGTTGCATGCCCCATTTGAGCTCCGCATCGTTGGTATGGAGCGTCATCTGAAGAATGCCGTCGCGGCGTTCCATCTTGATCGTCTTGTACTTGTTGCCGTAGTCCTCGAATTTGATCATCGCCATGGTGCGTGACCTCCGCGAAAAGATTTTGGATGTTATCGGCGGGAGCGTACCAAACCATATGGGTCCCAAGCCAACCCTTTAGAGAGCTTGCCGCCCATGGGGATTTGAAACGAGACTAAGGCACTTGCTATAGCGGGCGGGTTGCAAGAGCAACGGAGGTTCGCGATGAACACGCGGCGGCGCGAGCGGATTATTGATGAGACTGAAGCGGCAGGCTGGATCGAGCACGGAATGACGATCGCTATCGGGCAGCCAACGCCGATGGCGATCGTGCGGCAGATCATCCGGCGCGGAATCAAAGACCTGACGGTCGTCGATGCGGGCTTTTCGCTGGATATGCTGATTGCCGCCGGATGCGTGCGCAAGGTCGTGAGCTATTACGCAGGTGGAGGCTTTGGAAATCCGGTGATGCCGTCATACCGGCGAGCGGCGGAGCAAGGCGAAATCGAAATCTGGGAATGCGAGGAAGGTATCCTGTGCGCCGGCTTGCAGGCGGCGGCGCAGGCGCTGCCGTTTCTGCCGTGGCGGGGAGGTGTCGGGACCTCGATTCCCGAAGTGAATCAGGACTTGAAGCTGTTTCAGGATCCAATCAGCGGTGAGACTCTGCTTGCCGTGCCGCCTATCAAGCCGGACGTTGCGATTCTGCATGCGGCGGTCAGCGATGCGTACGGCAACGTTCAGCATCACGGCGGTCCCGGATGGATTGATCTGTTCATGCAGCGCGCGGCGGACCGGGTGATCGTCCAGGTCGAAAAGATCATCTCGAATGAAGAAGTCCGGGCCGATCCGTGGAAGACGACGATCGCGGATGCCGACGCGATTGTGCGCGTACCGTTCGGAGCGCATCCGTTTTATTCCCGCGGCTTTTATATCCAGGACAATGAGCATCTGAAGCTCTATAGCGATGCCGCACGTGCGGCGGCCGGCGGTGAGCGGCATCTGCTTGAGGACTATTTCAATTGCTATTGCCGTGGGCCAGCCGCTCATGCTGATTATCTGGAACAGATCGGAATCAGACGGCTCCTGCAGCTCAACGAATACTGAATCGAGGCCATAACATTTTGTACTGATTGCAAAAGCACGGTGTAGAAAAGGATGGCGTTGATGGCAGAGCAACTCGCAAATAATGGGGCGCCAGGTGCGGCGACCAAGGCAGATAAGTTCGGCTTGATCGCCTGGGCTGCGTACATCGCGCTGGCAGTCAGCGGGCATTGGCGATTGGCCTTGCTCGCGGGTGCAATCGTGACCGCGGTGATTGTCGCGATTGAGTACCGCCATCGCGCAGTAAAGATCCCCGATGCGACTGCGCTGGGCTTTTTTGTGGTAATGCTCGTGGTGTCGATGGCAATCGGTACTTGGCTAATCAATGGCTACAATGTGCTGATCGTCTGGGCTGCGTTTGGAGCCGTCTTCTGGACGACGATCGCGATCGGCTTTCCATTCACACTCCAATTCGCGCGCGAGCAGGCACCGCCAGCGGTATGGCACGAGCCGATCTTCATTCGGACCAACTATCAGATCAGCCTGTTATGGGCATTGACCGCAACAGTAAATGCGATTCTGGGAATCGCGATGCATTTCGTGACCCATCCGCTGATAATTGGAATGGTGCTGCCGACGCTGCTGCTGATCTTCGCGCTAGTGGCAGGCCCATGGTACGGCAAACACGTCGCGGCGCGATTTCGGCAAATGGAACCTGCGGCAGGGTGAAGGTTAATGGCGCAAGCAATTTCGAGTGACTATCCGGCTGACTACTCAATTCAGGAATTGATGGCAGTCTATCTCGCGCGCGAGCTGAACGACGGCGAGGTTTTGCGCGTCGGTGTCGCGATGCCAGTAGCAGAGGCGGCCGTGCGGCTTGCCCATCTGACCCATGGACCCAATATGGAATTGGTCTTTCTGGGCGCACGTATGAATGTCGCGAATCTGCACATGATTCCAATGCCGGCCTTCGGCTGGGATTGCCGGACGGTGCGCTGGGCCGAATCGTTCAGCGATACCGGCCACCGCTTTGATCGCGTGAAGGATTATCTCAAAAACGTATTTTTCATCGGCGGAGTTCAGGTTGACGCCTATGGCAACACCAATCTAATCGGCGTCGGCAAGGACTATAAGCGGCTCAAGTTTCGTGGTCCTGGCTCGGTCGGCACGCCCAGTTTAAGTACGCATGTTGGACGGTACTACATCGTGCTCAACAGCCACAGTCCGCGAATTCTGGTCGAGCAATGCGACTATATCAGTGCGTTCGGCTGGGGACGCGGAGGCGCAGACGCGCGCAAAAAAATTGGGCTGCCCGGGGGTGGCCCGAAATATTGCATCACGCCGCTATGTGTTTTTGATTTCGACGATGAGGGCAAGCGGATGCGGCTCAAATCGGTCCATCGTGGCGTGACGGTGGATCAGGTCTTACGCGAGACCGGCTTCAAACCGGTGATTCCCGCGACGGTCACTGAAACGCCCGCGCCTTCCATCGCCGAATTGGAAGCTCTCCGCACTCGCGTCGATCCCGCAGGCCGCCTCCGCTAAGGCGTTATATTGTTGGGCGCAGGAAGGAATAGGGCGTGCCAATGGGCTTGGAACCAGGGTTGGCTAGATTGCGTCCCGTAGACGGTCGCCCATACATGCATACCGGCCGAGTCGACGACGCAGCGCAGCTTGGTGCTTTCGTTGACCGAAAAGCTCGAAGTGCCGCCGCCGAAGCCGAAAAAACTGGCCAGGCTGGACCGATATTCCTCGAAGCGCAAGGACGCCTGCATCAGCGCCTCGTTGCCGTAGGCCGAGAGCAGCTGGATGCTTCCGACCGGGTTGAAAATGCGGCTGTCGTGCTCAATCCCGGCTTGGTTGAAGGTGAGTTGAAAAGGACCATTGCCGGTGCGGCGGTAGCAAACGAAATACGTCTTGGGCGTCCAGGTGCTGTGGGCGGGCGAGCCGGGGAAGAACTCGATGTCGTCGAGGGCGTAGACCGTGCCTTGCCAGCATCCACGGAAAATCGCAGGCAGAACCGGCTGGCTCGCCACCGGCGGCGGAACTTCGGTTTCGGGAGACTCATCCTGTGGTGCGGCCTGAGGTATTTCTTCTACCGGCGGAGGGGAAGAAGGCTGTGCCATCATCGGGTTGGATGGGATCACCGTAGAGTTTTGCGAATGCGAGGGTGGCGGCGTGGTATGTTGCGGCAGTGGTGGCAGCTCGAGTTGCGCCTGCGCCCATGCAGCCGCTGGTGCGCATAAGATTAGCGCCAGGATCAATCCCAGCAGGGATAACGTTTCTTTTCTAAGCATCGCGGCATCTGTGATTTTATAGCGATGATGATATGAGAATCTGAATTCGCAGCACGAACAGTGCCAGCCAGTCTGCTGGAAATGAATTGCTGTGAACGCCATATAAGTATGAAGCAGAGCAACGACGAGGAGAAGCATCCATGAGGTTCACCACTAAAACAGCCTTTATTACGGGCGCAGGATCGGGGATGGGTAAGCGCGCAGCGATCCTGTTTGCGGAGGAAGGGGCGGCGGTCGCAGCCATCGATATCAACGACGGCCAGGTTAAGGAGACGGTTGCGGAAATCACCAAGGCGGGCGGCAAGGCGATCGCGCTGAGAGCCGATGTCTCGAAAGCGGAAGATGTCAAGCACGCGGTCGATGAGACAGTAGCGGCGCTCGGTGTACCGACGATTGTTTACAATAATGCGGGAATTGAGGGCGAATCGAATTACCTCGCGAACATGACGGAAGAGCAGTTCGACAAGGTCATCGCAATCAATCTCCGCGGAGTTTTTCTCGGGATGAAGTACACGCTGCCGCTGATGGTCAAGGCGGGCGGCGGCGGATCGGTGATAAATCAGGCGTCGATTGCCGGCCTGATAGCGGTACGCGGTGGCGCGGCCTATGCGGCAGCGAAGGCCGGAGTGCTTGCGCTGACGAGGGTCGCGGCGCTCGAATATGGCCGCTATAACATCCGGGTGAATGCCATCTGTCCCGGTGCAATCGAAACGCCGATGGCGGAGCGGATTCGTGGCGGTGAACCACCGAAGCCCAAGGCGCTCCAACGTATTTCGGTCTTCGGGCGGATGGCCGATCCTGATGAGATCGCTAAAGTGGCGCTGTTCCTCGCGAGCGACGACGCGTCATTCGCAACTGGCGCGCCGTTCATTATTGATGCCGGCTGGACGATCATGTGAGCGTGCCAGCCGTTCAAAGCGAGGCGGCGGCTGCCAAGTGCACAACCGCCGTCTCTTCAGCAGTCCGGACCGAACGGAGATGCAATCACGAAACGGAAACGGACGACGACGCCGGCGCTGAAAGCCCTGAAGGTTCTAGATAATATTTTTGAGCTTATTGCCATCAGGGCTTCCAAGCCCGGTACAGGCGTTCCATCCGGGGGTAGCGCTGAAGGCGCCGTTATTGCCTTTGGTGATCTCGTTGAGCGCCGAGGGATTCGCGTAAAGCTTCGGGTTGATAAAGCCTTGGGGCGCGCCCTTGGCCTGATTGATTAGCGCGATTAAGCCGGCCCATAGCGGTGCGACTGCACTGGTGCCGCCGAAGACACTCTCGCTGCCGTCAACCCGCACCTTATAACCGCTTTCAGGATCGGCATCGCCCGCCACGTCTGGTACTCCGCGTCCGCTCGCGCCGTTGATGTTGATTTTTGACTGATAAGCGGGTCGCGGGAAGGTCACGCTGACGCCGCCGCCGGTGGCGCCGCCTTGAGTGCCGTCATTCCATACGGATTCGTGTGCAATCGCGGCGCCATTGGCAACCAGCCGCGTGCCGCCACAAGCTATCACCCAGGGATCGGAGGCCGGGAAATCAACATGATTGGCGCCGTCGGAAACTCCGTCGGATGAGCCGTTGTCGCCGGCCGCTACCGTCACGGTAATCCCCAGGCTCGCCGCCTCCTGAAACGCTCTGTCGAATTGCTGAAGCGCTTGCGCAGTCCAGTCAGATTCCGGGCCGCCCCAGCTAATCGAAATGATCGAGGGCTTGTTGACATGGTCGTGAATTGCGGTGGTGATCGCGTTGAGGAAACCCTGATCGGTGTTCGGCGCGAAGTAGGCAACGATATGTGCGGCTGGTGCGACCGAACCGGCCACTTCGATATCGAGCATTACCTCACCGTCAGCACCATTGGGGTCGCCCGTCGGCGCATTCTGGCCGTGGCTGACTGAAACAGCGCTGACCTTGGGCGCAGGCGTGATTTTGAGCTGTTTGAAATAGGCGCCGAGATCGGAAGGCTTGAAGCCGCCGCCGAGCTCGATAAGGGCGATCGCCTCACCTGCGCCGTTAAAGCGGCACGGATAATTGTAGAGCTCTGCAACTTGCGGAGGCGTGAAGCTGGCGAGGCCCTGATTGGCAAGCGGATGCTGATCAGCCTTGCTGCGGCGGAAATGCGGCTTGGCCTGCGGACGATTGTCGAGGCCGAAGACGCCTTCGACGCGGTCCTTCAGGCTCTCGGGAAGATGAATCGAGCCTATGCGTCCACGATAAGTGCCGTCGGGATGCTCATAAGTTTGCAGGTCAACGTTAAAGGCCTGGTTGAAGCTCGCGACGGTACCGGAGAGCGTCACGGCGCGGCGCACGGCGCTTCGTTCGACCACTGTGAGATTATGCTGTCGGGCGAAATCGGCGACAGCGTCGAGGTCTGCTGGATCGGCGCCATGCGCCTGCGCGAATTCGCCGCGGGTGAGGAATTTACCGGTAGCCGCTTGCGCCGCCAGCAGATACTCAAGGACGCTTGACCGGGGGCGGCGAACCACAACGGTCACTTCAAATCGTTCATGCGGATCGGCGGCGCCGATCGCGCGCGCACCATGCATCGGCATACGCGCGCTTCCGCTGATTGGATGGAGATTGGCATTAGCCATTAGAATTACCCCCTTTTGTCCGTCTGAATCGCGAAAAGATCGGCTATTAGAGCCCCTGTGGGTGGCCCACGATGCCGCAATGAAAAATTCCGGCTAAGGGTGAAATCCCCTCAGCAGGCGCAACCGAGCCGTCAGTTCAGCAGCAGTGTTGCGTTGAGAAGGCTCCGGAGAAGGCTCCGGAGAAGACTCCGAACGATCGGCACTCAAAAGGGTTGGCCTGATTTCGACAGTGATGGAGGAGGCTTTTGAAAGTTGTGGGGTGAAATAAAAGAAGGGCTGGCGATGCGTTGCATCACCAGCCCTTTGTTACTGCGTCAGTCAGGCGGGAGTCAGTCGGCGACCGAGCGGATCACCTGGCCGGGCATCGCACCGCTGTGCTTGCCATGCTCATACAGCACGCTGCCATTCACGATCGTGTACTCAATACCCTCGGCGGGCATCACGAGACGCCGTCCGCCACCCGGGAGATCATGTTGCATCTTCGCCCGGCGTGCCGAATTGACGGTATTGTAATCGAATAGGGTGATGTCGGCTTTCCATCCCTGCTGCAATTGGCCGCGCTCGCGGATACCGAAGAAATTGGCCGGCTCCGAGGTGATGCGCTTGACTGCATGCTCCAGCGTAATCGCCTCGCGCTCGCGCACCCAATGTCCGAGCAGGTACGTTGCATAGCCCGCGTCGCATAGCATATCGACGTGCGCGCCGCCGTCAGAAAGGCCCAGCATCGTGCGCGGATCGTTGATCAGCTCCCGTATTCCATCCTCATGATACTGCGCCATCGTGTACTGGATATTGAGGTCGTCTTCTATCGCGAGGTCGAGGAAAGTATCGAGCGGATCTTTCTTACGGATATCGGCGACTTCGGCCACGGTCTTGCGCTCGTAAGGCTTCAGCGCGGGATTAGTCACTTCGAGAATCTCGACCCGATGCCATTTGCCTGTGAACAGATGCGGCTTCATCAGGTCTTTGCGGAACGTCTCCCGGAAGGCCGGATCGGCGTAGATGCTCTTCTGCTTCTCGACCGGCTGATTAAAGATATGGTTCCACGATTCCATATCGGCAAAGGTGAACGGATTGCGCAAGTCGAGCTGGGCCACAAATGGCTTGCAAAGTACCTGCGGCAGGCCACGCCGCGCAATTAGCGGTTGGAGCCGTTCTAACGTCTGCCGGGAGCGTTCGGGATTCTTTGGCGAAGTCGCCATCGCGAGCCACGTCACCGGCCGGCCGCTTTCAGTCAGCAGCATATCGAGCAGTTCGTATTCACGGTCCGAGACTTGGGCAATCTTGCGCGTCAAGGCGACTTCAATTGCACCCTTGCGATGGGCTTTTAGCACGTTGGCGTACGACTTGAGCTCATCATTGCTGGCGAGCCGGCAGGCGAGGGGAGTGCCCTTGAAGCCGATGTGCTGGGGCAGAGTGGTGGTCGAGAAGCCGAGCGCCCCGGCCCCGACCGCTTCGCCGAGCAGCGCTGTGATCTGCTTGGTCTCATCCTCGGTCGCAGCTCGCTCCATCGACTCCTTGCCCATTACGTAATGACGGAACGGAGTGAGCGGCGCGAGGAAGCCGAGGTTGATTGCGCTGCCGCGCTTGGCCGCAGCATCGAGGAACTGCGGGAAGGTTTCCCAATCCCAGGTGACGCCCTTGCTCAGGGAATCGAAGGGGATGGCCTCGACGTTGGTGAGATCCCAGGCAGTGATTTCGCGATTGTCGGGCTTGCAGGGCGCGACGCCGACGCCACAATTGCCCATTACGACCGACGTGATGCCGTGCCATGAAGTGCAACTGATAAGGGGATCCCAGCAGATTTGTGCGTCGTAATGAGTATGGGGATCGACGAAGCCAGGGGAGACGATCAGGTCAGTGGCGTCGATCGTCTTTTTGCCACTCTCAGTTACTTTGCCGATTTCGGCGATGCGCTCGCCGGAGACTGCGATGTCGGCGCGGAAGCGCGGCGCGCCGGTACCGTCAACGACTGTGCCGTTTTTGATTACCAGGTCGTAAGACATTCTATAGTTCCTCATGGCCGGGCGCTCGCGATGCAGCATCCGGCCGAAAAGTGGCGGCGTTAGTCCGCCCTGTCAGTTCAAATCAATTTTGTACAGCTTAGCCGCATTGCCGCAAATGATCTTCTGCGTGACCTCCGGCGGTATACCCTCGAAATCCTGATCGATTACCTTAAGTGAGTTCGGCCAGGTCGAGTCGGTATGCGGAAAGTCTGACGCCCACATGAAGTTGTTCTCGCCGAAGTAGCGGAACAGCATCGGGCCGATCGGATCGTCTTGGAAAGTCGCCCACAGGTTCCGCCGGATATATTCACTCGGCTTCATCTCGAGCGGATTGGTTGACAGTGCCCCGAATTTTTCGAAGGCATGATCCGCGCGATACATGTAGTGAGGAATCCAGCCGGCATCGTTTTCCGCGCTGACCAGCTTGAGGCGCGGGAAACGCATCATCACACCGCCGAAAAGAAGGTCGGTCAGCGAGCGCTGCACCTCATGGATCAGGTTCATGTAGCCGCGCGAGAATGACGGGTCCTTCGATTTGGCCTTCTCGCGTTCTTCGGGCGACTTGGGCGGCTTCTTGCCCGTGATCACGTGCAACGACAGCGGCATCTCCAAATCCTGCGCGGCCTGCCAGAAGGGATCATAGTCATTCAGGTAATAGGGTTTTTCGCGCGGCGGCGCACCCCAGATCATCGCCCCGCGCAGTCCTATTTTGGCGCAGCGCTCTAATTCCCTGACGCCTTCGCCAATATCTTCAAGCGAGACCAGCCCGATACCAATCAGGCGCTTGCGGTTGTGGGAAGAGAACTCAGCCACCCAGTCATTGTAGACTTTGAAGCAGGCGCGCTGGAGTTCGTCATTGTAAAGCCCGAACAGAGTCATGCCCAAGGTAGTATAAAGCACTTCGGCCTGCACGCCGTCGATGTCCTGGTCTTTCAGGCGCTCGACGGGATCCCATCCGCTAGGACGGGCCGCTTCGTAGCCGCTATCCTGCCCAGCGTCTTTGAGAAATTGCTTTAACTCCTCGCCGCTGCGGCCGGCGGCGAATCCGCCCGCGACTGGAAACGGCTGCAATCCGGGCGCGACGAAAACAAAGCCGCCTTTGCCCTCGCGCTTGATTACACGTGGAGCATCATCGCGAAATTTTTGGCCGAGGCGTTCGACCCACAGGTCGCCCGGCTCCATCATGTGAGAGTCGGCTGAAATAACGTGCGCATGCGCGGGCATCACAAGTCCCTCCTAATTTCAAGTGAAGGCTATAACTAATACCTTTGGTATCGCACCTTGCGAAGATTAGAGCAAGGATTGGTGCTGGAGAAGCATTAGCTAGTATAGTCGCGGCAAGCGGCCATGCCCGATCAATTTTGCCGCCGGAGAAAGTATCGATGAAGATCTACGACAGCCAGGCTGCGCCGAATCCGCGGCGGGTACGAGTATTTCTCGCGGAAAAAGGGATTCAGGTTCCGTACGAATCGGTCGATATCGGCAAGGCGGTCAACCGCCAGCCGGAGTTTCTAAAAATCAATCCGCTGGCGGGCGTGCCGGTGCTGGAACTCGACGATGGCACGCATATAGCGGAAAGCGTCGCGATCTGCCGTTACTTTGAGGAGATCAAGCCTGACCCGCCACTATTTGGCGTGGGCGCGAAGGAACGCGCGCTGGTCGAGATGTGGAACCGACGAATAGAACTCGCCGTGATGATTCCGATCGCCGATTCGTTCCGGCAGCGCCACGATTTTTTCAAGGGCCGCATCCGGCAGGTTCCTGAATATGCAGAGGCGCAACGGCTCAACGCCGTAGACCGGTTGGCATGGCTTGACGGTGAATTGGCGAACCGCCAATTCATTGCGGGCGATCGCTTCAGCATCGCCGATATCACGGCGTTGATCGCGATCGATTTCGGCCGTGTCTCGAAGATCGCAATCCAACCCGAACAGAAGAATCTGGCGCGATGGCATGCGGAGGTCTCAGCGCGGCCAAGCGCCAAGGCCTAGCCGCTCGAGCGGGCTTGGCGGCGCTAGCAAGGCGCCTCCTCGCGGCATAGAAACACCAAGCTGAAATGGTGATTTTCTGTGCGGGAAATTACAGGCAGGAGAGTGATATGGCAACTTTTGGCGCGATGATGTTTCCGACTGACTATGCGATTCAGCCAGTCGAATTGGCCCAGGCGGTCGAAGAACGCGGGCTTGAATCTTTGTTTTTCCCTGAACACACCCACATACCAACCAGCCGGCAATCGCCGTGGCCGGGTGGAGGTGACTTGCCCACGGAGTATTGGCATACGCACGACCCATTTGTGGCGCTGACCGCAGCGGCAGTCGCGACCAAGAAGATCAAGCTCGGCACGGGTATCTGCCTGGTGATCGAGCGCGATCCAATCACATTGGCAAAGGAAGTGGCATCGCTCGACGTGATCTCGAATGGCCGTGTGATTTTCGGTATTGGCGGCGGCTGGAATGCCGAGGAGATGGCGAATCATGGCACGCCTTTCAAGCAGCGCTGGAAGATCCTGCGCGAGAAAATCCTGGCCATGCGCGCGATATGGACTAAGGAAACCCCTGAGTTTCACGGCGAGTTCGTTAACTTCGATCCGATATGGAGCTTCCCCAAGCCGGTTCAGGCAGGCGGTCCGCCGGTACTACTGGGATCCGAAGCGAAAAAGGCCTTCGAGCGGGTCGTTGACTATTGCGACGGATGGATGCCGATCAATCGTCCCGGGAACCAGCTCGAACAAGGAGTGAAGACGCTGCGGGAGACGGCCGAGCGCGCGGGCCGCAAATTCGAGAGCCTTCAACTCGGGGTGTTTGGCGCAACGCCAAAAGAGGACAAGGTCAAGCAGCTAATCGATTGGGGTTTTCAGGACATCATCTTTGGATTGCCGCCGGCCAAGGCCGACAAAGTCCTGCCAATGCTCGACAAGTACGGCGAAATCGCGCATCGGCTTCGCCCCTGAGTGATTAAAACCGCCGCCTCAGGAGCGTTACTGATTGGCGATCGGATGCGGCGGTTGTCGCCGAGCCAAAGGATGATAGTTCCGAACCGCTTGTAGTGGCGGCGTTGGCAGCCGTGTGGAGAGGTAATCGGGTTCCGGTCTGACACGCGGGCGATCGTATAGTTCAATCGTGTGGGCCGGAGCCGCGTTGCCTTACCAGGTTATTACTCGGTCCATGCGCCCGGGACATTGGTTTCATGCTGAGACAGCGGTTTCGTCAGGCCGAAACGAATCATCTTATAGTAGAGCACGCCGCGCGACACCCCAAGCATCGCTGCGGCCCTTCCGTAGTCGCCCTGCGCCGCTTTCAGTGAACGTTCTACAGCTTCCTTAAGTGCGTGGTCCAGCAGGCCAGCCGTCATCGAAACGGGCAGCCGAGGCTCGAAAGACCCGGCCAATCGCCCCCGCTCGAGCAGCCGTGCTGAAGGCTGTTGCGATTGCGTACTCTCCGCTGCTTCGATAACCGCTGGCGGCAGATCGCACACGTCGATGCGCCCGTTGTCGCACATGAGGATCGCACGTTCTAGTGCATGAGCCATTTCGCGCAAGTTTCCAGGCCATTGGTAAGCGAGCACGTGCGCTATCGCCGCGGAGGAGATCGCAGTGACGTGTTTGCCGAAGCTGCGGTTGTAATGG
>DATJUF010000081.1:0-2493 GCA_035502655.1 Binataceae bacterium (SeqCode)
TAAACCACGCCGGTCTCTTCCATCGCATGCCACACGCGCGCGTACTTCGGCTGAATCGGGTAATTGCCCATCGCATCGATCGGACGAATCAGGCCGACGCGGCAGCCCTTCGCCGCTACCCGATAGACTTCCTGCTCGGCAAATTTTGGATCCTGCATCGGCAACAGCGCTGCGAAGTAGAGCCGCTCCGGATTCTCCTGGCAATACTCGTAAGCCCAATCGTTATAGGCCTTGCACATAGCCCGCGCGCCGGTCGCGCTCTGAATCCACGGGTAGGTATCGATATCAGTAGGAATGATCATCACCTGATCGATTCCCTGCACGTCCATATCCTTCAGCCGCGGCTTCGGCTCATACGATCCGCGATGGTCCAGGTAGGCGGCCTGCTCTTTTGTTAGCGCCGTTTTGCGGTCCAGATTCCGCACATTGAGCGCGCGCTGAATATTATGCTTGAGGCCAGGACCAGCCAAGCTTAAGACGTTGACCACGCCGGCCGTTCCGCCGATTCGCTGCGAACCTAAGCCCGTATCCGCAAAGCCGTTGACGATTAGCTGCTCGCTCTCCTTATCGAACCAGATGCTACTCTTCAGGTCCTCGTATTCGCTGGCCGTCAGCCAATCTTTGGCCCGATCCCACAGCCACGGCGGTTCCGTGACATGAGCGTCGCAGTCGAAAGTCGGAAAGTTCTTTGTCATGGGCTCGAACTTCTGAATGGGCATGAACATACCTCGCTTTGTCAGCCTCAAGCTGATGCGATTTTAGCGCAATTACCTATTCTGTCTCCAGCCAAACTGCGGGTGTCGTGATCGCGCCATGGCGGGCGAAAATCGCGTCAATTTCCTTCATATCGGCCTCCGAAATCGTCCAGCCGAGTGCGCCCGCATTATCATCGACTTCGCGCGGATTGCGGCAGCCGGTTAGAGCTGTGCTCACGACTTTATTCGACGTCGTCCAGCGCAACGCTAGCTGCGGCAGTGTCTTGCCGTACCGCTTTGCCACTCCCTTCAATTCCTCGACCGCGCGCAGATTCTTCAGGTAATGCTCAGGGCCGAACAGATGCTGGAACAGGTTGATATTGCCGAGCCGTCCGCCCTTCGAGCGCCAGTCACCCTTGTCGAATGACCCTTCTTCAGTCAGCGTTCCGGTAAGCATCCCATAAGCCAGCGACCCGTATGCCATCACGCCGATATTCTTCTCGCGGCAGTAGGGGAAAATCTCCTGCTCCATCCGCCGGTCGAACATATTCCAGCAATATTGCACCACGTCGACACGCCGCGCTTGCTCGCATGCCTTGATTTCATGGAGCTTGAAGTTCGACAGCCCAACCGCGCGCACCTTGCCCTGCTTGACCAGTTCGTCCAGCGCCCGCATCGGCTCCTCGAACGGCACGTTCCGATCGGGCCAATGAATCAGATAGACATCTACGTAGTCAGTATTGAGCGCCTTAAGGCTCTTCTCGATTGATTCCATCACCCGCTTGCGCGAGCTGTCACGGTAATTCGGCGTATCGGGATAGCCGACGCCGAACTTGGTCGTGATCACCGCCTCTTTTCGCCGTCCGCCGAGCGCCTTGGCCAGCGATTTCTCTGACGCGCCGAAACCGTACGCCTCCGCCGTGTCAAAGCTGTTAATCCCGATTTCCAGCGCCCGATTCACCGCCTTGATAAACTCGGTCTCCTCGATACTGCCGTAGCCGCCGCCGATCTCCCAGCAGCCAAATCCGACCGCCGAAATCTGGATACCGGTCTGGCCGAATGCGCGATACTCCATCGTCCTACCTCCAGGCACAATTGGGCGGCGTACCGCCGCTCGCATATGCAACTAGTACGGCGAACCCACCTTCCCCGTCAAACGCGCGAGGTTGCCATTCAGGCGCCGCCATGCTTGGATTGCAAGTACTTTTACCGGCTTTCGTTCGCATGATCGGAAAGGTATCTATTGCCGCCAGCTTTGCCCGATCATCTTCCGATTCGCAGGACGCTACCGTATGTCACTAACTATCCATAAGCCGCGCCGCTTCAGGTTGCAGCGCTCCGAGCTCGCCGTTCCCGCCACTTCGCCCCATTTCTTCGCCAAGGCCGCGAGTGGCGGCGCCGACGTGATTTTCCTCGACCTCGAGGACGCCGTTGCACCCGAACAAAAGGTCAACGCACGCCGCAATGCGATCGCGGCTCTTAACGAACTCGACTGGGGCGATAAGACCGTCGCGGTCCGTGTCAACGGCCTCGATACGCCATGGAATTTCCGCGACATTCTCGATATCGGACTCCAATGCCCCCGCCTCGACATGTTCATGTTGCCGAAGACCGGCACCGCCTTCGACGTTCAGTACGTCGATACCCTGCTCGGCCAAATCGAGCAGGACGTCAAGCGCAAGGAACCCTTCGGCCTTGAGGTCCTGATTGAGACTGCCCTCGGCATGTCCAACGTCGAAGCGATTGCCGCATCCTCTGAACGCCTCGAAGCGATGATCTTCGGGGTCGGCGACTACTC
>DATJUF010000082.1:0-5517 GCA_035502655.1 Binataceae bacterium (SeqCode)
GCGCGCCCGAGAAATCGCACTGTCGCTACTCGATAGACTCCCATCAGGATCGTAGAGCTACATCGCTGGTATCAGGGAATCTGGCACGTCGACCGCACTCAGGATCGAGTAATGCAGCCGCGGCGGGCTCGGCTATTTGCCGCCGAGAGCGACGTCGAGTCCGCTGTAGATGGGCAGAAGGAGAGAGCAATACGCTTTCGGAGCTTGGCGCCGGGCTTTGTGAGCCTCTACGGTGCAGACAGAGCCCGATGGGTGAATGTCCTCAGGTTGCATAGCTACGCGATCGATGAATCGCTCGCTGTCGTTCTTCCCTCGGACACGCCTCAACAAACGGTTGCCCGAATCCGCCTCGGAGGCGAAGGAGCCCTGCAAAGTCGTTTGCCCCCAGGTAGGAGCTGGAGAACGAAAAAGCGCTCGTTCTTCTTCTCCAAATCCTTCATCCGCCGCGCCTGTTCCAGTTTCAGGCCAACGTACCCACCGCGCCAGTGATGGTAACTCTGCTCAGAGTTCTCCAGGTGCCCGGGCCGGCCTCGCCGATCCGCTTGCCCTCGGCTGGCTCGACTTCCGCTTGGCACAACAGCGCGATGACCTTGTCCGGAATAAATTGTTTGCGTCGCATCCCCCAACGCTCTGAACTCCCGCTTAGGGTCAGGTCAGTTCGCTTGACGAACACGGCAGCGTTTTATTAGCGTTGCTTGCGGATAGAATTAGCAAAATCTTCGCTGCGGACATCTGCCGACATGTGGACGCCGTGCGCCATTCGCAACCTGAGAGACGTCATTCGCAGCCTTTATAGTCACCTTACGATGCAAAGGATTGCGTCGGATACCGAAAGGAAAAGGAATCTCTTATGTCGTACGATTTGCTGATCAGAAACGGCTCGGTGGTTGATGGTACCGACGAACCTTCGCGGCGCGCTGACGTCGCGATCGCGAACGGGCGCATCGTCGAAATTGGCAAGATCACTGACAGCGCGAAGCAAGTTATCGATGCTTCCGACTTGATCGTCGCGCCCGGCTTCATCGATCCACATACGCACTACGATGCCCAAATCTGCTGGGACCCATATATAACCTCGTCGTCATGGCACGGGATAACCACGGTGATGATGGGCAACTGTGGTGTCGGGATTGCGCCGTGCCGCCCAGCGGTGCGCGAGATAGCGGCGTGGGATCTGGTCAATGTCGAAGGGATCCCATTCGAGGTGCTTGGCAAAGGAATCAAGTGGGAATGGGAAACCTTTCCTCAATACCTTGACGCGGCCCAGCGCCGTGGATCAGGTATCAACCTCGGCTTCCTGGCGCCGCTTACCCCGTTTCGCCACTTCGTGATGGGCGAGGAGTCGATGGAACGCGCGGCCACCCGAGGGGAGACCACTCAGATAAAGGCGCTGATTAAAGAAGCCGTGGCAGCCGGTGCGTTCGGTTTCACCACGACCGCGATTGCGCAACATATCGGTTATAAGGGCCGGCCCCTCGCGTGCCGAAACGCAAGTCGTGACGAGTTCAAGGCCTACGCGAACGCGCTCAAGGAACTGGGCCGGGGTGCTATGGAGCTAGCGCTCACCAAATCGGCCTCCGTACTAGACGACGAGGAATATGAATTCCTTGATCTTCTGCTGACTGAGAGCGAGCGCCCAGTGACCTGGCTCGCCCTTGTGAATCGCGATGACCAACCCGAAGCGTGTCAGGACTCGCTGCGTAAGGCGGAACCACTCATCAGGCGGGGCGCGATTCCGCAAGTGACCTGCCGTCCGCTGATCATTCAAATTGATCTGCGCAATCCCTTCATCTTCGCGAATCTGACGAGCTGGAATCCGGTCTTCAATCAGCCCGTCGAAGTGCAGGAGAAGGTCTATCGCGATCCGGGCTTTCGCCAGGCGTTCCGCAAGGAACTTGAGCGGCCCGCAGTCTTTAATGGCAAATGGGAACGGCTCGATGTGAAGGAGGTCTTCAATCCCGCGATGAAACCGCTTGAAGGCAAGAACGTTGCCGAGGTCGCAAAGCAACGCGGCAAGGATGGCGTCGATACATTCCTGGATCTCGCGCTCGAAGACAACTTGCGCATCCAGTTCACAATGGCCCTGTTCAACGCCGATGAGGATCGCATTCCTGAACTGATCAATGATTCGCGTGTGATGGTCGGACTTTCGGACGGCGGCGCGCACGTCGATATGCTGTGTGACGCGGGCTATTGCACCTACCTCCTTGGCACCTGGGTGCGCGATCGGCAAGTGATGAGCCTCGAGCGAGCGATCAAGCGCCTGACTTCCGAGCCTGCCGATTTCTTCGGGATCAAGAACCGCGGGCGATTGTTGCCAGGAATGGCGGCGGACGTCGTCGTCTTTGATTACAACACTATTGGATCAGCCAGACGTGGCGAGATGCGCAACGATCTTCCCGGCGGTGGACGCAGAATCGTAATGCCGTCTCGCGGTATCGAACACGTGATCGTCAACGGCCAGGCGCTTTACCACGAAGGCAAGGCAGGCGAGACGCTGCCCGGCCAGGTGCTGCGCTCTGGTAACTGCTAGTAGCAAGTTTCTTTCTTGTCTCACCGGGTTGGGACTGCGAAAGCAAATAGTCAATTTAGAGGGTAGAATTCAGGAGCCTATTATGACGCAATTTCGCCTGATATCGGCAGATTCACATGTGATGGAGCCAGCGAACTTTTGGGTTGAGCGTCTCGATAACAAGTTCAAAGACCAGGCTCCGAGGGTAGTAGCTAAACCGGATGGCCAGGGGTTTATCTTCACTGGCCCCGGACTTAATCCCTTTCCGGTGGCGGGTGGCTTTGGTACTGGACGCAGTGGCGAAGAACTCAAGGAGCATATGAAACGCGGCTACGAGGCCGCGCGCCCGAGCGGATGGGACCCGGCCGAGCGGATCAAGGATCAGGATGTTGACGGAGTCGAGGCCGAGGTGCTGTACACAACCCTCGGAATGCCGCTCTTCAGCCTGCGTGACGCCGATTTGCAGCGCGCATGCTTCAGTGCCTATAACGACTGGCTTTCACAATTCTGTTCTTACAATCCCAAGCGTCTAATCGGCACCGCGCTGATTTCGCTCGAAGATATTCCACAAGGAATCAAAGAGCTGGAGCGCTGTGCGAAGAAGGGCCTTCGCGGCGCTATGATCTGGGGTTCGCCGCCGGAGGACAAGCCCTATAGCAGCAGTCTATACGATCCGCTTTGGCGGTCCGCCTCCGAGTGCGAAATGCCGTTATCACTGCACGTGATAACGGGCAAGAGCAAAGAGAGCGACAGCGGCGCAGTCAGCGAAGCTTTGGGACTGACTAATTCAGGAAAGCGAAGAGTTCAAATGGGCGAGCTCTACGCGAACTTGATTCATGAGATCCAGCGCTCGCTGACCTCGATTATTTTTGGTGGCGTCTTTGAACGATTTCCCAAATTGAAGATCGTGTCGGCGGAGAACGATGTCGGCTGGCTCCCGCACTATATGTATCGTCTCGATCATGGCTTCGAGAAATTCGGCGCGATGATGGATCAGCCCCTTTCGATGAAGCCCAGCGACTATATACGGCGCCAGCTATATGCGACCTTCCAGGACGATCCAGTTGGACCGGCCGCATACAGATTGTTTGGGCCAACGAATTATATGTGGGCTTCCGACTTTCCGCATACGGATTCGACCTGGCCCGAGTCGCGGAAGGTGGTCGAACGTGACTTCGCGGGTGTGCCTGACGATGTCACCCGAAAGATAGTCTTCGAGAACGCCGTCGCGCTGTACCATATCGCGATTTAGTTTCGGAATGCAGGAGCGGCTTCGGCCGCTTCCTGAATGTTCACAGATTGGTGAACTATATATTGTTGGTAGCGAGCTTGCAGCCGGTGCCGGGCTATGGCACGGACACCAGCAAATGCGTTGATTCGAGACGGCGGGCTTAGGCTCGCCGTTGTTTGCGGCTAAGCAGGGAACTGACGAAAAGCAGCTATCCGGGGGATCGCGACCCATCGGAGCGCTTTGTCGCGAGATCCGCGATACGCTAACTGTACGCAATATGATCATCGATACTCACGTCCATGTTATCTCTGAGAACCAACAGAAATATCCGCGGCGAGCGGACGTGCAGGACTGGGTCCGCGATACCTCGGCCGAGATGTTGCTCGCGCTCAATCGTGAGGCCGGGGTCGACCGCACGGTGCTGGTCCAGGGCCATGGCGCGTATGAGTTCGATAATAGTTATGCGGCGGATTGCACGCGCCAGTACCCGGGCAGTTTCGTATCGGTCTGCATTGTGGACCAACGGCAGGCCGATGCAGCCGATCGATTGACCTATTGGGTGCGAGAGCGCGGAGTCAGTGGCCTGCGGCTGTTTGCGATCGGCGAGCCCGAGACGCTGATTGACGATGCGCGCACGTTCCCATTATGGGAGAGGGCAGTCGCCCTCTCTATTCCGATTTGCATCATGGCGCGGTTCCATCAGGTCGCGCGTCTTGCGGTGCTGCTAGAGCGTTTTCCGGAGGCGCGGGTGGCGATCGACCATCTGGCGCTACCGCGATTGCGTGACGGTGCGCCGTATGATTCGGTCCAGCCGCTTTTCGAGTTGGCCCGTTTCCCGAATCTTTACTTGAAGTTCTCGACCGAGACCTTGTACGCGGCCCGGCGTGGGCGCAGCACGCCGAAAGAATTCTTCAGCCGGCTGATCGAACGATTCGGCGCAAACCGCATCATGTGGGGATCAAATTTTCCCGCCACGCACGATCGCAGCTTCAAGGAGCAGGTCGAGTTGGCGCGGGATGACCTCGCTTTTCTGCCGCAAGAGGATCAGCGTTGGCTTTTTGGCGAGACGGCCCTCAGCTTGTGGCCGGCGTTGCGCTGAGAAAGGCAGGAGAGAGATGAAATTCGGCCTCCACTATCAATTGCCTTGTTACGGTGGCCAATCGCCAGTGCAGCGCTATCGGGATACGCTGGAGCAATCAGTGCATGCCGAGGCGCTCGGATTCGAATCGGTATGGCCGGTAGAGCAGCACTTCAACGCGGACCTTTCGATTACCCCCGCGCCGCTGCTGCTACTCGCGGCATTGGCGGAGAGAACACGCACGCTCCGGCTCGGCATCGCGATCGTGCTGCTGCCGCTTTCACATCCGCTGCGAGTCGCGGAGGAGATCGCGACTTTGGATGTAATCAGCAACGGCCGAGTGGAATTTGGCATTGGGCGCGGCGCGATTCCGACACACTTTGCCGGCTTTGGAGTTCCGCAAGCTGAGAGTCGCGAGCGTTTCGTGGAAGCGCTCGAAGTGATCATTAAAGCGTGGACCAACGAACGTGTTTCACACACCGGACGATTCTTCAAAGTGGACAACCTCTCGGTTGTACCAAAGCCGGTGCAGCAACCTCATCCGCCAATCCGTGCCGCCGCTAATAGCGTCGAAACCTTTGAACACATGGGCCGCATGGGCCTGCCGATTTTTGTTGCGACGCCAATCAATCCCTTTGCGAAGCTTAGGGAAACGCTGCCAATCTATCGGCAGGCCCGTAAGAGCGCTGGACATCC